>JBEGSA010000005.1:0-56055 GCA_041180145.1 Actinomycetota bacterium | reverse complement strand
CTCGGTCAAAACAAATAGAGCATCGTGCTCTTCGATGGTCATCTCGTCGACCGAGACAACGGTTTCTGGAGAATTCAAGTTAGCCCCACCCTTACCAAATCGTTATCGACTCAGATTGACTTTTGTCGAAAATCGACAATAGACTGAATGTATCCATCAGAAGATGGTCGATTAGGACTTAAGTGTAGCGGTTCGCTACCGAAGTATCAGTGTCGATACCGAGGTAGTGATTTGCAAAAAGGCGGAGCGGCTATGAAAGCAGCGGTCATTGGAACGGGCTTCATGGGAGCTGTTCACGGCCAGGCCATTCAAACCAATGGCATCGAGCTAGTGGGCTTTGCCGGCAGCTCGCTGCAAAAGGCTGAGAGTATCGCATCTACTTTTAGAGGCTCTAAGGGCTTTGCGTCTATCGACGCCTTGCTCGATGCGGCACCAGACGTTCTTCACGTATGCACCCCTAACTCGACGCACCTCGAATTCGCCAAGGCTGCAATCGAACGTGGCATCAGTGTGGTTGTTGAAAAACCGCTAGCTACCAATGTCGAAGATGCCCAACTTCTTAATGACCTCGCGGGCAAGGCAAAAGTAACAGCGGTTCCATTCGTTTACCGCTATCACGCCATGGTGCTCGAGCTTCGCAAGCGCATCGCCGAGAACACCGATAACAACCTTTGGCTGCTGCACGGTTCATATCTTCAAGACTGGCTTGCGGCCTCGATGACTACCAACTGGCGCAGCAACTCTGCTGCCGGCGGCCCAACCCGTGCCTTTGGCGACATCGGTGTGCATTGGTTTGACCTAATGGAATTCGTTACCGGCCACCGGGTGACCAAGTTGAACGCTTTGATGGCCAAGGTTCACGAGTCAGACACCGAAGATGGCGCACTGGTTACTTTTGAAACCGACAAGGGTGCAGTGGGTTCGGCAGTCATTAGCCAGGCAAGCGCTGGTCGTTCAAACCGCCTGTGGTTTTCTTTTGATGGCACCCAAGAGTCATACTCGTTCGACCAAGAGCACCCTGAAACCGGCTGGGTTGGCACCCTAGGTGACAACAAGATCGTTCGCCGTGACCCAAATGCCCAAGCCGGGCTAGCCGTTCGAGCAAACTCTTTGCCTGCCGGTCACCCGCAGGGTTATCAAACCTGCTTCAATGACTTTGTGTCAGATGTTTACTCGGCTCACGCCGGTGCCCCCAAGTCAGAGGTCATGCCGACCTTTGCAGACGGTTTGCGCGGGGCTCAACTTGCCGATGCAGTTCTGCGTTCAGTCAAATCTAAAGGTTGGGTAGAGGTGGGGAACGTGCCCGCTATGGTCAATGGCCAATGAGTCACATTGTTGTAGTCGGATCGGGACCAATCGGTTCAGCCTTCGCCAAAAAACTGCATGACCTAAACCCAGCTGCAAACATCACCATGTTCGAAGTAGGCCCAGCGGCCACCAAACCGCTTGGTCGTCACGTGCGCACGCTCGACTCAGAGGCAGAAATGGTTGAGGCACAGATGAAGTGCCAGGGCCCGCACGCCGGCAAACCACACGATGCCTCAAAGATGCACACCGGTGTGGTTACCGCTCGACCTGGAACATTCTTGGTCGAAGAAAAGCCAGACTCACAAATGCCAGCCACCGCGATGTCGGCAAACGTTGGCGGTATGGGTGCGCACTGGACTTGCGCCTGCCCACGATTTGGTGCGGGCGAGGTTCCAGAATTCATCGACCGCTCCGAATACGATCGCGACCTCGATGAAGCTTGGTCAATGCTTAAGGTCACTCAGAGTGCCTTCGAAAACTGGCCGATGGGCAAACAGTTGCGCGACATCCTGGGCGCTAGATACAACGTTGGTCGCACCCCAGACCGCTTTGTTCAGCCAATGCCGTTGGCGGTTGAAATCAAAGATGGCCGCACTTGGTGGACTGGCACCGACGTGATCATCGAGGATATCGTCGATTCGCCCCGTTTCAATTTGGTCTCTGAAACGCTCGTCACTCAGATTTTGCACGACGGCCAAACGGCAACCGGCGTTGTTGTGAAAGACCTGAAAACCGGCGAGAGCCGCGAGGTTTCCGCCGATGCAGTCTTCGTTGCCGGTGACTCGATTCGCACACCCCAGTTGCTGTTCAAATCAGGCATTCGTCCACACGCCATGGGCCACTATCTAAATGACCACGGTCAGGTGCTAGGTCTTGCCGAGCTTCCCGAGAACATCACCGATACCTCTGGTTCGGCAGCCAAGCGAGGCCCGTTGGCTACCCACAGTGGTGTCAGTTGGATTCCTTATGACCGGGATACCTTCCCGGTGCATGCTCAGATCATGCAGATGGATGCCTCACCGATTCCGTTGCACGACATGAAGGAACCTCGCCCCGGCGCCTTTGTCGGCGTTGGCCTATTTGTGCCAAAGCAGATCACCTTCGAAGACCGAGTCGAATTTTCTGAAACCGAAACCGACTTCTATGGCATGCCCAAGCCTTCGTTGTTCTATAAGTGGAACGACGAAGACAACCGTCGTTTTGCCAAGGCTAAAGAGCTGCTTGCCGAGGTCTGCGAAACAATCGGCACTCCGCTCGGAAATGGTCCTATCACCATGCCTCCGGGCAGCTCGCTGCACTATCTCGGCACCGTTCGCATGGGTCAGTCAAATGACGGAACCAGCGTTTGTGACCAAGATTCCAAAATCTGGGGTTTTGAAAACCTCTATGTCGGCGGCAACGGTGTCATCCCCACCGAAACTGCCGGCAACCCAACACCAACATCCATGGCGTTCGCAATTAAGGCTGCCAGGGCAGTAAACAAAGGAGTTTCAAAATGATGCGAGACCTAATCATCGAGCCGGGTTCGCTTCGGCTCGAAGGCAACACCCTAACCGTGGGTGTTCGCATGCCTTGGTATCGAGCTCTGCCGCTTTCTTCGGTTTGCGACCTAGTGCTAGAAATCGATGGGTTTGCAATCGATAAGGCATCGACAAAGTGGTTGATCAACGGCGTGAACTATCGCGAAGATGAGTTGCCGCCGCTGTACGAGCAGTGGTGGTTTGTCGCAGACACGGCATTCCTATCGGGCACCCTCAGCGACGAGGCCGTAGCCGCGCTTGATCCAGCTGCAGACCACGAAGTTCACGTCGGTCTCGGCATCTACATTCCATACATCGATGCTGGCGCCGGAACTCTGTTGGTTCACGAGGGCAATCGAAACACCATGAAGCTTGAAAAGAAGGCCGCATAATGTCTGAGTTGAAGCAGGGCCACCTGCAGGGAACCACCCTTTACAGCTACACCCGCATGTTCCACCAGCGTGAGATGACCATGGAGGAGCTAATCCGTGAGGTTGCTCGTCGCGGTCAGGGCCCCGGTCTAGAGGTCATCGGTTTTCAGAGCATTCGCAACTTTCCAAACCCAGGCGATGAATTCATCGGCAAGTTCAAAGATCTAATTGCCGAGCTTGGTCTGATTCCAACCTCGCTTGCGGTAAACGCCGACCTTGGTTTGCGTCGTGACCGTCTGCTTACCCACGACGAGATGATTGCCTACATGGCTGCGCAGATCAACCTGGCCTCGAAGCTAGGTTTCCCGGTTGCCCGTGTTCAAATCTCGATGACCCCCGATGTCATGGAGGCCCTGTTGCCGGTTGCCGAGAAGGCAAACGTCAAGCTTGGTCTTGAGGTTCACTCGCACCACTCACCTCGTCACGTTGAAATGCAGGCGCACCTAGAGCGCTACGAAAAGCTCAACTCTGGCTACCTTGGATTCGTTCCAGACTTCGGGGCTACCACGGTTGGAATGCCGCCTTCGCTGCTCGAGAAGTACCGCAAGACCGGTGTTCCAGAAGACATGATCAAAGAGCTGCTCGACCTATGGCAGGTTCACCACGCTGAAGGTGCACCAAAGGATGGTCGCACCCAGGGCATGCGCATGGGCCAGGTTGCCGGCATCGCTGCGAAGTACGGCTTTGGCGAAACCGCAATCGACTATGCCATCAACCACTGTGGCCTCTTTGGCCACGCCGACCCAAGCGAGTGGGCAGACATCATGCACCTCGTTTGGCACACTCACGGCAAGTTCTTTGGAATGGATGCCAACGGCGATGAGCCAACCACTCCTTTGGTTGACATCCTGAAGGTATACGCGGATTCCGGTTATACCGGGTCAATCTCAAGCGAATACGAAGGCTTCCACTGGGATAACTGGAGCAACCCGTTTGACCAGGTGGATGGACACCAAAAGCGCATCCGCGAAATTATGAAAAACTACGGCTATCAAGTTAGGACCACCGCATAATGGCAACTCACGATACGCTCCTCAATTCGAAGAGCCTCACCGCTACCGCGAACGGAATCTCACTGGCGCTTACCGTTCCCTGGTACCGCAGCCTGTGGGTTTCATCAATCACTTCAATTGATGTCTCAGTTGACGGCACTCCAGTGCCGCAGGACAAACTGTCCTTGCGACTCAATGAGGACACTTGGCCAATGAGCGAGGTTCCAAATCAGTGGGAGACCTTGTGGTTCATGCAAGATCGCGCATACCTAGACATGGATCTAGGTAAACCGGGCGTTGCTGGCGAAGAGCACGAAATCACCATTCACGTAGAGATGCGCTTGCCTTACATGCAGATCAAGCCGGGCCTTTACCTTCCAAACATCGTTCACCAAGTAGTCAACTTGAAAGTGCAGGCATAAATCATGACCGAAGTAACCACTAAAGCAAAATTCAAGCTTGGCGTAACTCTCTACTCTTTCGCAGCAGAGTGGGCAGCCGGTGAATACAATCTCGATTCAATGCTCAAGCGCGTTGTTGACATGGGTATCGGCCCCGGTGTTGAGATCATGGCTTCGCAGACTGTGCGCACCTACCCAGAGACCCCTGACTCATTCATAAACGAATGGAAGGGCTATGTCGACAAATACGGTTTCGTGCCTTCTATGTACGGCACCAACCTAGACATGGGCCGTAACCGCGCCAAAGAGATGACTCAGGACGAAGAATACGAGTTCGTGCTGAAGCAGATTGAAGCCGGCGCGAAGATGGGGTTCCCGACCATCAAGATTCAAAGTGCTTCAGGCGAACTTTTGACCAGGCTATTGCCTCACGCAGAGCGCTTGAACGTAAAGCTTGGCTACGAAATTCACGCACCCGAGGGCCCGAACAGCGAAAAGGTCATGAAAATTCGTGACACCTATGCAAAGTTAGACAGCCCGCTTTTGGGTTTTGTTCCCGACTTCTCATCAACCATGCACACCATGGGTCGTTCGATGCTTCAGACTTTCCGCGACCGCGGGCTCGATGAGGCTGCCATCCAGAAGGCACTTGAATTCTGGGCTTCAGACGCACCAAACCCAGAGCGCATTGCCGGATTCGTGGAGTACCTAGCAAGTCGCGGAATCGATGCAAACACCCTGGGCCCATTCGGTCGCATGGCGTTCAACATGAACGGTCACGTCGCACCTGAGGAGTGGAAGGACATCATGCACCAGGTGGTGCACATCCACGCCAAGTTCTTCGACATGAATGACGATGGATCGGTTGAGGCAATCGACTACGAGAAGCACACTCGCATTTTTGCCGAGGGCGGCTTCGATGGCTACATCTCATCAGAGTGGGAGGGTCACGCCTTCGCTAACATCGGAGAAGTGGACCCATTTGTTGTTGTTCGTCAGCAGCAAGACTTCATGAAGAAATTCATGTAATAGGCAACTAAGAAAGGTATCTGCACAATGTCGTCACAGAAATCCAATCACCCAGTAACCCTGTTCACTGGTCAGTGGGCAGATCTACCTTTCGAAGAAGTCGCTCGGCTAGCAGCTTCTTGGGGATACGACGGACTCGAAATTTGCACCTGGGGAGATCACCTCGATCTCAAGCGTGCAGAGGAAGATCCGTCGTATCTTCAGAGTCGTCGAGACATTCTCGACAAATATAACCTCAACGTTTACGCAATCTCGACCCACCTGAGCGGCCAGGCAGTTTGCGATAACCCAATCGATTTTCGTCACGAGGCGATTCTTCGCGACTATATGTGGGGAGATGGCGAGGCTGAGGGCGTTCGCCAGCGTGCCGCCGAAGAGCAGAAGCGCGCGGCTCGAGTTGCTCGCAAGCTTGGCGTTGACACAGTTGTTGGTTTTACAGGCTCAAGTATTTGGCAATACGTCGCCATGTTCCCGCCGGTGCCAGAATCAGTAATCGATGCCGGCTACCAAGACTTTGCCGACCGCTGGAATCCAATTCTCGATGTGTTTGACGCCGAGGGAGTCCGGTTCGCACACGAAGTGCACCCAAGCGAGATCGCATACGACTACTACACAACCGTAAAGACCCTAGAGGCCATCGACCATCGGCCAGCCTTCGGTTTGAACTGGGATCCATCGCACATGATGTGGCAGAACCTAGACCCGGTGGCATTCATCCTTGATTTTGCCGATCGCATTTATCACGTGGATTGCAAAGACACCCGCATGCGTCTGGGCAACGGCCGCAGGGGAGTCATGGGCTCGCACCTGCCTTGGTCACACATGCAGCGCGGCTGGGACTTCGTTTCAACCGGTCACGGCGATGTGCCATGGGAAGACAGCTTCCGCGCCCTCGAATTCATCGGCTACAAGGGCCCAATCTCGGTTGAGTGGGAAGACGCCGGCATGGACCGCCTGCTTGGAGCTAAAGAAGCCGTTGGGTTTGTGCGTTCGTTGCTCTGGGAAAAGCCAGCAGGCGCTTTCGACGCGGCCTTCTCAAAGTAACGCAGAAATTAGCCCTGATGAGGGGCCGAACCTAGAGGCGAACAGATGGCTCAAGACAATCGCGAAATCATGACCGAGTTCGCCGAGATTTTCTATCACCAGCGAGACGTCAAGCGCGCTTTCGATAAGTTCGTCGCGGGTGCTTCATACATTCAACACAACCCGACCATCGCCGATGGCGCTCAGGCCGCAATCGATGCGCTCGCCGAAAAGTTTGGCCACCCAAATGCCAACTTTGAGATCAAAAAGATTCTGGTCGATGGCGATCTGGCAGTGGTTCACGTGAGGGCTTTTCCAAAGGGTGGGGCCGAGGCAGCGGTGGCTGACTTTTATCGCCTCGAAAACGGCAAAATTGTCGAACACTGGGATGTGCTTCAGCTGGTGCCGGCGACATCGGTAAACAACAACACGATGTTCTAAATATTCGCCCAAGATTTAATTTGCTTTGAGCCCCAGAACTGTGGCAAGATAGACAAGTTCGTGAGTAGTCGCGCTTTCTTGCGTGAACCACTGCAGGCATGTGAATCACCGCAAGGTTGGTTCCCCCGGCAGCTGAACAAAAATGTATCCGACCAAGAGTTTTCGGGTTTGTGCTTGTAAAAAAGCGCGACACGCCCGACAGCGTGGGTCGGACAAGCAGTACCCCAGGCAACTGGGTTTTGACAGAAGAACAGTGGTGCAACAGAAGTAGTGCTACTAAGCGTCCCGTGAGAAATCACGGGTAGAACGAGAGCGAGTCAAGATGGCCGGACAGAAAATCCGCATTCGACTTAAGTCTTATGACCACGAGGTCATTGACACTTCGGCACGCAAGATCGTCGACACGGTTACCCGTGCCGGTGCGACCGTTGTGGGCCCAGTGCCTTTGCCGACCGAAAAGAACGTTGTGTGTGTGATCCGCTCACCGCACAAGTACAAGGACAGCCGCGAGCACTTCGAGATGCGCACCCACAAGCGCGTTATCGACATCATTGACCCAACTCCTAAGGCAGTTGACTCTCTGATGCGTCTCGACCTTCCGGCAGACGTCAACATCGAGATCAAGCTCTAAGGAAAATCATGTCTACCAACAGAACCGTCAAGGGACTTCTGGGCAAGAAGCTCGGCATGACTCAGGTATGGGACGAGAACAACAAGCTTGTTCCTGTCACCGTCGTTGAGGCTGGCTCGAACGTTGTCACCCAGATCAAGAACAACGAGATCGATGGCTACTCAGCTATCCAGATCGCATACGGCGCTATCGACCCACGCAAGACCACCCAGCCTCTAGCTGGTCACTTTGCCAAGGCAGGCGTTACTCCTCGTCGTCACATCGCCGAGATTCGCACCGCAGACGCTGCTGACTACTCAGTAGGCCAGGAGCTCGGTGTTGAGGTACTAGAGGTTGGCCAGCTGGTCGACGTCGTAGGAACCTCAAAGGGTAAGGGCTTCGCAGGTCACATGAAGCGCCACGGCTTCTCGGGTGTAGGTGCATCACACGGTGCACACCGCAACCACCGCAAGCCTGGTTCGATCGGTGCCTCATCGACTCCATCACGCGTGTTCAAGGGAACCCGTATGGCTGGTCGCATGGGTGGCGCTCGCACCACCGCAATGAACCTAACCCTGCACGCAATCGACGCCGAAAAGGGTCTATTGCTAATCAAGGGTGCCGTACCTGGTCCTAAGGGTCAGCTCGTATTCGTCCGCAACGCAGTGAAGGGAGCGTAACTCTAATGACCGAAGTCACCAAGATTGACGTTCTCGACGTCGCAGGTAAGAAGGCAGGCTCAGCAGAGCTTCCTGCAGACCTTTTCGATGTCCAGACCAACGTTCCACTAATCCACCAGGTTGTTGTTGCTCAGCTAGCAGCAGCTCGCCAGGGAACCAGCTCAACCAAGCGTCACAACGAGGTTTCTGGTACCGGTAAGAAGCCTTTTAAGCAGAAGGGAACCGGTCGCGCTCGTCAGGGCTCGATGCGTGCTCCTCAGATGCGCGGTGGTTACATTGCTCACGGTCCAAAGCCACGCGACTACGACCAGCGCACCCCTAAGAAGATGAAGGCTGCTGCAATTCGCGGTGCGGTTTCTGACCGTGCACGCAACGGCCGTCTACACGTCATCGCAGAGTTCGCAATTGGTTCAGCGCCTTCAACCAAGGCAGCGGCCGCAATTCTTGCTCAGCTAACTCAGCGTCGCAACGTTCTAGTTGTTCTAGACCGCACCGACGACACCAGCTACAAGAGCTTGCGCAACCTTCAGAACGTTCACGTTCTGCCTGTTGACCAGCTAAACGCTTACGACATCTTGTTGAGCGACGACTTGGTATTCACCAAGTCAGCACTTGACGCATACATCGCAGGTCCTGCCAAGGGCGCATCGGCTAAGGCTGTTGCAACTTCGGCTGAGGCCGCCAAGGAGGCATAAGCATGACTGCGATCAACAAAGACCCACGCGAGGTCATCATCAAGCCAATCGTCTCTGAGAAGAGCTACGCATTGATCGACAACGGAAAGTACACCTTTGAGGTGGACCCACGTTCGAACAAGACCGAAATCAAGCAGGCCATCGAGGTTATCTTCGGCGTCAAGGTTGCTTCGGTTAACACTCTGAACCGTGTTGGCAAGACCCGCCGCACCAAGTTCGGTCTAGGCAAGCGCAAAGACACCAAGCGCGCCATCGTCACCCTAAAGTCCGGCACCATCGACATCTTCACCAACGTCGGTTAAGCGGAAGTAGAGGAACATACAAAATGGGTATCCGTAAGTACAAGCCAACGACTCCTGGTCGTCGCGGTTCGTCGGTTTCAGATTTTGCTGAAATCACCCGCTCAACCCCAGAGAAGTCGCTGCTCCGTCCACTAAGCAAGACCGGTGGCCGCAACTCAGCTGGTCGCATCACCACCCGCCACATCGGTGGTGGCCACAAGCGCCAGTACCGCGTCATCGACTTCCGTCGTCACGACAAGGATGGCGTTCCAGCTACCGTTGCTCACATCGAGTACGACCCGAACCGTACCGCTAACATCGCTCTTCTGCACTACGCAGACGGCGAGAAGCGCTACATCATTGCGCCGAACAAGCTAAAGCAGGGCGACCGCATTGAGCAGGGTGCAGGTGCAGACATCAAGCCGGGCAACGCTCTTCCATTGAAGAACATCCCGGTTGGTACCGTAATCCACGCAATCGAGCTAAAGCCAGGCGGCGGTGCCAAGATGGCCCGTTCAGCTGGTGCATCAGTTCGTTTGGTTGCTAAGGATGGACCTTACGCACAGCTTCGTCTACCTTCAGGTGAAATCCGTAACGTAGACGCACGCTGCCGCGCAACCGTTGGCGAGGTCGGCAACGCCGAGCAGTCAAACATCAACTGGGGTAAGGCCGGCCGTATGCGCTGGAAGGGCGTTCGCCCAACCGTTCGTGGTGTTGCCATGAACCCTGTTGATCACCCACACGGTGGTGGTGAAGGTAAGACCTCTGGTGGTCGTCACCCAGTAACCCCTTGGGGTCAGGCTGAAGGCCGCACCCGCAAGCCAAACCTTCCAAGCGACAAGCTCATCGTTCGTCGTCGTACCGTCGGCAAGAAGCGTTAGTAGGAGTCTGAACATATGCCACGCAGTCTAAAGAAGGGTCCTTTCGTTGATGACCACCTTTTCAAGAAGGTAGCCAAGCAAAACGAAGCCGGAACCCAGAATGTGATCAAGACCTGGTCACGCCGCTCGATGATCGTTCCAGCAATGTTGGGTCACACCATCGCTGTGCACGACGGTCGCAAGCACATCCCTGTTTTCGTCACTGAGTCCATGATTGGTCACAAGCTAGGCGAATTCTCACCAACCCGCACCTTCCGTGGACACGTGAAGGACGACAAGAAGGGTCGCCGCAAGTAAGCGGCGCCTGAAAGACGAGAGGAAAGACAATGGAAGCAGTCGCACGCGTGCGTCACATCCGCGTCACCCCAATGAAGGCTCGCCGCGTCGTTAACCTGATCCGCGGAAAGCAGGCCTCTGAGGCCATGGCCATCCTGAAGTTCGCACCTCAGGCAGCCAGCGAGCCAATCTTCAAGCTAGTACAGGCAGCAGTTGCTAACGCTAAGGTCAAGGCCGACGCAAGCAACACCTTCCTCAACGAGGACGACCTGTTCGTATCAGCAGCGTTTGTAGACGAGGGCACCACCCTGAAGAGGTTCCAGCCTCGTGCACAGGGTCGCGCATTCCAGATCTTGAAGCGCACCAGCCACATCACCGTTGTGGTTGCAACTCCAGACGAGGTTGCTAACAAGGCAGCTGCTAAGAAAGGTGGCAACTAATGGGTCAAAAAGTTAACCCATACGGTTTCCGTCTAGGAATCACCACCGATCACGTATCGCGCTGGTTCTCTGACTCAACCAAAAAGGGTCAGCGTTACCAGGACTACGTAACCGAGGACATCAAGGTTCGCGCACTTCTAACCAGCCGCCTAGACCGCGCTGGTGTCTCACGTGTTGAGATCGAGCGCACCCGTGACCGTGTTCGCGTTGACATCCACACCGCTCGCCCAGGCCTAGTAATTGGCCGTCGTGGTGCAGAGGCTGAGGCTATTCGCGCAGACCTAGAGAAGCTAACCGGCAAGCAGATTCAGCTGAACATCCTTGAGGTTAAGAACCCAGAGATCGACGCTCAGTTGGTTGCTCAGGGTGTAGCCGAGCAGCTAAACGCTCGTGTGGCTTTCCGCCGCGCAATGCGTAAGGGCATGCAGGGTGCAATGCGCCAGGGTGCAAAGGGTATTCGTATCGCTTGTGCCGGTCGTCTTGGCGGAGCCGAAATGTCTCGCACCGAGTTCTACCGTGAAGGCCGTGTGCCTCTACACACCCTTCGTGCCAACATCGACTACGGCTTCTACGAGGCCAAGACCGTTTTCGGTCGCATCGGTGTAAAGGTATGGATCTACAAGGGTGACATCACCAACAAGGAGCTAGCCGTTCAGCAGGCAAATGCGCCTAAGCGCCCAGAGCGCTCAGACCGCCCACGCCGCAACAACGACGCTCCTGCAGCAGCAGCTCCAGTGGCAGCAGCCCCTGCAGCCGAGAAGGTTGAGGCCTAATCATGTTGATTCCACGTCGCGTAAAGCACCGCAAGCAGCACCACCCGAAGCGTTCGGGTATTGCATCTGGCGGAACCACCGTAGCTTTCGGTGAGTTCGGTATTCAGGCTCTAACTCCTGCATACGTAACCAACCGTCAGATCGAGTCTGCTCGTATCGCAATGACCCGTCACATCAAGCGTGGTGGAAAGGTATGGATCAACATCTATCCAGACCGTCCACTAACCAAGAAGCCAGCCGAAACCCGCATGGGTTCAGGTAAGGGTTCACCGGAGTGGTGGGTAGCAAACGTCAAGCCTGGCCGCGTACTTTTCGAGGTATCTGGTGTTAGCGAGCAGCTTGCTCGCGAGGCAATGACCCGCGCAATCCACAAGCTGCCTCTAAAGGCACGCATCATCAAGCGTGAAGAAGGTGACGCATAATGGCGATCGGTTCAAAGAACCTACAGTCAGCTGATCTCGACAAGATCGAGGATTCAGTATTGGTAGAAGAGCTAAAGAAGGCTCGTGAAGAGCTATTCAACCTACGTTTTCAGTCGGCTACCGGCCAGCTAGAGAGCCACGGTCGTCTACGTGCCGTAAAGCGCGACATTGCTCGTATCTACACCATCATCCGTGAGCGTGAGCTCGGTATTCGTGCAGTTCCAACTGCTGCGGCCGCCAAGCCAGCTACCAAGGCTAAGAAGGCAGCGTCAACTGATGCTGCTGCCACCGAGGAGGCATAACAATGGCTGAGAAGAAGACTAAGGTCGAGGCTCCAGCAGCTGCAGAAGAGCGCGGTTACCGCAAGTCTCGTCGTGGCTACGTTGTCAGCGACAAAATGGACAAGACCATCGTTGTAGAGGTTGAAGACCGCGTAAAGCACCCGCTTTACGGCAAGGTTATTCGCCGCTCAACCAAGGTTAAGGCTCACGATGAGCTCAATGCTGCAGGCATCGGTGACCTCGTTGTAATCAACGAGACCCGCCCACTTTCAGCAACCAAGAACTGGCGCCTAGTCGAAATCGTCGAAAAGGCCAAGTAATCACCCCTCGATCACCCGTCGGTAATGGGTGTTCGTATAACAAGGAGTAAAAAATGCTTCAACAGGAATCCAGATGTAAGGTTGCCGACAACACCGGCGCCAAAGAAATCTTGGTTATCCGTGTTCTTGGCGGCTCAAAGCGCCGCTACGCGGGCCTAGGCGACCTAGTCGTTGCCACCGTAAAAGACGCAATTCCTGGCGGCAACGTCAAGAAGGGTGATGTCGTCAAGGCTGTCATCGTGCGCACCAAGAAGGAGACCCGTCGTCCAGATGGTTCTTACATCAAGTTCGACGAGAACGCTGCTGTGATCATCAAGAAGGATGGCGAGCCTCAGGGTACCCGCATCTTCGGTCCAGTTGGCCGCGAGCTTCGTGACAAGAAGTTCATGAAGATCATCTCGCTAGCACCGGAGGTTATTTAATCATGGCGACCATCAAAAAGGGCGACACCGTAGTAGTCATCACTGGCCGCAAGCAGGCTAAGGGCGGCGACCGCGGCAAGACCGGCACCGTGCTTTCTGTAAACAAGGAAACCAACCGCGTTCTAGTCGAGGGCATCAACCTAATCACCAAGCACACCAAGGTTGGCCAGACCGACCGCGGCACCAAGACTGGTGGCATTGAGGTTGTTGAGGCTCCGATTCACATTTCAAACGTTGCTCTTGTTGACCCATCAACCAAGAAGCCAACCCGTATCGGTGCACGTCTAGAGACCAAGACCGTAAACGGCGTTAAGAAGACTGTTCGCGTTCGCATCGCGAAGAAGTCGGGTAAGGACATCTAATGGCTGACAAGAAGACTGCTCCAGCAGCTAAGGCGCTTCCGCGTCTAAAGGCTCAGTACCGCGCAGAAATTGCTGCGGCACTTGCAAAGGAATTCGGTTTCACCAACCCTCACCAGGTTCCAAACCTAACCAAGATCGTTGTGAACATGGGTGTCGGCGACGCCGCTAAAGATGGCAAGCTCATCGATGGCGCCGTAAAGGACCTAACCGCAATTACCGGTCAGAAGCCACAGGTTAACCTTGCTCGCAAGTCAATTGCGCAGTTCAAGCTTCGCGAAGGCCAGGCAATCGGTGCTCACGTAACTCTTCGTGGCGACCGCATGTGGGAATTCCTAGACCGTTTGCTATCACTAGCTCTTCCTCGTATCCGCGACTTCCGCGGTTTGAGCGACCAGCAGTTCGACGGCAAGGGTAACTACACCTTTGGTCTCTCAGAGCAGAACGTGTTCCACGAGATCAACCAAGACAACATCGACCGCTCGCGTGGTATGGACATCACTGTCGTTACCACCGCAAGCAACAACGATGAGGGCCGTGCGCTTCTAAAGGCACTTGGCTTCCCGTTCAAGACCAACTAATAAAAGAAATCGGTAAGGTCCAGCCGCTTGTAAACGGCCTGGATACCTCCGAGGAAGGTGCAACACCATGACAATGACAGATCCGGTAGCAGATTTTCTGACCCGGCTTCGCAACGCAAACTCTGCGTACCACGAGTCAGTCAGCCTGCCTTACAGCAAGCTAAAGGCGAACATCGCAGAGATCCTCAAGTCTGAGGGTTACGTAGCAAGCATCAAGGTCGAAGACGCAGAGGTCGGCAAGACCCTTAGCGTCGAGCTAAAGTACGGTCCAAACCGCGAGCGTTCAATCGCTGGCATCAAGCGTGTTTCAAAGCCAGGTCTTCGCGTTTACGCAAAGTCAACCGAGCTTCCACGCGTATTGGGCGGTCTTGGCATCGCAATCCTGTCCACTTCATCCGGTCTACTAACTGACCGTCAGGCTGCCAAGAAGGGAGTAGGCGGAGAAGTCCTCGCCTACGTTTGGTAATCACAGATGTCACGTATTGGTAGATTGCCGATTCCGGTTCCAGCCGGCGTCGAAGTAAAGATTGATGGCAACGTTGTTTCAGTCAAGGGCTCAAAGGGCACCCTGACCCACACCGTTCCAGCTCCGATCACCGCAGCAGTTGAGGGCGACAGCATCGTTGTTACCCGCCCTGACGACGAGCGTGTTTCACGTTCGCTTCACGGTCTAACTCGCACCTTGATCGCAAACAACATCCAGGGTGTTACCACCGGCTTTACCAAGGGTCTTGAGATCGTTGGTACCGGTTACCGTGTGACCGCAAAGGGCTCAGACATTGAGTTTGCGCTTGGTTACTCGCACCCAATCTTGGTGCAGGCTCCTGCCGGCATCACTTTCACCGTTGAGGGCAACACCAAGGTCACCGTGTCGGGTATCGACAAGCAGGCCGTTGGTGAGGTTGCCGCAAACCTACGCAAGCTACGCAAGCCAGAGCCTTACAAGGGCAAGGGTGTTCGCTACGCAGGCGAGGTCGTTCGCCGCAAGGCCGGAAAGAGTGGTAAGTAATCATGGGTCTAACTACTAGAACCCGCGGCAAGAGCAAGGCTGCTGCACGTACCCGTCGTCACCTACGTCTTCGCAAGAAGATCGCAGGCACCGGCCTACGTCCACGCTTGGTCGTAACCCGCTCAGCACGCCACGTATTCGTTCAGGTTGTTGACGACACCAAGGGCATTACCCTTGCGTCAGCTTCAACCATGGAAGCGAACTTCCGTTCATCAAAGGACGACAAGTCGGCTAAGTCAAAGGCTGTTGGTCTGCTAGTTGCAGAGCGCGCCAAGGCTGCTGGCATCTCAGAGGTTATCTTCGACCGTGGCGGTAACAAGTACGCCGGTCGTGTTGCAGCTATCGCAGATGGCGCACGCGAGGGTGGGTTGGTCCTCTAATGACTGAGAACAAGGAGCAAAAGTTGTCAACTGAGTCAACTGAGGCAGCAACCACTGTTGTTGCAGAAGCAACCGGCACCGACGAGCGCGAAGCGCGTCGTGGGTCACGCGAGCGCGCACCTAAGGGTGACCGTCGCGAGCGCGAAGAGAAGAAGAGCGAGTTCCTAGAGCGCGTTGTCACCATCAACCGTGTATCAAAGGTTGTTAAGGGTGGTCGCCGCTTTAGCTTCACCGCTCTAGTAGTTGTCGGTGACGGCAACGGTCTAGTCGGCGTCGGTTACGGCAAGTCAAAAGAAGTACCTTCAGCTATTGCTAAGGGTGTCGAAGAGGCAAAGAAGAACTTCTTCCGCGTTCCTCGCATCGCAAGCACCATTCCTCACCCGGTTCAGGGCGAGGCAGCTGCTGGTGTAGTACTTCTTCGTCCAGCTGCAGCTGGTACCGGTGTTATCGCCGGTGGTCCAGTTCGTGCAGTTCTTGAGTGTGCAGGTATCCACGACGTTCTTTCGAAGTCATTGGGTTCTTCAAACACCATCAACATCGTTCACGCCACCATTGAGGCACTGCGCATGCTCGAAGAGCCAGCAGCAGTTGCAGCACGTCGTGGCCTAAGCATCGAAGAAGTTGCTCCGGCAGGTCTTCTTCGCCAGCAGAAGGCAGGTGCCTAATGGCTACTCGTCTCAAGGTAACTCAGATCAAGAGTGCTATCGGTAACAAGCCAAACCAGCGCGAGACTCTTCGCACCCTGGGCCTAAAGCGCATCGGCGACATCATTGTCAAAGATGACAGCCTTTCGGTTCGTGGCATGGTTCGCACCGTCGCACACCTAGTAAAGGTTGAGGAGATCAACTAATGGCTGAAGAGAAGAAGGCGCCTGCAAAGGCAGCCGCTCCGAAGGCTGCTGCTCCTAAGGCAGCCGCAAAGACTACCGCTGCAAAGGCACCTGCCGCCAAGGCTGCACCAGCTAAGGCTGCTGCACCAAAGGCTGCTGCTGAAGAGAAGGAGGTCAAGGCTCCGGCTAAGGCTGCCGCTCCTAAGGCCGCTGCCAAGAAGGCTGCTGCTCCTGCAGAGAAGGTAACCGTACTTAAGGTTCACCACCTACGTCCAGCTCCTGGATCAAAGAAAGACCGCACTCGTGTTGGTCGTGGTGAAGCGTCTAAGGGTAAGACCGCTGGTCGTGGTACCAAGGGTACTAAGGCTCGTTACCAGGTTCGTCCTGGCTTCGAAGGTGGTGGCGTGCGTCTAGTAATGCGTACTCCTAAGCTTCGTGGTTTCAAGAACCCATTCCGCGTGGAGTACCAGGTTGTAAACGTCGAGAAGCTAGCCGAGCTTTACCCTAAGGGTGGAGACGTGACCGTAGCCGATCTAGTACTAAAGGGTGCAGTTCGCAAGAACGAGCCTGTGAAGGTACTTGGCGATGGCGACATCTCGGTTAAACTCAATGTCAGCGTTGACAAGATCTCAGAGTCTGCAAAGGCCAAGATCGTCGCCGCTGGTGGCTCGGTTAACGACTAGTCACCGACTAGTCCTTAAAAGCCAGGAGGCTTAAGTTGCTTAGCGCTATTGTTCGTGCATTCCGCACTCCGGACCTGCGTAACAAGCTTGCTTTTACGCTTGCGATCGTTGCCATTTTCCGTTTGGGCTCGTTTATTCCTGCCCCATTCGTTGACTATGGCAACGTTCAAAAGTGTCTAGCACAGACCCAGAACACCAGCGGGCTCTATGAGCTCGTCAACCTGTTCTCGGGTGGCGCTTTGCTTCAGCTTTCTATCTTTGCGCTGGGAATCATGCCGTACATCACGGCTTCGATCATCACCCAGTTGCTTCGCGTGGTCATTCCACGCTTTGAAGCGTTGTACAAGGAGGGCCCTGCTGGTCAGGCAACCCTTACTCAGTACACCCGCTACCTAACCATCGCGCTAGGTCTGCTTCAGTCAACCACGCTTATCGCCGTAGCCCGCCAGGGTGCGCTATTCGGTGCAGACTGTGTGCTTCCAATCCTTACCGACTCATCTCCACTAGCTGTTGCCCTCATGGTTATCACCATGACCGCGGGTACCGGTCTAATCATGTGGATGGGTGAGCTCATCACCGAGCGTGGCGTTGGTAACGGTATGTCACTTCTAATCTTCGCTTCGATTGCAGCTAAGTTCCCTGCTTCACTTTTCGGCATCGCCGAGACAAAGAGCATCGAGACTCTGCTAATCGTTATCGGCATCGGTGTTCTAGTGGTTGGCCTAGTCATCCTGGTTGAGCAGTCACAGCGCCGAATTCCGGTTCAGTACGCGAAGCGTATGGTCGGTCGTCGCACCTACGGTGGTCAGAACACCTACATTCCAATCAAGGTCAACATGGCCGGCGTTGTGCCAGTCATCTTTGCCTCGTCGCTTCTTTACTTGCCAGCGCTGATTGCTCAGTTCAACCAGCCAGATGCAAACGGCAAGGTAGCCGACTGGGTTACCTGGGTTTCGAACTACCTAACCCAGGGCGACCACCCGTTCTACATGGCTTTGTACTTCTTCCTAATTCTTGGCTTCACCTACTTCTACGTAGCTATCACCTTCAACCCTGAAGAGGTCAGCGAAAACATGAAGAAGTACGGTGGCTTCATCCCTGGTATTCGTGCCGGTCGTCCGACCACCGAATTCCTTGAGTTCGTGCTCAGCCGCATCACCTTCCCTGGTGCGATCTACCTGGGTCTGATTGCCTTGATTCCATTGGTTGCGTTCTCGCTAATCGGTGCTAACCAAGACTTCCCATTCGGCGGAACCTCGATCCTCATCATCGTTGGTGTTGGTCTTGAAACCGTCAAGCAGATCAACGCTCAGATGCAGCAGCGCAACTACGAAGGTCTTCTGAAGTGACCCGCCTCCTCTTGATTGGCGCTCCAGGCGCCGGCAAGGGAACCCAGGCTGAAAAGCTTTCAGAAGCGTTTGCCATCCCTGCCATTTCAACCGGCGACATCTTCCGTCACAACGTGAAGAACGAAACCGAGCTTGGAAAGCAGGCCAAGGCTTTCATGGACCGCGGCGAGTATGTGCCTGACTCTCTGACCAACGCATTGGTTCGCGACCGATTGTCACACGCAGACGCCAAGGCTGGCTTTTTGCTAGATGGTTACCCTCGCACCGGCGATCAGGTTGAAGAGCTTGACGACATCTTGGCCGCTCAGGGCACCAAGCTTGACGTGGTTGTTCAGCTAACCGCCGACACCGATGAGGTAGTTCGCCGCTTGCTAAACCGTGCCCTCGAGCAGGGTCGCGCCGACGACACCGAAGACGTAATTCGTCGCCGCCTAGAGGTTTATGAAGAGCAGACTGCGCCGCTAACCAGCGTTTATGCAGAGCGCGGCCTTGTTGTCATGATCGATGGTCTTGGCGAAGTGGCCGAGGTCACCGGCCGCATTCTTGAGGCTCTCGACGCTCGCGGTTTGACCCCGGGTCTTTAGTCGCTGCCGCCGCATGTCACGTCACGGCTTCGAGCTCAAAACCAACGAGCAAATCATTCTTATGCGCCAGGCCGGTTTGGCCACTGCCGCAGGCCTAGATGCAATTCGCAAACTGATTCGCGCAGGCATCACGACCCTCGAGCTTGATAAAGCGGCGGATGACGCAATTCGCGCTCATGGCGGGCACTCAAACTTTCAACTCGTCGAGGGCTACAAGCACACCATCTGCGCCTCGGTAAACGATGAGGTCGTGCACGGCATCCCTGGAAATCGAGTTTTGCAGCCTGGCGACATTGTTTCTATCGACTGCGGTGCCGAAATTGGCGAATGGAACGGCGACTCTGCGGTCACTTTTATCGTGCCCGGGGGAGACCCAGAGGTTTCGGCAAAGCGCCAGTTGCTGAGTGACATCACCGAGCAGTCGCTTTGGGTTGGTATTGCAGCGTTGGCTAAGGCAGAGCACCTAAACGAAGTTGGTCGAGCAATCGAGTCTTATGTCGAGAGCCAAGAAATCGAACACCGCGCTAAGTTCGGCATTCTCGAAGAGTATGTGGGTCACGGCATTGGACGTTCTATGCACGAAGACCCACCGGTTTACAACTATGGGGTTCGCGACAAGGGGCCCAAGGTTGTGCCAGGCCTATGCGTTGCCATCGAACCGATGATTACCTCGGGTTCTGCAAAGACCAAGATTTTGGCCGATGGCTGGACTGTTTCTGCCAAAGATGGCTCTGATGCCTCGCACTGGGAGCATTCGGTAGCGGTTCACGACAAAGGAATTTGGGTGCTCACCGAACCAGATGGTGGCGTAGCCAAGCTTGCGCAGTTCGGCATCAAGCCGGTTGCGCTGAGTTAAACAGGTTTAGTCGACCCAAGGGCTGGGTTGAAGCAAAATCTTGGACTACCAATATTTCGGTATTTCGTCTAGGATTGAACTTCGGTGTTTCTACACGCATTCCCTAATCGAAAGATTGGTTTTTTGCGTGCGCTCGTAACGCCGAATTAGTTGAAGCAGATAAGTGAGTTATGGCCAGTAAAGACGGTGTCATCGAGATCGAGGGTTCGGTCGTCGAGGCTCTCCCAAACGCAATGTTCCGGGTTGAGTTGACTAACGGTCACAAGGTTCTTGCCCACATTTCAGGCAAGATGCGCCAGCACTACATCCGCATCCTCCCAGAGGACCGCGTGATTGTTGAGCTAAGCACCTACGACCTGACTCGTGGCCGCATCATCTATCGCTACAAATAAAGACTTTCTGGTCGGGTCAACCCGGTCAGTTTGAAAAACGGTTAGCAATAACCCCAAACAGAAGCAAGAGACATGAAGGTAAACCCAAGCGTCAAGAAGATTTGCGACAAGTGCAAGGTCATCCGTCGCCACGGTCGCGTCATGGTTATCTGCGAGAACCCACGCCACAAGCAGCGTCAGGGCTAACAGCAGATTGATGCGGGGCCTAGGCCTTGCAACATGAAGCAGCACCAAAGCAAAGAACCAAAGCACCAAGTAGCAAAACTAAAAATAAAAAAGTAGCGCAACGGCAAAGTTTCATCGAGACCCAGTCGTAACCCCCGGAGAAGGCCGGGGCCCAATCGTGAGATTCGGATGCGTTATTTCAGACCTTCTAAACAACAAGGAGAACTCCTATGGCACGTGTTGCCGGAGCCGATATTCCAGACGCGAAGCGCGTCGAAATCGCACTTACCTACATCTACGGCATTGGCCGTACCCGTTCAGTTCAGATCTTGGCCGAGACCAAGATTGACAAGAACATCCGTGTAAAGGATCTAACCGACGACCAGCTCGTTGCAATCCGTGACTTCATCGAAGGCACTTTCAAGGTTGAGGGTGACCTACGTCGCGACGTAGCAGCAGACATCCGCCGCAAGGTTGAAATCGGTTCATACGAAGGTATTCGCCACCGCAAGGGCCTACCAGTGCGCGGTCAGCGCACCAAGACCAACGCTCGTACTCGCAAGGGTCCAAAGCGCACCGTAGCCGGCAAGAAGAAGGCAACCCGCTAGTAGCGGCCCTTTCCACAAACCTTAAGAATTTAGGAGAACAACCATGGCAGCACCGAAGGCAAAGGCCGGCTCAGCCGCCCGCAAGCCACGCCGTAAAGAGAAGAAGAACATTGCTGTGGGTCAGGCTCACATCAAGTCGACCTTCAACAACACCATCGTTTCGATCACTGACCCAACTGGTGCAGTTATCTCATGGTCATCATCAGGTGACGTAGGTTTCAAGGGTTCACGTAAGTCAACCCCATTCGCAGCTCAGCTTGCCGCTGAGTCTGCAGCACGCAAGGCACAGGAGCACGGCCTAAAGAAGGTTGACGTATTCGTCAAGGGCCCTGGTTCTGGTCGCGAGACTGCAATCCGTTCACTGCAGGCTGCTGGTCTAGAGGTTGGTTCAATCTCTGACGTAACTCCTCAGGCTCACAACGGTTGCCGCCCTCCAAAGCGTCGCCGCGTCTAACCTCTTCCCCTTTTTTCGCTTCAAAGCTTCGCAGTGGCCACTGTGAAGCCCCCAACAAATAGATATCAAATAGTGGATATCTAGCTGAAAGGAACCAAACGTGCTAATTGCACAGCGTCCAACTCTTCACGAAGAAGTTCTATCTCCAAACCGCTCACGCTTCTCGCTTGAGCCTCTAGAGCCGGGCTTCGGCTACACCCTGGGCAACTCGCTCCGTCGCACCCTTCTTTCATCGATCCCTGGTGCAGCTGTTACCAGCATCCGTATCGAAGGCGTTCCTCACGAGTTCTCAACCATCGAAGGCGTTAAAGAAGACGTCACCGAGATCATCTTGAACATCAAGGACCTCGTTGTTTCTTCTGAGCACGACGCCCCGGTTGTTGCTCACCTACGCAAGGCAACTGCTGGTGCAGTTACTGCAGCAGACATCCAGGCACCTGCCGGTGTTGAGATTCACAACCCAGAGCTAGTCATTGCGACCATCAACGCAAAGGCAAAGTTCGAGGTTGAGCTAACCATCGAGCGTGGCCGTGGCTACGTTCAGGCATCTCAGAACCGCAACCCAGATGCAGATGCTGGCGTTATTCCAATCGACTCGATCTACTCGCCAGTTCTCAAGGTTTCATACCGCGTTGAGGCAACCCGTGCGGGTGAGTTCACCAACTTCGACAAGCTAATCGTCGATGTTGAGTCAAAGCCTTCGATCACCCCTCGCGATGCAGTCGCATCAGCAGGTTCAACCCTTGTAGAGCTATTCGGCTTGGCACGCGAGTTGAACGTTGCAGCAGAAGGTATCGAGATCGGCCCAGCTCCGGTTGAGGCCGGCCTGTCGCCAGAGCTCGCAATGCCTATCGAAGACCTGGACCTAACCGTCCGTTCATACAACTGCCTAAAGCGTGAAGGCATCAACACCGTTTCAGAGCTAATCGCTCTGTCAGAAGACCAGTTGATGAACATCCGTAACTTCGGTAGCAAGTCGGTAGACGAGGTTCGCGACAAGCTGACCTCTATGGGACTTAAGTTCAAGGATGCCGTCCCAGGCTTCGACGCAGCATACTTCAGCTCGGCCTACGACGAGGACGACCAGGCGTAAGCCGGTCTCTGGATCACAGAAATCTAAGAGGAGAAAACAATGCCTACCCCAAACAAGGGTCCACGTCTAGGTGGCAGCTCATCACACGAGCGTCTAATGCTTCGCAACATGGCGACTTCGTTGTTCATGCACGGCAAGATCACCACCACCGAGACCAAGGCCAAGCGCCTTCGCCCGGTTGCTGAGCGTCTAGTAACCTTCGCAAAGCGCGGAGACCTTCACGCTCGTCGTCGCGTTATGCAGCAGATCACCGACAAGTCGGTTGTTCACGAGCTATTCGCAAACATCGCACCACAGGTTGCCGACCGTCAGGGCGGTTACACCCGCATCACCAAGCTTGGCTGCCGCAAGGGTGACAACGCGCCAATGGCACTAATCGAGCTAGTTCTTGAGCCAGTGAACCCAAAGGCTGTTACCAAGAAGCCAAAGCTTGCTAACTCAGTGAAGGCAACTGCCGCTGCAGCGCCTGCTGCTGTCGAAGAGATCATCGAGACCGAGGCCGTTGTAGAAGATGCAGCCGTCGAGGCTCCAGTTGTTGAAGAAGTTGTAGCCGAGGCTGCAGCAGAAACTCCAGCTGCCGACGAGACTCCAGCAGCAGAGTAATCTGACCGCTTAAAAGCTCATGAATCAGCCCGTTGACCACAAGGTCGACGGGCTGATTCGTTTTCGGCTCGACTTTGCCTACGACGGCACCGACTACTGGGGCTTTGCCCAGCAAAAGAATTTCAAGACCGTGCAGGGTGAGCTGCTAACCGCGCTGACCACCATCTTTGGCGAGAGCAAAAACGATTTTGAGATGCGGGTTGCCGGTCGCACCGATGCCGGCGTGCACGCGTTCGCTCAGGTGGCGCACATCGACCTGTCACCGCAGCAGTTGAAGCGCCTTGGTCGTTCAAAGGGCTTCATGGGAAAGCTAAACGACCTGCTGCCAGACGACATCCATGTTCACCAAATCACCGAAGCCCCACCTGGCTTTGATGCGCGCTATTCGGCAACCTGGCGCCGTTATCGCTATCGTATCGCCGATGGCGCAGCGCAAAAAGACCCTTTGAAGGGTCGCTTCACCCTGTGGATCAAACACGATTTAGATGTTCTGGCAATGAAGGCGGCGGCACTCGAGCTCTGCGGTCTGCACGACTACGCCAGTTTTTGTCGACCAAAACCAAATGCCACCACAATTCGTGAAATTCGTGAAATCGCAATCAAGCGCAACGAACTTGACGGCAACGTGATCGAGGTTGAGCTTATGGCCGATGCGTTCTGTCACAACATGGTTCGTTCCATCATCGGCGCTTTAATAGCCGCGGGTGAGGGGAAAGCCGGCCCGGCAGATGTTGCGGCAACGCTAGCTCGTCGCACCCGCGTCGGTTCATACAAGGTTCAACCGCCGCGAGGTCTAACTTTGATCGGCGTTGGCTACCCCGATGACGACCAACTGGCCATCCAGGCCGAAAAAGCGCGAAATATGCGCTCACTAGATGAAAACTAGGGTTTGACCCACAGGGCATCTACGGTCTAGACTTGACCTTTGGTATTGGCAAACGTTAAATGCCAATGTGAAAACTTGGATCCCGAGAAGTTACATCTTCTAGCGCGGATTCATTTCAATCCGACATAGAAATAGAAGGCAATTTACCGTGCGTACTTATTCTCCAAAGGCTCACGAGCTGAGCAACGAGTGGCTAGTCATCGACGCCACCGACGTAGTTCTCGGCCGTCTTGCAACTCACGCTGCGACCTTGCTTCGCGGCAAGCACAAGCCAACCTTTGCACCACACATGGACAACGGTGACTTCGTAATCATCATCAACGCTGAGAAGGTAGCCCTAACCGGTTCAAAGCTCAAGCAGAAGAAGGCTTACCGTCACTCTGGTTACCCAGGTGGTCTAACCGCTACTACCTATGCTGAGCTTCTAGAGAAGTCACCAGAGAAGGCAGTCGAGAAGGCAATCAAGGGAATGCTTCCTCACAACAAGCTAGGTGCAGACCAGCTTTCAAAGCTTAAGGTTTACCGCGGTGCAGAGCACCCACACGCTGCACAGCAGCCAAAGCCTTTCATCATCGACCAGGTAGCTCAGTAAGGATCTCCCAATGGCTAAGAACGAAATCGTAGAAGACGTAGTAGCTCCAGAGAGCTACACCACCGAGACTCCAGCTGCCAAGGCAGCACCGGCTAAGTCACGTGGCCCACTAACCACTCCAGGCGCTGGCCTTGGTCGTCGCAAGCAGGCAATTGCTCGCGTTCGCATCGTTCCAGGCACCGGTGTTATCAAGGTTAACGGCCGTGCGCTAGAAGACTACTTCCCAAACAAGTTGCACCAGCAGCTAATCACCGACCCATTCACCGTTCTTGACCTCAAGGGTGCTTACGACGTAATCGCTCGCATCTCAGGCGGCGGCTCGGCTGGTCAGGCTGGCGCATTGCGTCTAGGCATCGCTCGTTCATTGAACGAGATCGACCGCGACAACAACCGTCCAACCCTTAAGAAGGCTGGCTTCCTAAAGCGCGACCCACGTGTCATCGAGCGCAAGAAGGCCGGTCTGAAGAAGGCACGTAAGGCTTCTCAGTTCTCGAAGCGTTAATCCTTCGCTTCACGCGCTGGCTTCGCTAGTCTTCACTCATGGCTCGACTATTTGGCACCGACGGTGTTCGTGGTTTAGCCAACCGTGACTTGACTGTCGAGATGGCATTGCAAATCGCTCAGGCGGCTGCAATCGTTCTTGGCTCAGAGGCCCGCAACCGAGGCATCAAACCTAAAGCCGTTATCGGCCGCGACCCCCGAATCTCTGGGGAGTTCATTGCAGCAGCAGTTGCCGCAGGGCTCTCGAGTTCGGGGGTTGACGTTTTTGATGCAGGAGTTTTGCCCACACCGGCAACGGCATTCTTGACCGCAGACCTCGACGCCGACTTTGGCGTAATGATTTCGGCTTCGCACAATGCGGCTCCTGATAACGGCATCAAAATCTTTGCTCGCGGCGGTCACAAGCTTGATGACTCAATCGAAGAAGCGATCGAAGCCGCCATGGCCGGCGAGAAGCTTGCTCCGATTGGTGCCGGCGTTGGCCACGTCACCCGCTTCGCCGATGCCGAAGACCGCTACATTGTTCACCTGCTCAAGTCTCTGCCTAACCGACTCGACGGCCTAAAGATTGTTCTCGACTGTGCCCACGGTGCGGCAGCAGGTGTTTCGCCCGAGGTCTTCGCCGATGCGGGTGCCAAGGTTGTGGTGATTGGTGCCGACCCAGATGGTTTGAACATCAACGACGGTTATGGTTCGACCCACCTGAGCGCGCTGCAAACCGCAGTGCTCGAGCACGGTGCCGACCTTGGCATTGCCCACGATGGCGATGCCGACCGCTGCCTTGCCGTTGACCACACGGGTGCAATTGTTGACGGCGACCAAATCATGGCAATTCTTGCCCTTTCGCTAAAAGAGCGTGGCCAGTTGGCACGCAACACCCTGGTGGCAACCGTGATGAGCAACCTTGGTCTAAAGATTGCCATGCAAGAAAACGGCATCAACATGATCGAAACCAAGGTGGGCGACCGCTATGTGCTCGAAGAAATTCGCGCCGGTGGCTATACCCTTGGCGGCGAGCAGTCGGGTCACGTTATTTTTAGCCAGTATGCGACCACCGGCGATGGAATTTTGACCGGCCTCAAGATTGGCGCCGAGGTTGCTCGCACCAAAAAGACTTTGGCTGAATTGGCCACCGCAATGAAGGTTTATCCTCAGGTGCTTATCAACGTTAAGGGCGTCGACAAGACCAAGGTAGATTCAAACGCTGCGGTTCAGGCCGCGGTTGCCGAAGCCGAAGCAGATCTTCATGGCAGTGGCCGTGTGCTTCTGCGCGCCTCGGGCACCGAACCTCTGGTTCGCGTGATGGTAGAGGCCGCCGACGAAGGCACCGCACAAAGCTGGGCCGAGCGCATTGCGCGCGTGGTCGAAGCCGAGCTCAAGCTCTAATTTTCAGCAAGCAAAAAACGGGGCCACCTTTCGGTGACCCCGTTTTTTATTGGAGTTGGGAATTAGTCCTTGAACTCGGTCTTTGCGAAGTCTGCTGATTCTTCAGCTGACTTGATTCGGGCGATCGAGAAGATGATCAGACCGAATAGACACTTAGCCAAGACGTCGGCGATGCTGTAACCAACTTCGCGAGCTACGAACTCGTTGGCGTTGAAGCCGGTTGAGCCCATTGCCAAGATGAAGGTGATTGGGTAGACACCCCAGGTAGCAATGAGCAAGATGCGAAGCAACTTGACCTTGCGCTGAACTGCCTCAGACTGCTTGCTTAGGCTCTTGCCAAGCTCGATGAACAAGACATACAAGATGTAAAGGAATGGGATGGTCGATAGAAGACCCCAGACCGATGGGTCTAGACCCCAGATGTCGAGCTTTGCATCGCCAGGGTAACCAAGAGCGATCATGGCTGCTGCTGCAGGAACCAAGCGGTTCAAGATTGATGACTGAGCTGCACGAGCCAAAGCCAAAACAGCAACCAGCTCAACTAGCAATAGTGGAACGGTTAGCAACCAGTCAACGTAGCGGTAACCAACGTTATAGGCGTCTGGGTTGTTGTCAGCCATGCCAGCGAAGGCGTGGTTGAAGTTGTCGAACATGCGGAAGTAGTGATACGTAGCAATTGCGGTAACTGTGCCTGAGACCATCACTGCCATGCGGTAGCGAGGTAGAACTCGTTCACGAGCAACAAAAAGGAAAATCGAAGTGAATAGCATCGATGCTAGACCCAGCGACAAGATGTTATAGACAAGATTGAATTGTCCGTTTGACAGAGTTTCTGACAAGGTGTTCATTTGTAGCCTTTCAATAGATGTACTAGAAAGTCATCGGTTTCTTCGACGGTGCCAAAGCTTTAGACACCGGCAATAACCACACGAATGGCTCACTATGAGTCAACTGTGAGTTGGCTGTGAATCTTTCATAGATTTATAACGTTTTGACTGTCAATTAATTTGGGGCAAAACGTGGCGCTCGCTAGAGTTTGCGCAGCAACACCGATTCGACGGTGTGATTGTCGCCCTTGCGCAACACCAGGGTTGCCCGGTTTCTAGTGGGCAAAATGTTTTGGATAAGGTTGGGCAGGTTGATGGTCTGCCAAATTTCGTTGGCCCGTGCAAGAGCCTTATCGAAAGGCATTTCGGCATAGCGGTGAAAATAAGAGGCCGGATTGGTGAAGGCCGAGTCGCGAAGTTTCTCGAAGCGCTTGATGAACCATGAGTTCAAGTTGTGCGCCTCGGCATCTACGTAGATCTTAAAGTCAAAATAGTCGCTCAGTGCAAGCTCTTGGCCGACGCCAGGTGCTTGAAGCACATTCAAACCCTCGACGATCAGAACGTCGGGAGAGTGAACGACGACTTTTTCGCCCAGCACAATGTCGTAGCTGAGGTGAGAATAAACCGGCGCCTCAACCTCGGCAGCCCCCGACTTCACGTCTGCAACAAACTTGAGCAGAGCCAGTCGGTCATAAGACTCAGGAAAACCCTTGCGTGCCATCAGACCACGCTTTTCTAGCTCGGCGTTGGGAAACAAAAAGCCATCGGTGGTAATCAGTTCCACCTGCGGAGTGCCCTCCCAGCGGCTGAGCAATTCTTTGAGCAAACGCGAAACTGTCGACTTGCCAACCGCAACCGATCCGGCAACCCCGATGATGAATGGTGTGCGGCTAGCGCGCTCGCCCATAAAGTCGCTGGTGACTCGGTGCAGTCTTTGGGTCTCGGCGACGTAGAGGTTCAAAAGACGGCTCAGCGGCAGGTATACATCGGTGACTTCTTTGATGTCGAGAAAGTCACCTAGGCCTCGAATTTGCTGAATTTCGGCTTCGGTGAGCGGCAGTTCGGTGGCGTGGCCAAGCTCGGCCCAGTCGGCGCGAGAGATTTCGACGAACGGGGTCAGTTGACTGCCCGAATCGTTGGTGTTGCCCGCCTGTGCTGCGCTCACAAAGAGCCATTCTGCCGTAAATTAGAAGCATGTGTGGAATCGTGGGTTATGTAGGCCCGAAGTCAACCCTTGATGTTCTTCTCGGCGGATTGCGCCGCCTCGAATACCGCGGTTATGACTCGGCTGGTGTTTCGGTTATCGCCAACGGCGGTGGCCTCGAAACCCGCAAGAAGGCCGGCAAACTCGACAACCTAATTGCCGAGATCACCAACCACCCGCTGCCTGCAGCCAACATTGGTATTGGCCACACTCGCTGGGCAACCCACGGTGCACCGACCGACGGCAACGCACACCCTCACCTTGGCGGCCCAACCAGCAAGCTTTCGCTAATTCACAACGGCATCATCGAGAACTTTGCCGAGCTCAAGGCCGAACTCTTGGCCGAGGGTACCCGCTTTGCCTCTGAAACTGACTCTGAGGTGGCCGCGCACCTGATTGCCCGCGAGTTTGAGTCAACCGGAGACCTGCCTACTGCATTTGCCAATGTAGTTCAGCGCCTGCATGGTGCATTCACAATTCTTGTTATTCACGAAGACCAGCCAGATGTGGTTTTGGCTGCCCGCCGCAACGCCCCATTGGTGATTGGCCTTGGCGACGGCGAAAACTTCTTGGGCTCTGACGTAGCCGCATTCGTTGAGCACACCAAGCGAGCTATCTCGGTTGGTCAAGACGAGATCGTTAGCCTTCGTGCCGGCGAAGTAACCATTCGCAAGTTCTCTGGCGAGGCGGTCACTCCGGTCGAATTCACCGTTGACTGGGATGCCTCGGCTGCCAGCAAGGGCGGTTGGTCAAGCTTCATGGCCAAAGAGATCGCCGACCAACCACAGGCTGTTGCCGACACCCTTATGGGTCGCCTCGCATCCGACGGTTCGGTTCGACTCAGCGAAATCGATGGCTTGAGCGCACAAGACATTTTGAACATTGACCGAATCATCATGGTTGCTTGTGGCACCGCAAGCTATGCCTGTGATGTCGCCAAGTATGCAATCGAAAAGTTCTCACGCATTCCGGTGCAGGTCGAGTTGTCTCACGAGTTTCGCTATCGCGACCCAATCGTGACCCCAAACACTTTGATTGTGGCAGTCAGCCAGTCTGGTGAAACCATGGACACCTTGATGGCCACTCGCTATGCCAAAGAAGCCGGTGCCAAGGTGTTGGCAATTTGCAACACCCAGGGTGCAACCTTGGCTCGCGAATCGGATGCCGTTATTTACACCCACGCTGGCCCAGAGGTTGCCGTTGCCTCAACCAAGGCCTTGGTGGCACAAATCACCGCTGGCTATCTGCTTGCCTTGTTCTTGGCAGCGGGTCGCGGTGCAACTCCAAAGGCCGAGCTTGCTCGCCTAGGCAAAGAGCTGCTTCAGATGCCTGAAAGCGTGGCCGAAGTTCTCGAAGGTCTTGATGGCATTCGCCAACTGGGCAAAGACATGGCAAACGCTAAGTCGGTACTGTTCCTTGGCCGCAACGTTGGTTTTCCGGTCGCCATGGAGGGCGCGCTAAAGCTCAAGGAGTTGGCCTACATTCACGCTGAAGGCTTTGCCGCCGGTGAACTAAAGCACGGACCGATTGCACTTATCGAAGAAGGCCAGCCGGTTATCGTGATCGTACCTAGCCAGCGCGACGAAGAAAGCCTTCACCCCAAGGTGATCTCGAACATCCAAGAAATTCGCGCTCGCGGAGCAAGGGTGATTGCGATTGCCGAAGAAGGTGACAACCAGGTGGGCGACTACGCCGAGCACGTTGTGTTTGTGCCAAAGGCCGAGTCAATCTTTGCTTCGCTGTTGACTGTTATTCCACTTCAGGTTTTTGCTCTCGAGCTTTCAACCGCTAAGGGCTTGGATGTCGACCAGCCGCGCAACCTTGCGAAGTCTGTAACCGTCGAGTAGTCGAATGATCATCGGCGTTGGTGTAGACACCGTTCAGCTCAGCCGATTCGAGGCCAAGCTGGCTGAAACGCCGCGCCTGAAAGACCGTTTGTTCTTAGATATCGAAACTGTTGACGCCAGCATTCAAACCTTGGCTGGCCGATTTGCCGCCAAAGAGGCTGTGATCAAGGCGCTCGCGGGAGACCCCGGGCTTGAATGGCACGGAATCGAAGTTGGCAAAGAGTCGACCGGAAAACCAGTCATTTGGCTACACGGTTCGACGGCTAAAGTGGCACTTAGGGCTGGCATTCGCAAGTTTCACGTATCGATCAGTCACGATGGCGACCAAGCTGTTGCCTTTGTGGTGGCTGAGGGTGCCGTTGATGGTTCAACCGAATCTAACCAGGGAGGTGCGCAGTGAGAGAACTGATTATTGATCTCGACGCCGTTGCCGCCAACCTTGCCACCATGCGCGCCCGCGTTGGTAAGGCCCTGGTGCTTGGTGTTGTGAAAGCCGACGCCTATGGCCACGGAATGATTCAGGTTGCCCGCAAGCTTGAGGCCGCCGGAGCTGACTACCTTGGGGTTGCCGACATTGGCGAGGCACTTGCGCTTCGCGATGCCGCAATCGATCTGCCAATTTTGGCCTGGTTGCACGACCCCCACGAAAACTTTGTTCGCGCGGTAGATGCCGGAATCGAGCTTGGCGTTGCCAACATTGCGCAGGTAGAGGCCATCGCTAAGGCTGCCGATCACCTTGGTCGCGTTGCTCGCATCCACCTAAAAATTGACACCGGGCTTGGCCGCAACGGTTCTAGCCAGGCCGACTGGCCGGCTCTTTTGAAGACCGTGCACGGCCTAGTTGCCGAGGGGTTTATCCAGGTGGTTGGCATTTTCAGTCACCTCTCTTGCACCTCAGAGGTCGACGACCTTCGCCAAATTGAACGCTTTGATGAGGCCGTGGCGCAGGCTCGCCAGGCTGGCATCGAATTTGAACTTCGTCACCTAACCGCGAGTGACGGTTCGATCAAATACCCTCAGGCACACTATGAGATGGTTCGCATCGGTGTTGCCCTGTATGGGCTTTCGCCGTTCGTCGAGAACAGCTCAGCCGACTTTGGATTGCGCCCGGCAATGACCGCAACCGCCTTGGTTTCGCAGGTCAAGAGAGTTGCCGCCGGCGAGGGTGTTAGCTATGGCTACCTGCACCGCACGACCGCAGAGTCGACACTTGCGCTGATTCCGGTTGGCTATGCCGAGGGGTTGCCAAGGGCTGCCTCGGGCAAGGCTAGCGTGAGCATTAAGGGCAAGGCATACGCGGTTAATAGCCGAGTGGCCATGGACCAGTTTGTGCTCGACGTAGGCAACGACGGCGTAAAGGCTGGCGACCTGGTGACAATTTTTGGCGACCCAGCAGCGGGCGTGCCATCGGCAGATGACTTGGCCGCCGCCTGCGACACCATCAACTATGAAATCGTCACCCGAATGGGCGGGCGGTTCAAGCGCAGTTATTTGGGCGAAGAGGTCTAATGAGCTCGCGCGTGATTGCCAAGCTCACCATCGAAACCCCCGAAGAAATGCACGCTTTGGGCCAGCGATTGGCTTTGGCGTTCAAGGCTGGCGACTTGATTTTGCTGACCGGCCCGCTAGGCGCTGGCAAAACCACCATGACAAGAGGCGTGGGTGAGGCGCTACGCGCTATCGGTAATGTATCGAGCCCAACCTTTGTGCTTGCCCGAACTCACAAATGCGAGGCCGGCCCAGATTTGGTGCACGTTGATGCCTACCGGCTAAAGAGCGCAGCCGAACTTGATGATCTTGACATCGACTTTGCGAATTCGATCACTCTGGTCGAGTGGGGCAAAGGTCTTACCGATGGCATCGCCGAGGATTGGCTCGACATCGAAATCGAGCGCGATCACACGGGCGAATCTGAGACCCGCGAAGTTTTGATCACCGGCTATGGCCAGCGCTGGGCCGAGGTGAGCATTTAGTGAATTACACCCTTTCGATCGACACCTCTGCCGGCACAAGCGTTTCGTTGCACCACAACGGTCAGCTGGTTGCCGAGGCTGAATACCTAGAGAACATGAAGCACGCCGAGCGCATCGGCGCCTCAATTTCAGACGTGTTGCAGGCCGCGGGGGTAGAACCCGGGCGCATTTCAGCGGTCGTGGTTGGCCGTGGCCCGGCGCCCTTCACCGGCCTTCGCATCGGCATCGCCGCCGGCATGATGTTTGCCGAGGGCAGCGGCGCAAAGTTATTTGGCGTAATCAGCCTTGATGCAATTGCCAAGGCTGCACTCGAAAGGGCAGGCGCCGAAAACTTGGCGGGGCAGTCTGTTGCGGCCTCGGTCTCTAACGAAATCCCGCTTTTAGTCACCGCCGATGCCCGCCGCAGTGAGGTTTACTGGGCCCTTTATTCTGGGCTAAACGAGCATGGGGTTCCGCAGCGAATCGAAGGCCCGGGCGTTATGAAACCGGCTGCCCTCGAAGAATTGCTGGCAACCCGCGGCCTAGACCCGGTTCGCACCCAGTTGCCGGTTGCTGCCAAGCAGTTGACGGCTTTGTTTGAAGCGCAATTGGCCGACGGCGCTGCCAGCCACGACGTGACCGCGCTCTATTTGAGAGAGGCTGATGCCACCGTGCCGCGCGATTTGCGAGAAGCAGGCAAGAAGGTAAGCGGATGACCGGCCCAGCCATAAGAGTTGCCACCGAGGCCGACCTAGAAAACATCATGCTGCTCGAACACGAGTGCTTTGCCACCGATGCCTGGTCGCGCGAAAACATGCACTTCGAAATCATGGCCCACCACACCACATACGCGGTGATTTATGAAGACGACAAACTAATTGCCTATGCGGGCCTGAGCAAGGTGCCGGGCAGTCAGCAGAGCGATATTCAAACCATTGCGGTTTCGCCGGCGGCCCGAGGTCGAGGTCTTGGCAAGGCACTGATGACTCACCTGATTGGCGAGGCTCGCAAGCAGCACGCCACCGAAATGTTTCTTGAGGTTCGTGCCGATAACCCGGTTGCCCAGGCGCTTTATTTGAGCCTCGGTTTCGAACACATCGACACTCGCAAAAACTATTACCAGCCCGATGGCGTCGATGCCTGGGTAATGCGACTTCAGTTTGCCAAGGCCAGCGTTGGCCGCGAGCCTGTGGTGCTCGGCATCGAATCTTCGTGTGACGAAACCGGCGTTGGCATTGTGCGCGGTAATACCCTGCTGGCCAATGTGATTTCAAGCAGCATGGATGAGCACGCCCGCTTTGGCGGAGTAGTGCCCGAGATTGCCGCTCGCGCACACCTCGAAGCCTTGCAGCCGACTCTGCGCGAAGCCCTTCGGGTTGCCAATTTGAGCCTGCAAGAAATCGATGCGATTGCGGTTACTAACGGCCCAGGCCTCGGTGGCGCGCTGATGGTCGGCATCGGCGCAGCCAAGGCGCTCGCCGTTTCGCTGGGCAAGCCTATCTATGCGGTCAATCACCTGGTTGGACACGTTGGCGTTGACATTCTCGAGCGTGGAAAGCTCGAAACCCCCACCATTGCGCTGCTGGTTAGCGGCGGCCACACATCTTTGCTGCTGGTTCGCGATTTGCTCAATGATGTCGAGCTGCTCGGCGAAACCATCGACGATGCCGCCGGCGAGGCCTTCGACAAGGTGGCTCGCGTTCTAGGTCTAAAGTATCCGGGGGGCCCCGAGATTGATCGTGCGGCGGCTACCGGTGACCCGAAAGCCATTCGGTTTCCTCGCGGCTTGACCCAGCCAAAAGACATGGAAAAGCACCGCTATGACTTCAGCTTCTCTGGCCTAAAAACGGCTGTTGCGCGTTGGGTTGAGGTGGCCGAGGCTAAGGGCGAACCATTTAGTGTGGCCGATGTGGCGGCCAGCTTTCGCGAGGCAGTAGTCGATGTGCTGGTAACTAAGGCGGTAAATGCCTGCGTGGCTCACAATGTGCCGAGACTTCTTTTAGGCGGTGGCGTAGTTGCCAACGCTCGCCTTCGCGAGCTTGCCGCCGAGCGTTGTGCCGAACATGGCATCGAGTTGCGCATTCCCGCATTTAGCTTGTGCACCGACAACGGCGCTATGATCGCGGCCCTAGGTGCCCAATTAATCATGGATGGCCGCCAGCCCTCGACTCTAAACTTTGGCTCGGAGTCGACCTTGCCGGTCACCACGGTGCAAAGCCTCTAGAAGCTCAAAATCTCCTAGACGCCTCGCAGGCTATATTCAGACGACTCCCAGACTTCGCTGGTCAACTTATCTCGAGCCCAAAAAAGGGCGAACCCCAAGGAGATTCAAAATGGCAGAAAAGAACGAAGCCCCAGAGGTAGTTGCCGAAGAGGTTAAAGAAGCACCAAAGGCAAAGTTCGACTTTGCCAAACTCAACACGCTTTCGGTTGTCTCGCTGGCAACCGCAGTCACCGGTTTCGGCGCTGTCGCCGGTGTAATCACCGGTCACATTTCGCTTGCCCAGATCAAGAAGACCGCAGAGTCTGGTCGCGGCATGGCAATCGCCGGCATCGCGGTTGGTTACGCGGTCATTGGTTTCTGGATTCTTTCTACTGTCTTTTGGGCAGCAGCCGGAATTTGGAGCCTGGGGCACCTAGGTGGCGGCATGGAGGGCGGCTATGGTTTTGGCGGTGGCTTTGGCGACCGTGACGGCGATGGCGGAATGCGCGACCACATGAATGGCGGCCAGATGAATGGTGGGCAGGGATTCCAGATGCCTGAGATGCCCGGCAACATGATGAACGACGGCACCACCCAGAACAACTAAGTTCGGGTCGCTTTAGCCTCAGCTATTTGAGGCTCTCGCAAATAAGAACACGATGGGCGTCGCCCACCCTGGTAACAATCAGGGTGGCGGCGCCCTTTCCTTTTGGAGCTAGTTCTTTACGTAGTTGCTCAGGAACGATGTCGGATCCACGTTTTTTTATCTCGAGTGTGCCGATCGATCGCTCTTTTAGGTAGGCCTTCAGCTTCTTGCGATCAAAGGCCATCTCATCAAGCACTCGGTAGCCCTTTAGCCACGGAGATTCGATTTTGGTGGCAGCGGTCAGGTAAGCAATTTCGGGGGCAAAAATCTTTGCCCCGATTTGCTCGGCCAGCTGACCGATCAAGTGTGAGCGAACCACCGCGTTGTCTGGTTCATAAACAAACTCTTGCAGTGAACCCAACTCGGCATCTTGGCGCTTAGTCGAATCGCTGCTGATCTCGTGCTTGCCATCGGCGGCCAGCAGCAAAGCCGAGCGCTTAACGCCTGGTCTTGCAACCGCACCGAACCAAAGACCTAACTCAACCAGGTCGCCGCCCACCGAAACCCACTGGGCTTCGGCCTCATCGGGAATTCCGTCGTGCGGGTGACCCGGGCCAAACTTAACGCCGGTTGGCTTCTTGGCTGCAGCCTGCATTACAAAATCAAAGCTCGGCGAAAACGCCATCGGGTCAAACTTTCGAGCGGCTCGTTCGCGGGCAGGGCCACCCAGTTCTCGCCTGGCCGGGTCAAAGAAGAGGCCGCCGAAGGCATCCAGGTTAATTTCGGTCACATCAGCCTGCTGCACCTCGGCGTTGTCGAACGGCGCCAGGTTATAGGTTGCGACCGCGGCGGTAACCTCGTCGATTTCGCGAGCATGCACTCGAATGTCGAGGCTGGCGAGTGCCAGTGACTCTGCGCCTATTCCGCAACCCAGGTCGGCAACATCGGTGATGCCGGCAGAGCGAAAACGGCCAGCGTGCAGGGCGGCTACGCTCAAGCGCGAAGCCTGCTCGAGGCCAGGCTCGGTGAAAATCATGCGCCCGGCAAACTCACCAAATTTGGCCTGGGCGCGCCTGCGCAGCTTGGCTTGGGTGAGCACCGCGGCAACCAAAAGAGGGTTATGCCCTTCGGCTCGAAGCTTTGAAACCAGGCTCACCACATCGGCCTTTGCGTCGACTTTGGCGACTTTTGCCAAAAGCTCTTGCCCTTCTGGCGAGAGCAGGGCAATGAAGTCTTCGCGTTCCATGCCTCAACGATACTTTGTCACAACTAGCACTCTCTGGTTTAGAGTGCTAATCTTGAAGCACCATCCGTTAGAAACAGAAGAGGGAATCATGTCGGTTTCAATTAAGCCACTTGAAGATCGCATCGTTGTTCTGCCTGTAGAGGCCGAGCAGGTAACCGCTTCGGGTCTGGTTATTCCAGACACCGCAAAAGAGAAGCCACAAGAGGCCGAGGTTATTGCCGTCGGTCCAGGTCGCGTCGACGACAAGGGTGTTCGCATTCCGGTTGACGTAAACGTTGGCGACAAGGTCATCTTCTCAAAGTATGGCGGCACCGAGCTAAAGTTCAACGGCAAAGAGTACCTAGTGCTTTCTGCACGCGACGTGCTTGCAGTGGTCGTACGCTAAGACGTATGAATTCTTCGAAAACCCCCGGCCTCGGTCGGGGGTTTTCTTTTGGCATCGGCGCTTACCTAATCTGGGGAAGTTTTCCGCTAATCATTTCATTGCTCGGAAGCTTCGCAAGCGCCGACGAAATTGTGGGCTGGCGCATCGTCTTTGGATTCGCGATGGCCATCATTTTGTTGACCGTCACCAAGACCTGGCAGACCATCTTGCCGGTTATTCGCGATCGAAAATCACTTGTCTGGATGCTGGTTTCAACGGTTACCATTATGACCAACTGGTGGGTCTATGTGATTGGCGTTGCCACCGGACACATCATCGAGTCTTCGCTTGGATATTTCATCAACCCTCTGGTGACCATCTCACTCGCGGTTTTTTTCTTGAAAGAGCGCCTTCGTGTTCTGCAATGGGTCGCAGTGGCGCTGGGTGCAATCGCGGTGACGATTTTGACAGTCGATTATGGCCACCTGCCAGTGATTGCGCTCGCCTTGGCAGTCTCATTTGGCATCTACGGTCTCGCCAAGAAAAAAGTTGGCAGCACGGTGTCTCCGCTAACCGGTTATGCAATCGAGTCCGGGTTTCTAACCCCAATAGCAATCGTTCAACTTTCCTTGATTTCGGCAGCCGCGCCGGGGCTGCAGTTCGACGAACACGGCATCTGGGGCGCCGTTGGGCTGTCGCTGTTTGGGTTCATAACTGCTATTCCGTTGATCATGTTTGGTTCAGCCGCTAAGTTTTTGCCGCTGTCTTATGTAGGCCTGCTGCAATACCTGACGCCGGTGCTGCAATTTGTGACCGGTCTATTTATCTTTCACGAGGCAATGTCGCCCGCTCGGTGGGTCGGCTTTGGAGTGGTTTGGTTGGGACTAGCATTGTTCACTTTTGACATGCTGAGTCATTCAAAAAGCCGTAAATCCGAGTATTCATCAAGATGAAACAAGATTGTTACATCAGTCGTGAAAGCCGCAAATTGCTACCGATTTCGCACTTTTTTTCGGGGGTTACAACTGATTTCGCAAAATCTGCCTAGATTTTGACTTATCCCGAAGTGAACGTTTTTATGAACATTTCAATCTGTTTCACCGCCCCCTTTGCAAGCCTTTACAACTGGCTAGACTCAACGTTGTGCAGCGACCAGCAATGATGCCGCTGCCGACTTACCCGAAATTAGGAGCTATAAATATGAGCGCATTTTCAACCTCGCGCAAGTACTCGGGCGCAGTTGCACTAGTTGCAGCAGCTGCCCTAGCACTTTCAGGTTGCGCATCGACCCCAGCATCAGAGTATGCAGCGGGCGATGGCGTACTAAAGCTTGGTGGAGTTCTTCCACTAACCGGTGCACTTGCATTCCTTTCACCACCAGAAATCGCTGGTGCTGAGCTTGCAGTTGCAGACATCAACGCAGCCGGTGGCGTTCTAGGCAAGCCAGTCGAGTGGTCTGTAGAAGACTCATCAGACGGTGACCACCCAGAAATCGCACCTGCATCAGCAACCAAGTTGCTATCAGAGGGCGTTGACGCAATCGTTGGTGCTGCTGCATCAGGCGTTACCCGTTTGATCATCGACCAGGTCACCAAGAACAAGACCGTTCAGATCTCGATGTCAAACACCGCACCAGACCTAACTGACTGGAAAGACGGCGGTTACTACTTCCGTACCGCTCCATCAGACCTTCTTCAGGGCGCAATCGTCGGTAACCAGATCGTGGCAGATGGCAACGAAAACGTTGCAATCATCTACCAGCAGACCGCTTACGGTGAGGGCCTAGAGGCTAAGGCAAAGGCTGTTATCGAAGCTGCTGGCGCAACCGTTGTTTCATCACTTCCTTTCCCAGAGGCAGAGACCAACTTCGACACCATCGTTGACCAGACCATCGCCGCTGGCGCTGACTCAGTTCTAGTCATCTCATACGACGAGATCAAGAAGATCGTTCCAGCCCTTCAGAAGAAGAGCTTCGACGGTTCAAAGATCTACTTCGTAGATGGCAACCTAGCTAACTTCTCTGACCAGTCATGGAAGGGCTACATCGAGGGCGCTAAGGGAACTCTTCCTGGTGGCGAGACCGACGCAGACTTCAAGCAGCGTGCGTCTGACCTTTACAAGACCAACCACGGCGAAGAGCTAAAGGAATTTGCTTACCTTGCAGAGACCTACGACGCCGTTATCTTGCTAGCTCTTGCAGCTGAGCAGGCTGGCAACGACTCTGGTGAGGCTATCGCTGCAAACATGCAGTCAGTTTCAACCGGTGGCGAGAAGGTTACCGACTTCGCAGCAGGTCTTGCAGCTATCAAGGATGGCAAAGACATTGACTACGACGGTTTCTCAGGCCCAATCGAGTTCGACGACAATGGTGACCCAACCGGTGCTTCAATCGGTATCCACCAGTACGGCAAGGAAGGTACTTACACCCTTCTTGAGGTCGTAGCAGGTAACTCGGTTAAGTAATCACTAACCAAACACAAAACCCCCGGGCGAAAGCCCGGGGGTTTTGCTTTGCCGTGACCAGAGAGAGAGGCCACGGACAGCTAAAAGTTTAGCGGTGTGCCACTAAACCAGAGGTGTGGTGTTCGTTGCGACTTATAGGTCGGCAAGGTTGCCGAGGTAAAGCTCGATCATCTTAGGGTCGTTCAGAAGCTCACGACCGGTGCCGGTGTGGGCGTCGTGGCCCTGGTCGAGCACATATGCGCGGTCACAGATCTGAAGGCACCGGCGGGCGTTCTGCTCAACCATGATTACGGTTACGCCAGCCTTGTTAACCTCACGCACGCGCAAGAAGGTTTCATCTTGGCGAACTGGTGAAAGACCGGCAGATGGCTCGTCGAGCAACAAAACCGATGGGTCGATCATTAACGCGCGGCCCATAGCAACCATCTGACGTTCACCGCCCGAGAGCGAACCGGCCTTCTGGTGACGACGCTTCGCTAGATCAGGAAACAGGCTGGTGACGAAATCAAAGCGCTCATCGAAGCGCTTAGGGGTCTGAAAAACACCCATCTGCAGGTTTTCTTCGATGGTCAGGCTAGGAAAGACATTGTTGGTCTGGGGCACGAATGCAACGCCCTTTGAAACGAGCTTGTTGGCCTTTAGGCCGGTGATGTCTTCACCGTTCAACCAGATTTTGCCAGAGCGAATGTTGACCTGCCCAAAGATTGACTTGAGCAGGGTTGACTTGCCGGCGCCGTTGGGGCCGATGATGCCAATCAACTCGCCCTGGTTAGCAACCAGCGAGCAGTCGTTGAGAATGTTGATGCCAGGCAGGTAGCCGGCATCGAGGTGCTCTGCGTAAACAACCGGAGTTTGGGTAGTCATTAGTTGCCTGCCTTGCCTGGAACGTTGATTGCTACGGTGCCGAGGTCGGTGTCGGCGTGCGCACCTAGATAGGCGTCGATAACCGCTGGGTCTTTCATTACCTGAGCCGGTGGGCCTTCGGCCACAACCTTGCCTTCTGCCATCACGATCACCCAGTCAGAGATGTGGCGAACCATGTGCATGTCGTGCTCGACGAACAAAACGGTGGTGCCATTCTTTTTGAGGTCTTTGATGTGGTCGAGCAGGCTCTGCGTCAACGCAGGGTTAACGCCGGCCATTGGCTCATCAAGCATCACCAGCTTCGGCTCGCTCATGAGTGCTCGAGCCATCTCAAGAAGCTTGCGTTGACCGCCAGACAGCGCTGCCGCATAGTCTTCGCGCTTGGCGTCGAGCTTGAAGCGCTTCAGCAAGTCGTCGGCCTTGACAGTGATGGCTGCTTCGTGCTTGGCCCATAGCGGGCGAATAAGCGAGCGCAAGAAGTTCTCGCCAGGTTGCTTTTGAGCACCCAAACGCATGTTCTCGATGACCGTTAGCAGGCTGAGTGCCTTGGTCAGCTGGAAGGTGCGAATCATGCCGAGGCGAGCCACCTTGTATGAAGGAACGCCGGCTAGGTTTTTGCCCTCAAAGGTCCAGCTGCCGGTGTTTGGCTTATCAAAACCGGTGAGCAGGTTGAAGAACGTGGTCTTGCCGGCACCGTTAGGGCCGATCAGAGCGGTGATCTGCCCGCGAGGAATCTCGACGTGCTCGACGTTGACGGCGGTGAGACCGCCAAACTGACGCATGACGTTGTCGGCGACCAGAATCGGGTCGTGCTTCTTGCAGCCAGGAGCGGCTGGGCCGATTGAAATTTCGTTAGCCATTGAACTGCAGCTCCTTTTTGTTACCGAAGATGCCCTGAGGTCTGAAGATGACCAAGAGCATTAGCGCTAGACCGATAAGTAGGAATCGAATCTGACCGACCTGAGGCAGGGTTAGGAACGGCAGCGCTCCGATGTCTACCAAGCCGCTCATGATGCCCTGGGTGACGCTCAGCAGAACGAAGAACACCATTCCACCAACGATTGGGCCAAGGATGGTTGCCGCGCCACCAAGAAGTAGAACGGTCCAGATCATAAAGGTGAAGGTGGTTCCCCAAGACTGAGGCTGAACGTTCGAAAGGTTGATAACGAAAACCATGCCACCCAGTGCCGCCAAAGCGCCACCGATGATTAGGGCCTGAAGTTTGTAAGCAAAAACGTTCTTGCCAAGGCTGCGAACCGCATCTTCGTCTTCACGGATGCCCTTGAGCACGCGACCCCATGGCGAACGCATTAGCAGCCAAACAAAGACTGCGCCAAGGGCGATTAGTGCGAATGCTACGACGCGAATCCAGAGTTCGTCGGCTCGGTAGATGAATGGTCCGAAACCATAGGTGCCCTCTGGGAAAGGGTTTGCCGCCCAGAAGTCATCGCCGAACTGGCTAAGGCCGTTTGAGCCGCCGGTGACCTTTGCAAAACCGATGGTGGTCATGAAATAACGGAACACCTCGGATGCCGCAATCGTCACGATTGCCAAGTAGTCGGCACGAAGGCGAAGGGTTGGAATGCCGAGAATAACGGCAAAGATTGCCGAGGCTAGCAAGCCCATCAATATGCCAACGCCGAGCGGAAGACCGAAGGTCAAAACCGAAATTGCCATGCCGTAGGCTCCGACCGCAGCAAATGCTGCCTGGCCGAAGTTAAGCAGTCCTGTGTAACCGAAGTGAACCGAAAGACCAAGCGCACAAAGAATGAAGGTCGCGGTAAATGGGCTGAAGAGCTCGCCTAGGGCGAGGCTTCCAATGTTTAGCCAATCCATGGTTTTTCTCCCTTAGCCGATTCTCTGCTTCTTGCCCAGAACACCCTGTGGGCGAACCAGAAGAACCAAGATCAAGATGATTAGCGAAGCTGCATACTTTAGGTCGGTTGGAATGATAAGTGATGAAACCTCAACGACCATGCCAATGATGAGTGCACCGACGGTTGCGCCTAGAGCGGTTCCAAGACCACCCAGGGTTACCGCTGCGAACAAGAGCAACAGAATCTGGAAACCGGTCATCCAGTTGGCCTGGAACTGAAGTCCGTACAAGATACCGGCTAGTCCGGTAAGGCCACCGGCAACCACCCAAACGATGCGAATGATGCGCTCGACATCGATTCCGGTTGAAGCGGCCAGTGAGGCGTTGTCGCTAACAGCACGGGTTGCCTTGCCGATGCGGGTGCGGGTTAGGAACAGCGCAACCGCGGCTAGTGTCACAACGCTGATGGCCATCGAACCAAGCGAGTTAACGGTGGTGTTGATTGGGCCGATAACGACCGCCTCAAAGTCACCCGAGATGACCTTGGTTTCGCCGCCGAAGAACAAAAGCAAAATGTAGCGAACCACGATCGAGAAACCAATCGAGACGATCATCATCTGGTTCAAACCCAATCGACGCTTGCGAAGCGGGCGCCACAGTGCGGCATCTTGGCTCCAGCCAAACAGGGCGCTTAGTGCGATGGTTGCGGTTGCGGCAACCAGCAAAGGCCAGTCGAAGACCACATAAAAGAGGTAGGTGAATAGGGCACCGAAGGTGAGCATGTCACCGTGGGCAAAGTTGTTTAGGCCGGTGGTGCCAAAGATTAGCGAAATGCCGATTGCGGCAACTGCAAGCAACAGACCCAGGTTCAGCCCCGAAAAGACTCGCACCATGATTTGGTCGCCGATGGGTTGCACCACTCGGGTGTCTTTGCCAAGCGGAAACAGCACTGCGGCGGTGTTGGTGGCGGTTAGGTTGGCATCTCGAACGGTGGTTTCTGGGTCGCGAAGTCCAACGCCCTCAGGCAGGGTGTCGAGCAAAATCTCAACCTTGTAGACGCCCTTGGTGGCTACTTCGAGAACCCACTTGCCGTCTGCTCCAGAGGTTGCTTTGGCGTTCACGCCATTGCCGGTGATCTGAACCGAAACGCCCTCAACGGGAGTGCCTTCATTCTTGATCGTGCCTTTGATTAGCAGCTGCTCATTATTTGCCGAAGGCGATGGGCTTGGGCTCGCGGCTAGTGATGGGGTAGCTGAAAAGAGCATTCCAAACACGATTGCCAGAGCACCGAGCCAGAGCGAAATTCCGCGTCTATTGCCGAGTGTTAGGTGGTTCAAACCAGCCTCCGTCTAACTTTTACGCGAACCTCGCGCCGTTGCAGTTCCGATGAAAGAGATTACTCTAAAACGCTTACATCGAAGGTACTTCTATAAACCTACTGGGCTTGTATTACGACCCGATTACGAAAGCTAATAAGAAGGTAGAATTACAAAATGACTGAACACGACCCTTTCGGCTTTGTCGGCCTTACCTATGACGATGTTTTGCTGCTTCCTGGCGAGTCAGACATCATGCCATCGGGTGTAAACACCAAGACCCGCATCACCCGTCGCCTCGAAATCAACGTTCCACTGTTGTCGTCGGCCATGGACACCGTTACCGAGGCGCGTCTTGCAATCGCGATGGCTCGCCAGGGCGGCATCGGAATCTTGCACCGAAACCTTTCGCTAGAGCGACAGGCATCCGAGGTTGACTTGGTCAAGCGCTCTGAAGCGGGCATGATTACTCACCCGGTCACCACCACACCTTTCGCAACCATTCAAGAGGTCGACGAGCTTTGCGGTAGATACCGTGTTTCTGGCCTGCCGGTTGTTGACGAACACGAGCGCCTGGTTGGAATTGTGACCAACCGCGACATGCGCTTTGTACTGGATGTTCAGCGCACCACCACGCTGGTAAAAGATGTAATGACCCCGATGCCTTTGATTACCGCTCCGGTTGGCATCAACCCAGATGAGGCCATCGCAATTTTTGCGCAGCACCGCATCGAAAAGTTGCCGCTAATTGATGGCAACGGCAAGTTGTGCGGTTTGATCACCGTTAAAGACTTTGACAAATCAGAGAAGTACCCGCTGGCATCTAAGGATGGCGCAGGTCGCCTGCTGGTTGGTGCCGCCGTTGGCGTTGGCCAGGATGCCTGGGAGCGCTCAATGGCTCTGATTGACGCGGGCGTTGACCTAATCGTGGTCGACACTGCCCACGGCCACAACCGTGCCGTGCTCGAAATGATTGCCAAGCTAAAGGCCGAACCGTTCGCCAAGAACGTTGACATCATGGGCGGAAACGTGGCCACCCGCGATGGCGCAGCGGCACTGGTTGCTGCCGGCGCAGACGCCGTAAAGGTTGGCGTTGGTCCGGGTTCGATTTGCACCACACGCGTTGTTGCCGGTGTCGGTGTGCCTCAGGTAACCGCTGTCTATGAGGCTTCTTTGGCAGCTCGACCAGCCGGGGTTCCAGTTATCGCCGACGGTGGTCTGCAGTATTCGGGCGACATCGCAAAGGCGCTGGTTGCCGGTGCGAACGCGGTAATGCTTGGTTCACTTCTAGCCGGCACCGATGAGGCGCCGGGCGAAATCACCTTTGTCGGTGGCAAGCAGTTCAAGACCTACCGCGGCATGGGCTCACTTGGTGCAATGCAGGGTCGCGGCCAGGCAAAGTCTTATTCAAAAGACCGCTACTTCCAGGATGACGTGCTTCGCGAAGACAAGCTGGTTCCAGAGGGCATCGAAGGCCGGGTTCCTTACCGTGGTTCAGTTGCCTCGGTTGCTCACCAGCTGGTTGGTGGTTTGCGCGCCTCGATGGGTTACGTGGGAGCCGAGAACATCCCAGACCTGCAGGCGAAGGGCAAGTTCGTTCGCATCACCGCAGCTGGCCTAAAAGAGAGCCACCCGCACGACATCCAAATGACCGTAGAAGCTCCAAACTACGGAACTCGCTAAAGCGAAGTAGGGGACACCTTTTATGAGTGAAATCGAAATCGGCCGCGGCAAGCGTGGCAATCGCGCCTGGGCGTTTGACGACATCGCAATCGTGCCAAGCCGACGCACCCGCGACCCGAAAGACGTATCGACCACCTGGAAGATCGACGCATACGAGTTTGGTTTGCCGGTTCTGGGTGCACCAATGGACTCTGTGGTCTCGCCAGAGACCGCGGTGGCAATCGGAAAGCTCGGCGGTTTAGGTGTTCTTGACCTAGAGGGTCTTTGGACTCGCTACGAAGACCCAACCAAGCAGCTAGCCGAGATTGCGGCACTAACCGGTGCCGAAGCAACGGCTCGAATGCAACAGATTTATGCAGAGCCGATTAAGGCCGAGCTGATTCGCGACCGCATTGCGCAGATTCGAGCTGCCGGCGTAACCGTTGCCGGAGCACTTTCGCCTCAGCGTGCGGCCGAGTTTAGCGACACCGTGATCAAGGCGGGCGTTGACCTTTTTGTGATTCGCGGAACTACCGTTTCGGCCGAACACGTTTCAAAAGCTCACGAACCACTGAACCTAAAGAAGTTCATCTACGAACTCGATGTTCCGGTAATCGTTGGTGGCGCGGCAACCTACACCGCAGCCCTGCACCTGATGCGCACCGGAGCCGCTGGTGTGCTCGTTGGTTTCGGTGGCGGCGCTGCCTCAACCACCCGCAAGGTTTTGGGAATTCACGCTCCGATGGCAACTGCGGTTGCCGATGTTGCCGGCGCTCGCCGTGACTACATGGATGAATCTGGCGGCCGCTATGTTCACGTTATTGCAGACGGCGGCCTTGGAACATCTGGCGATATCGTCAAGGCGATTTCGGTTGGTGCCGATGCCGTAATGCTTGGTTCAGTTTTGGCACGTGCCGAAGAAGCGCCGGGCAAGGGCTCGCACTGGGGTCAAGAGGCATTCCACGCAGAGCTGCCTCGCGGTCACAAGGTTGAGGTTGGCACCTCTGGCAGCCTCGAGCAGATTTTGCTTGGCCCATCATCTTCGGCCGATGGCACCACAAACCTCATGGGTGCTTTGCGTCGCGCCATGGCAACCACCGGCTACTCAGACGTCAAAGAGTTTCAGCGCGTTGACGTTGTGGTTGCTCCGTATCACGCATAAATAGATGTCTAACAAGGCCCCGACCTGGTTCGCTGTCGCAAGACGGCCGAAGTGGATTGGGGCTTTGTTGCTTTCGCTAATGGTCGCCGCGATTTTTGGCGCGCTTGGCCAGTGGCAGCTCGATCGAGCATTCACCAAAGATGCCGCGGTGCAATTCAAATCGACTGGCTGGACTTTAGCGGTTGAACTCGAGCTGATGCTCGACCCGCAGCGCACATACCTGGTTCAGGATCGCTTGCAAAAAGGTGTTCGCGGATACTGGGTGACGGTTGGAGCGCACAACAAGGAAATGGTGAACCACACTTTAGTGCTTGGTTGGACCGAGGATCTGAAGAGCGCCGAAAAGATTCGTACCGACCTGATGGGTTCGATGCAGGCGCAGGCATTCTTGAAATACAGCGGTGCGCCACTGCCAGACGAAGCGCCGCAAAAGACCGACCCGGCGAAGCCATACCTGTTGAAATCGATGTCGGTTGCTCAGCTGATCAACCTGTATTCGCCAGACCAGCCGATGGCCACTCAAAAAGAGTATTACGCCGTGATGAAGCCAGATTTCGATGGCCTCGAGCCAGTTTGGGTTGACTATGGCGAGGCCTCGGAAAACATCAACTGGCTAAGCGCTTTCTACTTTTTAGAGTGGATGTTGTTCGCTGGTTTTGCAGTGTTCTTGTGGTGGCGGCTGGTCAAAGACGCCCAACTTCTTGAGCAAAACGAAACGGTAAACTAGACCAATGACCCAAACCCCGCCAAATGACAAACTGCCTGCCATTCGCGGCGTTTTGAAGTATTTCAAGGTCACCAGTTACATAACCGGTGTCTTTTTGATTCTGATCATGATTTTGTGGGGCATTCGCCTTAGCGTTCAGGCCGACCTTTGGCTTGCCGGCCCAGACGGGTTTCTTTACCTGGCGTTTTATTCACTAGACGCAGCGGGCGAAAAGGTTGGGCTGCCAACCAGTGGCCTAGACATCACGGTTATTTCGCTGATTGTTCACGGATGGCTTTATGTGGCCTATCTATTTGGCGACTTCAGGCTTTGGACGCTTATGCGCTGGAGTTTCTTGCGCTTCATCATCATTGCTCTCGGTGGCATCGTGCCGCTGCTGTCATTCTTTACCGAACGTCACTACACCAAGGTGGCCGAAGCCGAACTGAAGAAGGTTGCCTAATGACCCAATCAACCAATGCCCGCCCGGTTCTAGTCGTTGACTTTGGCGCTCAGTATGCGCAGCTGATCGCACGTCGCGTTCGCGAGGCCTCGGTTTATTCAGAGATCGTGCACCACAATGTGACCGCGGCCGAGGTTGCTGCCAAGAACCCGCTGGCCATCATTTTGTCTGGCGGTCCTTCATCGGTTTACGAAGCCGGTTCACCACAACTCGACCCAGCAATTCTTGAACTCGGTGTTCCGGTTCTAGGCATTTGCTATGGTTTTCAGACTCTTGCTAACGCCCTTGGCGGAACCGTTGAGCCGACCGGCATTCGCGAGTATGGTGCGACCCAGCTGAACGTTACTGCCGGTGGCGAAATTCTTGATGGTCAGCCTTCGTCGCAGATTTGCTGGATGTCTCATGGCGACCAGGTGACCAAGGCGCCGGCAGGCTTCGAGGTTCTTGCCAACACCGAGATCACCCCGGTTGCCGCTTTTGCCAACCACGAGAAGAAGATCTATGGCGTGCAGTGGCACCCTGAGGTCAAGCACTCTGAGTTTGGCCAGAATGTTTTGACCAACTTCTTGCACAATGCTGCGGGTATTCCGGCCGACTGGAACTCGGGCAACGTAATCGCCGAGCAGGTCGAGAAGATTCGCGCACAGGTCGGCGACGCCCGCGTTATCTGTGGCCTATCGGGTGGTGTCGACTCTGCTGTTGCAGCCGCCATTGTGCACAAGGCGGTCGGCGACCAACTGGTTTGTGTTTTTGTGAACCACGGATTGCTGCGCCAAGACGAAGCCGAGCAGGTCGAGCGTGACTATGTTGCCGCAACCGGCATTCGCTTGGTTACCGTAAACGTCGAAGACAAGTTCTTGAACGCGCTCGCCGGCGTGAGCGACCCAGAGACCAAGCGCAAGATCATTGGCCGCGAGTTTATTCGCACCTTCGAAGAGGCCCAAGCGGCACTTTATGAAGAGTCAAAGGCCGACAACCGCCCAATCAAGTTCTTGGTTCAGGGCACGCTCTACCCAGACGTTGTTGAGTCTGGTGGCGGCGCGACTGCTGGCATCAAGAGCCACCACAACGTTGGCGGTTTGCCTGACGACATTGAGTTCGAGCTTGTCGAACCGCTTCGCACTCTTTTCAAAGATGAAGTTCGCGCCATCGGCGCCGACCTTGGTCTGCCAGCCGAGATCGTTCAACGACAGCCATTCCCTGGCCCTGGCCTAGGCATTCGCATCGTTGGCGAGATCACCAAAGAACGCCTAGACCTACTTCGCAAAGCCGATGCTATCGTGCGTGCAGAGCTAACCGCAGCCGGCCTAGACGCCGAAATTTGGCAGTGTCCGGTTGTGCTTTTGGCCGACGTCCGTTCGGTTGGCGTGCAGGGCGATGGTCGCACCTACGGCCACCCAATCGTGCTTCGCCCGGTTTCATCTGAAGACGCAATGACCGCCGACTGGACCCGCGTGCCATACGAGGTGCTTGCCAAGATTTCGAACCGCATCACCAACGAGGTTGAGGGCGTGAACCGAGTGGTTCTTGACGTCACCTCAAAGCCGCCTGGCACCATTGAATGGGAATAGGCGTATTTGGCCATCGTGGGGCTTCGGGCTATCGGCCAGAAAACACTCTCGAGGCCTTTGAGCTCGCCTTTGCGCAGGGTGCCGACGCAATCGAGTGCGATTTGGTGCCGACCAAAGACGGCGAACTGGTAATTCGTCACGACAACTTTTTAGCTGGCACCACCGACATAGCTAATCGACCAGAGTTTGCGTCCAAAGCCAGAGTTGGCAAAACCGGCTGGCGCAAAACCAGCACCGACTGGTTTACCGAAGATCTGACTCTGGCCGAAATCAAGCAACTTCGTGCCACCGAACGCCTCGCCGATTTGCGCCCGGGCAGCGCTAAGTTTGATGGCCAGTTCGAAGTGCCAACCTTGGATGAACTGCTGGCTTCGCCGTTCGCCGATGGAAAGACTCTGATTCTCGAGGTCAAGCGTGCTGCCGATTTTGCCGCCCTTGGCATACCGGTGGCCGCCATAATGGCTCGCAAACTGCGCGAGAGTAACTGGCGAGATCGCGGCATCAAGATCATCATCGAAAGTTTTGAGGCCAAGGCTCTCGAACAACTCAAGCGCACCTGCGGTGAGGTGGGCGAGTATGTGTATCTGGTCGAGTACTACGATTTTCCGACCGAGCAAGCCGAGCAACTTGCCTTTTTGACCGCGGTAGCCGAGAGGTTTGACGGAGTCAGCCCCAGTTGCAGAGTGGTCTTCGACCACCCAGAAATCGTAGAGATGGCTCACTACCTGGGGCTCAAGGTTTTCACCTGGACAGCACGTGCTGAAGATGCGGAAAACAGCATCGAGGAGTACTACGCCAAGTTCATTCTGAGTGGGGTTGATGGCATCTTTGCCGACCAGCCTGACCTGCTCGCCGAAGTTGTCGCTGGTCTGACCTAGGATTGCGTAGTTATGTCTCAACTTGATATTTTTGGTGGCGCCTTTGGGGCAAGCGACAAGCTTGTCGAGGGGCTAAACCCTCAGCAGCGTGCGGCCGTCGAATACCGCGGCCCGGCTCTGCTTATCGTTGCCGGTGCTGGCTCTGGCAAGACCCGCGTTCTAACTCACCGCATCGCTCACCTGCTCGCCAACCGAGAAGCCTGGCCCTCGCAAATTTTGGCGATCACCTTTACCAATAAGGCCGCTGCCGAAATGCGCGAGCGAGTCAAAGAATTGCTTGGTGAGGCAGCCGATGGAATGTGGCTAAAGACTTTCCACTCTGCCTGCGTGCTGATTTTGCGTCGCGAGAGTGACCGCCTCGGGCACGACTCAAACTTCACCATCTACGACTCGGGCGATAGCCGTGCCATTCTCAAGCGCCTCATCAAAGAGCTCGGCGCCGACATCCATAAGCTCACACCGGCTGGTGTGTCGAGCGTTATTTCTAATGCCAAAAACGAACTCATGGATGCCGAAGGCTATGCCCGCACCATCGACCAGGCAGACCCGGTTGCTCGCATGCTTGCCGAACTTTTCGATCGTTACCAACGCGAGCTTCGTCGCAATAATGCCTTCGATTTCGATGACCTGATCAGCGAAACGGTTCACCTGTTCCGCGCGTTCCCCGACATTCGCGCGCAATACCAGCAAAAGTTCAAGCACATTCTGGTCGACGAATATCAAGACACCAACCATGCGCAATACGCTCTGATTCGCGAGCTAGCAGCTAACTCTTCACTCACCGTGGTGGGTGACTCTGACCAGTCAATTTATGCGTTCCGCGGTGCCGATATTCGCAACATCACCGACTTCGAAAAAGACTTCGCCGGTGCCAAAACGATCTTGCTCGAGCAAAACTACCGCTCAACCCAAAACATTCTTTCTGCCGCCAACGCTGTGATTCAAAACAACTTTGACCGCCCAGCCAAGAACCTTTGGACTGCCTCTGGAGACGGCGAAAAGATCGTTGGCTACACCGGCTATTCGGCACACGACGAAGCTCAGTTCATCGCCGATGAAATTCACAAGTTGCACCGCGAGGGCACCAATTATCGCGACATCGCGGTTTTTTATCGAACCAACGCTCAGACCCGTGCCCTTGAAGACATTTTCATTCGATCGGCAGTGCCATACCGAGTAGTTGGCGGCACCAAGTTCTATGAGCGCCTCGAAATCAAAGATGCCATGGCCTATTTGGTCGCCATTGCCAACACCCGCGACGACCTAGCCACCCGCCGCATTTTGAATGTGCCAAAGCGAGGCATTGGCGATGCCAGCGAAACCCAAATTGCCAGCTATGCCGAGCGCAATGGGCTTTCGGTGCGCCAGGTTCTTGAGCACGTTGGCGACCTTGGTTTTGGCCCAAAGATAACCGGCGCAATCACCCAACTTGCCGACCTGCTGAATGAGCTCGAGGGCATGATCGAGACTCAGCCGGTCGACTTCATTCTGCGTGCCGTGCTTGAGCGCACCGGCTACCTAGAGTCGCTTCGGGCCAGTCGCGACCCTCAAGACGAAGCCCGAGTCGAAAACCTCGAAGAACTCGTTTCGGTTGCTCGCGAATTCAACCGCAACAACCCAGAGGGTCGTCTTCCTGACTTCTTGAACGAAGTCGCCCTGGTTGCCGCCGCCGACGACATCGATGACGAATCGGGAACCGTTTCGCTGATGACTCTGCACACAGCCAAGGGCCTCGAATACGAAGCCGTGTTCTTGACCGGCATCGAAGAGGGCTTGCTGCCACACAAGATGTCTTTCTTCACCCCGGGCGGCATGGCCGAAGAGCGCCGCTTGTTCTATGTGGGCATCACCCGTGCCCGTCAAAAACTGCACATCAGCTTGGCAATGATGCGCTCAACCTTCGGCGAGAGCGAATCCTCGACACCGAGCCGCTACCTTCAAGAGATTCCAGCCGACCTAATCGAGTGGCGCGAGAGTGGCGCGGTGTCTAACCGAAACGTTGCCAGCCCACGCTATCGCAGCTCGATTGCTGAAGAAACGGGTTACGGCTCAAGCGATTCGGGCAGTGGTTACGGCGGCACTCCGAGCAACAAGCCAAAGACCGAATGGAAGGGCGCAATCTCATCGGTGCGCAATAACGAAGGGCTAACCCTCGATGTCGGCGACATGGTCATGCACTCCGATTTCGGCAAGGGCAAAGTCATCGCGGTCGCCGGGGTTGCACCTCGCCAAACCGCCGAGATTCACTTTGGCTCGATCGGTGTCAAAAAGCTTCTGGTCAAGGTAGCGCCAATCGAAAAGTTGTAGTTCGACCTCCTGCAAACCTTGAGGCTCAAAGCCTCTAAACTTGTATGGTTGCCCACATTTCAGAGATACGGAAATCAAAGTGGATTTATTCGAATATCAGGCCCGCGACATGTTCGAGGCTTACGGCGTTCCAGTTCTTCAGGGTCTCATCGCAGACACTCCTGAAGAGGTTGAGGCAGCTGCCGCAAAAATCGGTGGCGTAGTTGTCGTAAAGGCCCAAGTCAAGGCCGGAGGCCGTGGCAAGGCCGGCGGTGTAAAGGTCGCCAAGACCCCTGAAGAGGCAAAAGAGCTTTCAAAAAACATCTTTGGTTTGAACATCAAAGACCACATCGTCAAGCGCGTAATGGTGGCACAGGGTGCATCTATCGCTCAAGAGTTCTATTTCTCGGTTCTGCTCGACCGATCAAACCGCACCTTCCTTTCGCTTTGCAGCGTTGAGGGTGGCATGGAGATCGAGCAGCTTGCCGAAGAGCGCCCAGAGGCGCTAGCCAAGGTTGCGGTAGACGCAACCAAGGGCATCGACCTAACCACAGCACTAAGCATTGCCAAGCAGGGTGGCTTCGACGACGAGCTAGCCGCCAAGGTTGCTCCGGTGTTCGTAAAGCTTTACGAGGTGTTCGTAAAAGAAGACACCACCCTGGTTGAGGTGAACCCTCTAGTTCTAACCACCGACGGTCAGATCATTGCCCTAGACGGCAAGGTTTCGCTCGACGACAACGCCGAATTCCGTCACGAGCGCGAGTCAATGGAGCGCGACGAGCTTGACCCACTTGAGGCAAAGGCCAAGGCTATGGACCTCAACTACGTGAAGCTTGACGGCGAAGTTGGCATCATCGGAAACGGTGCGGGTTTGGTTATGTCGACCCTTGACGTTGTTGCCTACGCGGGCGAGCGTCACGGTGGCGTAAAGCCAGCTAACTTCTTGGACATCGGTGGTGGCGCCTCGGCTGAGGTTATGGCCGCCGGTCTAGATGTGATTTTGAACGACCCACAGGTCAAGAGCGTTTTCGTAAACGTATTCGGTGGAATCACCGCCTGTGACGCAGTGGCCAACGGCATCGTGGGCGCACTAAAGACTCTGGGCGACTCGGCTTCAAAGCCGCTAGTCGTTCGTCTAGACGGCAACAACGTGCTCGAGGGCCGCTACATTCTTGAGCAAGCTGCACACCCGCTAGTCACCGTTGTAGACACCATGGATGAAGCTGCCGATAAGGCAGCCGAGCTAGCTAACCGCTAAGCCCGAGAGTAAATAAGGAAACCGAAATGGCTATTTTTCTAGACGAGAACTCTCGAATCATCGTTCAGGGCATGACCGGCTCTGAAGGCATGAAGCACACCCGCCGCATGCTACTGGGCGGCTCAAACATCGTTGGTGGCGTGAACCCACGTAAGGCCGGCGAGACCGTTGATGTCGAGGGCAAGCAGCTTCCTGTTTTCGGCACCGTAGCCGACGCAATGAAGGCAACCGGCGCTAACGTGACCGTGATCTTCGTTCCACCAGCCTTTGCCAAGGCCGCCATGATCGAGGCAATCGACGCCGAGATTCCATTGGCTGTTGCCATCACCGAGGGCATCCCGGTTCACGACTCTGCAGAGGCATGGGCATACAACGTTTCAAAGGGTCAAAAGACTCGCTTGATCGGCCCTAACTGCCCAGGCATCATCTCTCCAGGAAAATCTAATGCGGGCATCACCCCATCAGACATCACTGGCCCTGGCCCTATCGGTCTAGTTTCAAAGTCGGGCACCCTGACCTACCAGATGATGTTCGAACTTCGCGACATCGGCATGTCAACCGCAATCGGTATCGGTGGAGACCCGGTCATCGGCACCACCCACATCGACGCACTTGCTGCTTTCCAGGCTGACCCTGAGACCAAGGCAATCGTTCTGATCGGTGAAATCGGTGGCGACTCTGAAGAGAAGGCAGCTGCCTACATCAAGGCAAACGTAACCAAGCCGGTTGTTGCCTATGTTGCGGGTTTCACCGCACCAGAGGGCAAGACCATGGGTCACGCCGGTGCAATCGTATCTGGCTCAGCCGGAACTGCTCAGGCCAAGAAAGAAGCTTTCGAAGCAGCTGGCGTAAAGGTTGGCAAGACCCCATCAGAGACTGCAGCGCTTATGCGCGAGGTCTTCAAGAGCCTCTAAACCTTTCGCTAGATTCGCAATTAGGGGGAGTGGCTCAACTTGAACCGCAGACTCACATTTCTAATTGCTGCCTTCGAAGCACTCGTAATCGCCGGCATCGGTGTGGGCATCACGCTCGCACCGTTGACGGTGATTTGGCTTTTTGAGAACGACCCCTCGATCGACTGGTTCGTCGCGTTCCGCGCGGCCAGCGACATTTGGCTCATGGCCCACGGCACCCGACTGGTGGTTGCCGAAGGCGTGATCATGGGCGTTGAGGTGCCAAGTTTTGTAATAAGCGTGGTTCCGCTAGGTCTAACTTTCTTGATCGGTTTTCTAGCACTGCGCCTGGGTCGCAGGCTCACCGCAGCAAACGAATTATGGCCGGGATGGCTTTCAGCTACCGCGGTTTATGGTGCCATCTCGCTCTTTTTGAGCACCGCCGCGCACAACCCGGCAATTTATCCGGTGAACTGGCAGGGCACATTTTTGCCGCCAACCTTTTTTGCAATCGTGATGATTGTTGGTTCGCTAACCGGCAAGCGCCAGCTGTTTGGCGAGGCGTCAAACTTGCCAGAAGCTGCCGAGCGCATCTGGTTCAAAAACTGGGTTGCCGATCGAGTCGACAACCTGCACTGGGGTATTCGCGCCCTGGCCATGCCCGCTCTTCGAGCCGGCACCGGCATTGTTGCAATGCTCTTGGCAATTTCGGCCGTAATGATTGCACTGCTTTTGGCGGTCAACTGGATCACGGTGACTAGGTTCTATGAAGGCCTTCAGGTAAGCGTGCTCGGTGGCATCATGGTTACCGCTGGCCAACTTGCGGTGTTGCCAAACCTGGTGATTTTTGGTGCCGCCTGGCTAACCGGGGTTGGCTTTCAAATCGGAGCTGGGTCAATCATTAGCCCAATCGCAACCAACATCGGCCCGATGCCGATTTTTCCAATCGTTGGTGCAATCCCGGCTGGGCAACTCAGCTTCGGATTGATCGCTGTTGCCGTTCCGCTGTTAGGCGCTTTTTCGGCGACCCTTTTGATCAAGCGTCACGCCGATGAGGTTCGATTTGAGTTTGCCTCGGCTTGGAATGCCGCAATCTCGCTCGGTCTAGCCATCGGTTTCGTCGCCGCTTTAGAAATCGGTATTTTGGCGGCGGCGGCATCCGGGGGTTTTGGGCCTGGCCGTTTGCAAACCGTGGGCGTAAACCCGCTGATTTTGATGGCAGTGGTTTTTGTTGAGACGGCATCCGTGTCGATTTTGGCTGCGTTCTTTAGCGCCCGACCAGATAAGCCAGACCACCCGCTGCTGCTCGAGCGCTCACGGTAAACTAGTCGAATGCTGTCTATCGTTGTTCTCATTTCGGGCTCGGGTTCTAACCTGAAAGCCCTACTTGAAGCGACCGAAAACCCGCTGTTCGGAGCCAAAATTGTTGCAGTTGGTGCCGACAATCCAGCCGACGGTCTGGCTCATGCTGAACGTTTTGGCGTGCCTACATTTGTTGTCACCCCGGGCGCATTCAACAGCCGCGAAGAGTGGGCAGATGTGTTGCTGGCTAACATCAGACACTTCACTCCAGACCTGGTTGTTCTTGCCGGGTTCATGCGAATCTTGCCACCGAATTTTGTTCGCGCACTCAGCCCCAACCTCATCAACACCCACCCATCACTATTGCCAGCTTTTCCTGGCGCTCACGCCGTTCGCGATGCCCTCGAGGCTCGGGTTGCCACAACCGGCGTGACCATTCACGTTGTCGACGAAGGTGTCGATACCGGGCCTCACATTGCGCAAGCAGAAGTGCAGGTTCAAACCGACGATAACGAACACGACCTACACGAGCGCATCAAGGCAGTTGAGCGCGAACTGTTGGTTTCAACCGTGAAAGCTATCGCCGCGAAGACTATTACGCTCTAACCACCTTCGAAAGGCACCATCTTGGCAGCTCACAACGACCACCA
>JBEGSA010000004.1:0-56412 GCA_041180145.1 Actinomycetota bacterium | reverse complement strand
ATCGGCCAGCAACACCGCAAGGGCGTTTGCCCCTTGGTTCAGTTGCGAAGTGACGTCATAGCTTTGAACCTGGATGCGTTGGCGATACTGGGTTGAACCGGGAGTGAGTTCTTGATCGCCTACTCTCGAGCCATTAATGAACCCCTGATAGATGCCTTGAGCAGAGACACGAAGAACAGCTGAAACGGGCTTCCAAGCTAGCTGAAATTCGCCGCGCAACCAATAGGCCGGCCTTTCGCCCTTAGGTGCGATTGAGGGCTCCACAGGTGAAATCCAAGACGCACGTAAGTCGGCGAATTTAGTCATCTACCGCTGCATCCATCGCTTCAGCAGTCTTTCTTAGCATTTCTATAAGCCACTGAAGGGCCGGGTCTTGGGTCTTGGAAGGGTGCCAATGCACGGCCTCGATCAACATAGCCGTGGGCAAAGGGGTTTCAGCGATCACGATACCCAAAGAACTTTCGTACTGTTGAGCCAAACGCTCTGGTACAAACCCAATCATGGTTGTGTCGGCAATTGCGAATGGCACTGGCAAGAAACCGCGAACGGTGATGCCGATTCGCGGAACCACGCCAGCCTGTGACAAAAGTTGGTCTACGTGAGTGGTCATGTCTTCGCCAAACGTTACCCTCACCATGCGAAGCTCTTCAAGGTCGGCAAGACTTAACTTGCCTCCTCTCAGCCGAGGGTTGTTGGCATCGGCGATACACACAAATCGGTCACTAAAAAGCGACTTCCGTTTGCCAGCGATGCGTGGGTCTCCAGAAATAATCACGTCTCTGCGAAGCAGGTCTACCGGGCTCACACTCGCATCAGGCGGCAATATGTCAAACGAAATGTTGACTCCAGGAGCCTCTGACTCAATAACTTCGAGCAACCTATTGGTCATTTGGGTGAGCACATAGTCAGAGGCTGCGATGCTGAAAGTTCTCTTGCTAACGTGCGGGTCGAACGTTGGCATGATGTCAAAGGTTCGCTGAATCTCTGTCATAGCCTCGGCAACAATTGGCTTTAACTCTTCAGCCCGCTCGGTGAGTTCAAAAACTCGACCCTTACGCACCAAAAGAGGGTCGCCGTACTGCTGGCGAAGCCTTGCCAGAGCTCCGCTAACCGCTGGCTGTGACATTCCAACAACCTCGCCAGCCCGGGTCAGGTTCATCTCATTCAAGATTGCGTCAAGAACGACAATCAGGTTTACGTCGATGCGTCTTAGATCAGTCATATTGCATCAATCGTAGGCTCTGCGCCCGCTCTCTTAGGAACGAGGCATTGCCCCCGCCCAAATAGCGCGCACATTGGTGAACTCGTGCATGCCCTCAATCGAAAGCTCGCGACCATAACCACTTAGCTTCACGCCACCAAAAGGCAAGCGAGGGTCAGAGGCTACTACTCCGTTTACGAACAAGGCACCCGAGTTAATTCCCTTGCCAAGCTCGATTCCGGCGTTCATGTCTGATGTCCAGATGCTCGCTGCCAGGCCATACTGCGATAGATCAGCCAAGCGAATTGCATCCTCGGTGTTCTCGGCCTTGGCCAAAGCCAAAACCGGCCCAAAGGTTTCTTGGTTAAAGCAAGGCATGTCTGGAGTCACATCGGCAAGAACCGTTGGTGCATAAAAGTTGCCTGGACCTTCGATGCGGTAGCCACCGGTAACCAAACGTGCACCCATGGCGATCGAATCTTGCACCTGCTTGTCAATGTCGTCTACGAACGACTTCTTAGCAAGAGGCCCAATCTGAGTTGCCGAATCTAGTGGGCTGCCAATTTTGAGAGCCTCAACCTGAGTCTTCAATCCGGCTTCAAACTCTGCAATTACCTTGGCATCAACTACAAAACGCTTGGCACAAAGGCAACTTTGGCCAGTGTTGATGAATCGGGCTTTGACGGCAAACGGCGTAACCGCCTTCACGTCGGCGTCACCCAAAATAACAAATGGGTCTGAACCGCCCAGTTCCAAAACGGTCTTCTTTAGAGCGCGACCAGCAGCCTCGGCCACAGAAGCACCGGCGCCCTCTGAACCGGTTAGGGTCACCGCTGCAACACGGTTGTCGGCAATAATCTCGTTGACCATCGAGTGATCAGCAATCACCAGGGTGGTGAACAGGTGCTTCGGAAATCCCGCGCGTTCGATTGCATCTTGAATAGCAACAGCAGAGCCGGTGACGTTCGAAGCGTGCTTGAGCAAACCACCGTTACCCGCTGCCAAAGTTGGGGCAGCAAATCGAATGACCTGCCAGTAAGGGAAGTTCCAAGGCATAACTGCCAAAACCACACCGATTGGCTCATAGGCCACATAAGAGGTAACGGCCTCGGTCTTGACCGGTTTTGGTGCCAGGTACTCCTCTACGTGGTCTGCGTAGTAATCGCAGGTTAGAGCACACTTCAAAACCTCACCGCGAGCCTCGGTGATTGGCTTGCCCATTTCGTTGCTTATCAGGGTTGCGTGAGCCTCGACCTCGTCGCGCAAAATGGTAGCCAGGTTTCGAAGCAATTGAGCGCGCTGCTTCAAGTCGGTGCGTCTCCAGGCGCGCTGAGCATCGGCAGTTGCCTGAAGGGCAAGGTCTAAGCCTTCGCGATCTAGGGCTACATATTCGGCCAACTTCTCATCTGTGGCCGGGTTAAAGGTCGAAACTACTTTGCTCAAAGCATGTCCTCGCTGTAGGTGCGTTTGGCCGGCGGCGCCATGTGGCCCGGGCTCTTAGTTTCTACAATACGGTTTCGAATCGTGCCCAAGCCAGTCACAGTCATTTCGACCACGTCACCAACCTGAAGCGGTGGCGGGTTTTGACTTCCCGAGCGGCTCCACTTTTCTGAAAGAGCACCGCCACTGCAAGTTCCCGAGGCCAAAACATCGCCGGGGCCAACCATCGCATCACGCGAGGCGTGCACCAAAAGTTCCTCAAAGTTCCAAGACATATTCTTGGTCGAGTCGCGACCAATCTCTACGCCGTTGATAGAAACCGTCATCTCAAGATCTAGGCGGTCATCCTTGCGGTATTTAGCCAGCTCATCGGGAGTGGTGATCCATGGGCCCATGGTGTTGGCAAAGTCTTTGCCCTTTGACGGACCAAGACCTACCGACATTTCGTGGCGCTGAATATCGCGCGCCGACCAGTCGTTGAACAGCGTGTAACCAGCGATGAACTCACCGGCGTTTTCGAGCGAAACATCGCGAGCTGGCTTTAGAACAATGGCTGCCACCTCAAGCTCAAAGTCGAGGGCCTTGGTGTGTGGAGGCATTGGCACATCGGCGTTTGGGTCTAGCAGTGACCAAGGGTTCATGAAGATAAACACGGGCACGTCATACCAAGCCTGCGGAATTTTGCCGGTTCCGCCCTCGGATTTCTTCATGCCGGCGATGTGTGCTTCGAAGGCAACAAAGTCGCGCATTGCACGTGGCTCAACCGGAGGCAAGAAGTGCACCTTGTCGATGCTGGTGTTGAACAATCGCCCAGCCTGAGCTTCAATCAGGTTGCGCTCACGAATTGGCAAAGCCAAAACCTCGAGCACCGACAAGCGAGTCGGCAGGTTAAGCAAACGACCGTGGTCGTTGACCACACCTACGTGAGCAAATCCGTTGTGAAGGTAGCGAGCGATTTTCATGGCAGGCCTTAGAAGTCGAGGGTCTCGTAGAAGTCGCGCTGGCGAACCTCTAGAGCAGGAATAGCCTGACCCAATGCCCACTGCTTGAAGTGTTCATACTCGGCGTGTGCCTTAAAAGCTGCCTCGTCGGTATAGACCTCGAAGATGCGGAAGGTGTTTGGCTCAGCTGGGTCTTGGTAAGCCTGGTAGTAGATGTTGCCCTCTTCGGTGCGTGAAGCCGGTGACAGGTGCCCCAGAGCCTCAGCAACCAGGTGAGCGCTGCCTTCTTTGGCAACCCAGGTTGCGCTGCATACAAATGCCATGATGTTTCCTTTCGGTGGCCCGGCAAATTTTTCTGCCGAACGGTTTAGGGTTATTAACCCGTGATTGTCCAACCCTCGATTGTCTTCGAAGCTTCATATTCATTGGTGTTAACGATTCGACGAGAATCATCAAGAATGCTTGAAAATTTTGCATCGATGATTGCCTGCACCATCTGCTTGGCCAACGCCAAGTCGGTGTATTCGGCGCCGATCACCAATGTGCTGGCATTGGCGTGGTTGCGAGATTTCACAACATAGTCGACCGAGGCACCAAAGACCGCGCGGGCGCCGTCAACCTTGTTTGCGGAGATAGTTTCTCCACCGCCGATGCCACCAACAAGCAAGCCTCTAACTTCAAGCCCTAAATCTTCATCCGCGATGACAGCTTGACCAACTCGAAAAGCAAAAAGTGGATAGTCGTCTTCGAAGTCATATTCGGCGGCTCCGTGCCAGACCACATCGTGACCTTGGGCCTTTAGCCACTCCTCTAATTGACGACCAAGTTCATAGCCCTGGTAATTTGCACCAGCATGAATACGCATCTCGAAGTCCTTAAACCGGCGGCGCAATGAAAAGACCGAGGTCTTTGTCATTGAACGACTCGCGAGCGATCAGCTCGCTCATCGGCTGTGCCGTGCCCCACTGGTCTTGAGTCGAAAGTTCGCCAATGTTGAACTTGCTCGGGTGCCAGTTGTCTTCATCTTCAATTGTGCCTAGCTCAGTGGTGTACTCGATGGTGTTTCCAGCTGGGTCAAGGAAGTAGGCAAAGGTGTTGTCTCCCGCGTTGTGGCGACCTGGGCCCCAGACCATTCGAGCACCCGCACGCAAGATCTTTCCGGTTCCGCGCATCCACTCTTCAACTCCGCGCATTTCAAATGAAATGTGGTGAAGAGATGCGTGAGGGCCCTGCGCAATTGCGAATGAGTGGTGGGCGCTGTTGCAACGCAAGAAGTGCATCATGTCACCCATGTGGTCACTGTAAAGGCTGTCACTTAGAGCGAAGTCAAGGTTTTTCACATACCATTCGGCGGTGCCAGCGAGCTGGGTTGTGTTGATTACGAAGTGAGAGAGCTTAACCGGGATGGCTTCTCGCTCATTGATCTTGCGGCTGCCCTTTAGCTCGACTTCGGTTGAAACCTCAACGGTGCGACCTTCGTTATCGAAGAAGCGCATTCCATAGCCGCCACCATACTGAGTCAGCGCCTGCGGGCCATGAATGATCTGCACCCCGTTAGCGACTAGTCGGTCGTGCAGTTCGTTGACGTCGTCTCGGTTAGCCGCGCCAAAACCCACGAGGTCGATTCGCTTTTCACCTTTGCGTAAACGTACGACGAAAGGCTCCGGAGTTCCTTCGGCACCTAGCCAAGCCACGTCTCCGTCACGGTGAACTTCAGATAGACCCCAATGCTGGGTCATAAAGGCAAGCTCTTCTTCGAAATTTGGCATCGCGAGAGCGCCATAACGCAGGTGGGTAATCAGGCGTCGAGTCATCGTTGATCTCCTAAAAAGTTGCCAATGGTGGCATTGATTAGTTCAGGTTAGAGGAAACTTCAACTTTTTTACTAAGTAGTTAGACGGATAGTATCTATTTCAAACGGTGAACTCTCACCTGAGCAAAATCTCGCCAAATTTGGGAGCAACGGATGACTTTTTCGGGCAAAGATCTCAACCTATTGGTTGCCTTGCGCGCGTTGCTAGAAGAAGCCAATGTTACCCGTGCTGGCGAACGCATCTCTATGGGTCAGTCGTCTATGAGCTCTGCTTTGTCTCGTTTGCGACTGCAGTTCAAAGACGAGCTTTTGGTTCGAGTTGGTCGCGACTATGAGCTCACGCCCCTGGCCCGTCTGCTGCTACCTCAACTGCAATTAACCTTGCCTCTGATCGAATCAGCACTGATGAGTCAGGAGTCTTTCGACCCGGCAACTTCACAACGGCACTTCAGGGTGCTCATGTCTGACTACGCCGCTGTAGAACTAAAGCCGCGTTTCTCGCAAGCCATGAACGAAGCACCCCAAATCAAGATTGACATACTCCCTTTGCCAGACAATCCCACCGATGCCGGCCGTGACTTAGTCAACAATGATTTCATCGTGGCCGTGCCTGGGATTGGAATCGAAGGCGAAAAGTCTCCGCTTTTTGTGGATTACTACGTTTGTCTTGTCGACAAAAAAAATCCGGCCCTCAAGAGGGGCAAATTGAGCTGGGATGATTTCACCGCATTGCCACAGGCGCTGGTTGATTTTGGTTCATCGCACGTTACTCCTGCCGATCGCAAACTTAGCGAGCTGGGCTTCAACCGCACCGCGCACGTCAAAACCACAAGCTTCATGCCTCTTGCTTCGATTATCGAAGGCACCGACCTGGTTGGCATAGTGCCAAAGCGTCTTGCAGACCGTATGTCAAAAACTAACAATGTCGTTGGCGCTGAAGCGCCCTTCGGTCGCATCGAGATTTTCGAGACCTTGATGTGGCATTCCACCCACAACACTGACCCTGCTCACCGATGGCTGCGGAAAATTTTGTCAGGCGAGGGTTCTGAAGCGCTGTAATTCAGACCGATCGCAAATCGCCAAGTATGCCTTCGGCAAATGGCTCTCATTCGCAACGATTACTTCTGAATCAGACGAAATTTCGACTAACTTTGGCTTACTAAGCAATGTCGCTAGTCGAATTGGAGATCTGAGCAGATGTCAGTTAAGAACGTTCTTGTTGTCGGTGGCGGAATCACCGGAACCGTCGCAGCCGTAGCCTTGGCCCAAAAGGGCGTAAAGGTAACCCTCGCGGAGATTTCTCCGGTTTGGTATGGCGTCGGACACGGCATCACCCTTCAGGGCAATGCTCTTCGCTCTTTCAAAAACATCGGCGCCCTCGACCGCATCCTTGAAAAAGCCCACGGCTTCAATGACATCGACATGTTTCACGCCAGTGGCAAACTGCTCGACCGAATGCCGGTCGCACACACCGGCGGGGAGGACCTCAACTCAACCATGGGTGCCCTTCGGTCAGACATTCAAACCGTTCTGGTTGACATGATTCACGAGCTTGGCGTAGAAGTTCGCCTGGGCACCTCGATGGAGTCATTCGTAAACCACCCAGACCACGTTGATGTGACCTTCAACAACGGCAGCACCGAAAGCTTTGACCTGGTTATCGCCTGTGACGGCATCAAGTCGAAGACTCGAAAAATGCTCGGTATTACCCACGACAAGAAGCCGACCGGTTTAGGTATTTGGCGCGTTGTCACCAAGCGCACCCAAGAGATGGATGTTTCAGCGGTCGCATTCGGTGGCCCGGAGTACAAAGCCGGGTACACCCCTATCTCAAAGGACCTTTGCTACGCATACGTGCTAACCAAGCCGCAGCGCCCAGACAACGGCCTTAGCGACGCCGACGAAATGCGCCGGTTGCTCGAGGGCTACCACGGCCCATTCGACTTCATTCGAGAGAACATCTCTGACGATGACTACATGAACTTCCAAGAGATCGAGTGGCTGTATGTCAACGACCAGCCTTGGCACCAGGGCCGTGTAATTCTTATCGGCGATGCCGTGCACGCTTGCCCACCGGTTATTGCTCAGGGTGGTGCCCAGTGCTCAGAAGACGCCTGGGTTATTGCCGAGATGGTCACCCAGGATGGCGACATCGAGGAGATTTTGGCTGCCTACCAGGCGCGCCGCATGCCTCGCTTGACCGTCGTCGTTGATGCATCGATGCAGCTCGTCGAGTGGGAAATTCACCCAGAAACCGAAGGTGCTAACCCAGGCATGCTGATGGGCAAGTCGCTTGCGCAGCTTGCTGCAATGCCTGTCTAAGCGCTTTCCCAATGAGTTCTGAGATTCCTTCGGGCAATGTTCCGCGCCGAGTTGTAACCGGTCACGACGCCAATGGCGTTTCGGTGGTTGTTAGCGATGGGTTGGTTCCGGTTCACCGGGTCATGCCTCAAGACGGCGTTGGTTTTTATGAGGTTTGGAACACCGACTCGATGCCTGCACCGGTTTCTTCGGTTGAACCAAGCGAGCCAACTCAGCGCTCGCTGCGCGTGCCACCCGAGCCAAACGGCACCAAGATTCGCATCAACGAGTTTTTTCCGGGTTTTATAAACGAGCTCGGCAACCAGTCACCGATGCACCGCACCGAGTCGATCGACTATGGCATTGTGCTCGAGGGCGAAATTTGGTTGGTGCTAGACGACAGCGAAGTGCTTTTGAAGGCCGGAGACGTTTGCATTCAGCGCGGCACCGACCACGCTTGGGCAAACCGAAGCGATAAGGTCTGCCGAGTTGCATTTATTTTGGTTGACGGCAAATTCACCGATGAACTGATCGAAAAAGTTCCTAGCATCCAAAATTCATTGATGTTGAATGGACCACACGACTGATGAATGAGCTTCTCTCGCTGCCCGGCCTCGCCGGCAAAACCGTTGTTGTCACCGGAGCATCTGGTGGCCAAGGCCTTGCCGAAACTCTGGTGCTGCTCAACTCTGGCGCAACGGTGATTGCGACCGACCTGCAAAGCGAGGCAACCGCCGAAATGTTGGCTGCCGCCGAGGGATTGGCCGGCACGCTGCACTATAAAAAACTCGATGTAGCGAGCGAGGCCGACTGGGCCGCGGTTGCCGAATTTGCCGCCAGCTTGGGCAACGGCGTGCAGGGTTTGGTTAACAACGCCGGCATTCCATTTCGCGGTCGACTCGGCGACATGAAGCTCGAAGACTGGAACCGGGTGATGAGCATCAACCTCACCGGGCCAATGCTGGGCATGCAGGCCATTGCACCGTTGATGGGCCCTGGCTCATCAATCGTCAACACCGGCTCTGCGGCCGCGGTAACCCCGCACTATACGGTTTCTTATACAGCCAGCAAATGGGGGCTTCGCGGCCTAACCCATGTTGCGGCCACCGAATATGGCCCCCGTGGCATTCGCGTGAATATCGTGCACCCCGGCTACATCGAAACCCAGATGATGGCGGCAGCCCCTGCCGTAATGACCGGCGCCCAACTAGCACTAACCCCGCTTGAACGCACCGGCCAACCCATCGAGGTTGCCGCGGTGGTTTGCTTCTTGCTTTCAGATGCAGCCTCATACGTGAGCGGTGCCGAGATTCCAATTGATGGCGCTTTCACCAGCTCTGCCGGAGTGAAATTCATGTCAGACACCATTCGAAACGCTCAAACCAACAACTAAACCCGAGACCCAAACCAAAGGAACCCGCCATGTTTATGTATTTCCCAACCAACTATGTTTGGAGCCTCGCGGTTGTAGCGACCCTAAACAACGGTGGCTTCATCGACGAAGTTGACCGTGCCTGCCGCCCGGTTCTAGATGCAGCCAAGAACGGCGACGACGCCGGCACCGAGTTGCTTTATGCCTCTTGGAAGAAGGTCGCAGACCGCCTGATTGATCTTGCCGAAAAAGACGTGGCCAAAGGCCGCATGATTGGCGCGGGCGAAAAGTATTACCGCGCTAGCCTCTACACCTCACAGGCCGAGCGCCTGCAGTCACCTCAGTGGGAGGGTCGTGCGGCCGAGTACCAGAAGTCGATTGACCTGTTGCTGAAGCACGTGGAAATTGCCGGTGTTCCATTCGAGCGCGTCGAAATTCCTTACGAGGGCTCGTCGTTGCCTGGCTACCTTTACACCGCGCCAAGCAAAGATGGCCAGCCAACCCCGATCATGATTCAGTGGAACGGCTTCGACTCGACCAAAGAAATGATGTACTACTCGGGCTACCCACAGATGCTTGCAGAGCGCGGCATTTCAACCCTGATGGTTGACACTCCTGGGTCAGGAGAGGCGCTGCGCATGCGCGGCCTGACCGCTCGCCACGACACCGAAGCTTGGGCATCGGCTTGCATCGACTGGATCGAAACCCGCCCAGAGCTAGATGCCAAACTGGTTGGCATCACCGGTTGGTCGTTGGGTGGCTACTATGGCCCACGCGCTACCGCGTTTGAAAAGCGCATCAAGCTCTGCATCGTTTGGGGTGCAAACCACAACTGGGCCGAAGTGCAAGAAGGTCGTCGCAACCGCGAGGGCGAGAACCCGGTTCCGCACTATTGGAACCACGCGTTCTGGGTTTGGAACGCCACCGACATCGATGACTTTATGGAGAAGACCAAGGGCATGCACCTGAATGGTGTGGCCGAGCTGATCGACCAGCCAATCTTGATCACCCACGGCGCAAACGACCGCCAGATCAACGTCAAGTACGCGCACCAGACATACGACGCCATCACCAAGAGCCCTAAGAAAGACATGCACATCTTTGATGAGCCTGAGGGTGGCACCGAGCACATCAGCATCGACAACCTAACCTTTGTTGCCGGCTACAACGCCGACTGGGCTCAAGAGACCTTTGCCGAGCTAAAGGCAGGCAAGCTTTAATGAAGAAATTCCCCAATGGATTTATCTGGGGAGCGGCAACCGCCGGCCACCAAGTTGAGGGTGACAACTTCAACAGCGACACCTGGTTTGCCGAGCACACCACGCCGACCCTCTTCAAAGAGCCGTCTGGCAAGGCTTGCAACAGCTATGTTCTGTGGCGCGAAGACGTTGACCTGGCCAAAAGCCTGAACTTCAACTCATATCGTTTCTCGCTCGAATGGGCGCGCATTCAGCCAGCCGAAGGCGAATTTGATGAGAAAGAGCTGGCTCACTACGAGGCCATCATCGACTATTGCATCGAACAAGGACTCGAGCCAATAGTCACCCTAAATCACTTCACCAGCCCCCACTGGTTTGCCAAGTTGGGCTCTTGGATAAACCCGGTTTCGGCCGAGTTATTTTCCACCTATGTGACCAAGGTTATGCAGCGCTATGGCAGCAAACTAAAGCACGTGGTGACTCTAAATGAGCCGAACCTGCCACCCCTTTTGACCTGGGTGCACATGCCAGAGTTTGTCTATGAGCTAACTGCAGCCAACCTAAAGGCCGCTTCTGAAAAAGCTGGTGTCGACAACTATCGACTATCAAACGTGGTTCGCAAAGACGAGTTCGACGCAATGGGCGACGGCCTCGAAGCGGCTCACATTGCGGCCCGCAAGGCAATTCGCGCCGCTGCCCCGAACGTAAAACTGGGTTTAAGCATTGCAATCGTTGACGACCGAGTCGTTGGCAACGATGCCTCGCTTCGTGACCGCAAGCGCGAAGAAGTTTATGGCCGCTGGTTGCGTTTAGCTAAAGATGATGACTTCATCGGCGTTCAGAACTACGAGTCGGTCTACTACGACGCCGAACACGCCATCGAACCCGGCCCAGAGGTGCCTCGCAACGGCATGGGTTCGGCCATCGATCCGACCGCTCTCGAAGGCGCAGTTCGCTATGCCTACGCACAGGCCGGGGTTCCGGTTTTTGTGACCGAAAACGGCTTGTCAACCACCGATGACACTCAGCGCGCGGCCTTTATTCCACCTGCGCTTGAAGGGCTTCACCGTGCCATCGAAGATGGTGTCGAAGTGCTCGGCTACAGCCACTGGTCGCTGCTCGACAACTTTGAGTGGATCTTTGGCTATGGGCCGAAGTTTGGTCTGTTTGACGTGAACTTTGAGACCTTTGAGCGCACCGCAAAACCGAGCGCCGCGGTGCTTGCGCAGATTGCTAAAAACAACGCCGTTTAGTCGCTAGCCTTGAACCAAACGAACAGGTAAAACAGCTGCGCGAACAAGACCTTCAGACAAAGGAACAATGATGAGCAAACTCAATTGGGCAATGGTTGGCACCGGTCTGATGGCCGAACTGATTCTGCGTGACTTTGCGCTGGCCGATGGCACGAACCTGTATGCCTTGGTTTCGCGCGAACCGGCCAAGGCCGAAGCGCGACTAGCTGAGTTTGGCATCACCGGCGCCAAGGGACTTACCTTTGAGCAGGCGATTGCTGACCCAGTGGTAGATGTGATCTATGTGGCATCGCCACACTCAGAGCACCTGTGGCAGGCCAAGGCGGCTCTAAACGCAGGCAAACACGTTTTGGTTGAAAAGGCATTCACCATGAATGCCGCCGAGGCGATCGAGCTTGACGAACTGGCAAAATCAAAGGGCCTGTTTTTGATGGAGGCCATGTGGACCAAGTTCTTGCCACTGCACAACGCGGTCAAGAAAATGATCAAAGATGGCGAACTTGGCAAACTAGTTATGGTTCAGGCCGAGTTTGCCATGAACGCGCCTTTCGACAACAACCACCGTCTGTTCAACTTTGAGCTTGGCGGCGGCACCACCCTAGACCAGGGTGTCTACACCACCACCGTGAACCGCTTTTTTGCAGATTCACCGATTGCATCGCAGACCACGATTGGTCACCGCTTTGAAAATGGCGCTGATGCCTTTGCCGACACCACCTTCATCTTTGAAAATGGTGTGATTGGCCACGGAATCTCGGCGCTTGACGCGAACGTTGGTTTTGGTTGCCGCGTTATTGGCGACAAGGCTTCGGTCGAGCTGATTGGCTCGTTCTGGAACGCCCGCGAACTTGACCGGGTGATTTATTCGGGTCAGGCGCTGCCAACCCGCGAGCGCGTTGCCTATGAAACCAAGGGTGCCGGCTATGCCCACATGCTCGGTGCGGTGAGCACCGCAATCTTGGCTGGCAAGACCGAATGCGAAGAGCACCCGGTTAGCTGGACAATCGAGAACATGAAGGTTCTCGACAAGATTCGCGCGGCTTTTTAGGCCCCGGGCAAAACTGCCGACCAGCCGCCGTCGACCATTAGGTTTGCGCCGGTCACATACGATGCATCGCTGCTGGCCAAGAACACCGCGCAGTTAATCACTTCATCTGGCGTGCCAATTCGCTTTAGCGGTATGTGCTTGGCAATGCCAATCATTGCGCTGCCTTCGGCCAGCAAATCAGACTCGGTTGCTGGGGTGCGAACCATGCCCGGGCTAATGCAATTAACTCGGATGCCGAACTCGGCGCCCTCGGCCGCTAGCTGCTTGGTCATGGCGACGACGCCGCCCTTGGTTGCCGTGTGAGCAATGCGGTGGTTGGTAAGCGAGCCAGTCACACCGGCCGTTGAACCAACAAGAATCACGTTGCCCGCTGACTTTTTGAGCGCCGCCCAGGCGTGCTTGACCGGCAGAAAAACAATGTCTAGTTCGTGTTGCAAAACAAAGCGCCACTCTTCGATTGAAGTGTCTTCGAGGCGGTTGAATTTGGTCGCTCCAGCGTTGGCATAAAGCACATCGATTTGCCCAAGTTCGGCCTCGACTTCGTCTAACCAACTTTGGGTTTCACCCTCGTCGGTTAGGTTAACCGGCGCCTTGCCAATCATGCGACCACCGGCTGCCTCAACCAGCGCGATGGTTTCAAGATTGCCTTCAACCTTCACGTCGCAGCCGGCAACGATGGCACCCTCGGCGGCAAAGCGCAGCGCGGCAGCGCGGCCCATTCCACCGCCGGTTCCGGTGATTACAACAACCTTGCCGTCAAACCTTTTGCCCACGTATGGCTGCGATGAGTTGCTCATTAGGCGCCTAGCGAGCCATTCTTGGGCGAACCCGTGCACGTGGAATTGCCGGGGCCTCAACCGCCTCGCCAACCACGTTGCGAATTTCGCCGATGCCCTCGACTGTCATCACGACTTCGTCGCCAGCCTTCAGTGGCGGCGGGGTTAGCCCACCTGCGCGACCCCAAAGCTCTGCCAAACAACCAGAGCCAGCGGTGCCAGAACCCAAAACATCACCCGGAACAACGCGAGTATTTCGCGATGCATAGGCAACAAGTTCGCTAAGCGGCCAGCCCATGTTGGCAAGTGAATCGCGACCTATCTCGACACCGTTGATCGAAACGGTCATCAACAGATTCAAGAAACCCTCATCATCGTGACGCGATTCAAACTCGTCGGCAGTCACTATCCAGGGGCCAAGTGTGGTGGCAAAATCTTTTCCCTTGGCAGGGCCTAGGCGCACCTTCATTTCGCGCGCCTGCACATCGCGTGCCGACCAGTCGTTAAATATCGTGTAGCCAAAGATAGCTTCGTGGGCCTCGGCCGGTGTCAGGTTTGAACCGTCGCGCCCATCGACCGCACCAACCACAACGCCAACCTCGAGCTCAAAGTCAAGACGCTGACATACCGGTGGGTTCATCACATCGCCGGTGGCAATCAGCGAGTTTGGGTTCGTGAAATAGAAAGTCGGGTATTCATACCATTCGGGCACCACGCCCTCGCTGGCATCGATGCTCTTAACCACGCCCTCGACATGTTCTTCAAAGGCCACAAAATCGCGAATCGACGGAGGCTGAATTGGCACCAGCAGATCGACCTCATCGAGGCTTGGCTCGTTGCCAGTTGCGGCCGCCAAGGTTAATGCGCCAACCTTTAGCGCCATTGGCAAACCAAGCTTGACCAGGTCTTCGTTGCTGTAACCACCGGCAAAGGCATAAACCTTGCCATCCTCAACCAGGCCATCGTGGGCGAGGCCGTTGTACTGCCATCTTGCAATCTTCATTACTTGGCCACCTTCAAGAGCAGAGCCGAGCCTTGGCCGCCGCCGCCGCAAAGTGCTGCCGCACCAATGCCGCCACCGCGACGGTTAAGTTCATACGCAAGGTGCAAAACCAGGCGAGCACCCGATGCACCAACCGGGTGACCAATCGCGATTGCGCCGCCGTTTACATTCACCTTTTCGTGCGGTGCACCAAGTTTGTCGGCAGAGACCAAACCAACCACAGCAAAAGCCTCGTTTAGTTCGAACAGGTCAACATCGGCAACTGTCAGGCCTTCGCGAGCCAGCGCGTGGTTAACCGCGTTTGCCGGCTGCTCTTGCAGCGAGGTGTCGGGGCCGGCAACGTTGCCAGCCGCACCAATCTCAGCCAGCCATTCAAGACCAAGCGCCTCGGCACGCGACTTTTTCATCACAACAACGGCAACTGCACCATCTGAGATTTGCGATGCGTTTCCGGCAGTAATTAGCCCGCCGCTCGAGAAAGCCGGGCGCAGTTTGCTTAGGCTCTCGAAGGTTGTGTCGGGTCTAATGCCCTCATCAAACTCAACGACAGCGGTTTTGCCTCGACCCAAATCGACCTCAACCGGCACAATCTCGGGCGAAAGGCGGCCAGCCTCGTTCGCCGCGTGCGAGCGTGAGTGCGAGGCAACGCTGAACTCATCCTGGTGTTCACGAGTGAACGAATATTTGCCGTTGAAGGCCTCGGTGCTCTCACCCATGGCCACCTGGTCGAATGCGCAGGTCAAGGCGTCGACAGCAACCGAATCTTTCAAAACCCAGTCGCCATATTTTGCACCTTCGCGCGAGCGAGGCAAATAGTGTGGGCCGTTCGACATCGACTCCATGCCGCCGGCAACCACAACCTCAAACTCACCGGCACGAATCAACTGATCGGCCATGGCAATCGCTTCGATGCCAGACAGGCATACTTTGTTGATTGTGATTGCCGGAATGTGGTTTGGCACACCCGCGCCAATGGCCGCCTGGCGAGCAGGGTTTTGCCCAGCGCCAGCCTGCACTACCTGGCCCATGATCACATAGTCAACCGCGGCAGCCTCGATGCCAGCACGCTTGATTGCCTCGGCAATTGCCACCGAACCAAGCTCGGCAGCGCTCTTGGTTTTAAGGCCGCCAAGCAAGCGACCAAACGGGGTGCGAGCACCGGCCACCAATACGGTTGGGTCTGAAAACGACATGTTTAGCCCTTCAGCGAGTCGGCAACGGCAAAGCCAGCACCGGTCTTTTCGGTTAGTTCTTCTATGGTCACGCCGGGTGCCATCTGGGTCAGCAGCAGACCATCTGCGGTCACATCAAAAACCGCTAGGTCACTAATGATTCGCTTCACAACACCCTTGCCGGTCAGCGGCAAATCGCATTTGGCTACGATTTTTGGTGCCCCGTCTTTGCTTACGTGGTCGGTCAAAACAATCACGCGCTCGGTGCCGGCAACCAAGTCCATGGCGCCGCCCATGCCCTTAACCAATTTTCCTGGGATGGTCCAGTTGGCCAGGTCGCCGGTTGCCGACACCTCCATGGCGCCAAGAACAGCAAACTTTACGTGCCCTCCGCGAATCATTCCGAACGAAGTGGCGCTGTCAAAAAAGCTGCCACCGGGGTTCAAGGTAACGGTTTGCTTGCCGGCGTTGATTAGGTCGGCGTCTTCTTCGCCTTCGATGGGAAAAGCACCCATGCCGAGCATGCCATTTTCGCTCTGCAAGATCACATTGATGCCTGCAGGAATGTGATTGGCCACCAGAGTCGGAATACCAACGCCAAGGTTTACATAGTCGCCGTCACGTAGTTCTGCGGCTGCGATCGCCGCCATTTCATCGCGAGTCCAAGCCATGATTAGGCACCTGCCTTTGCGTCGGTGCGCGGCCTTGTGGTGCGCTGCTCAATTGGTTTTTCGCGTGGCACCGATTGCACCATGCGCTGAATGAAGATGCCTGGGGTGACGATTTGGTTGGGGTCAAGGTAACCGTCAACGATGTGCTCAACCTCGGCAATAGTTTGCTTGCTGGCGGTTGCGGTGATCGGGTTAAAGTTGCGTGCGGTGTGGCGATAAATCAAGTTTCCTGCGCGGTCGCCTTGATAGGCATGCACCAACGCAAGGTCGGCAACAATGCCTCGCTCTTCAATGTAGGTCTCGCCGTTGAACACCTTGTGATCTTTGCCCTCGGCCACCAAAGTGCCAACGCCGGTTTTGGTGTAAAACGCGGCGATGCCCGCACCACCGGCGCGAAGGCGCTCGGCCAAAGTGCCCTGCGGTGAAAACTCGACCTCAAGCTTGCCGTCAAGATACAACTGGGCAAAGTGCTTATTCTCGCCAACATAAGAAGAAATAACCTTCGAAACCTGGCCGTTTTCGAGCAAAACTCCGAGGCCCTGGCCATCGACACCCATGTTGTTCGAAATGATGGTGAGGTTCTTGGCGCCCGAATCGCGCACCGCCTCAATTAGGTCAAATGGGTTTCCGCCAAGGCCAAAACCACCAACGGCAATTACCGCGCCGTCGAAAACTAATCCTTTTATTGCTTCACGAGCAGAAGCGAACTGAGTGGGCAAAACTGGCCTCCCAAGGCTGACATCGGTGTCTTTGTTTATGCCAGTTTATGGGCGAATCAAGCACAAAAACGGGCTTCACTCATTAGCAAAGACGATACCTATCAAGAGGTCTGGTTAGGTGCACAAAATCAAAATTTGTGGGTCCACATGAAAACGATGTGTTTGTATTTAGTTATGCCTCTAGACCCGCTATTTGCTGACCGACTTCACTTCTTCAACGAGCTTGCTTTTCCAGAGGCCATTAAGGCCTATGAAGCACCCCTGAGCGAATACGTCAGCCCGCCGATCACAACCGAAGAGCGAGTCATCTCTGGGCCAAACGGCGAGATCAAGGCACGCCTATATCGCCCAGCCGGCACCTCTGCCAGCAACGATGTTCTGCCCGGCCTGGTTTGGTATCACGGTGGCGGTTTTGTGATGGGCGACTACAACATGAATGAATCAGATGTGGTTGCGCGCGAAATTGCTCACCGCCTCGGCGCCGTTGTGCTTGGCGTCGACTATCGCCTGGTCACCGAAACCCAAAAATTTCCGGCGCCTCAACTAGACGGCATTGCCAGCTTGCAGTGGTTTGGTCGCAACACTCGCGAGCTTGGCGTTGACCCAAACAAGATTTTCGTCGGAGGCATCAGTGCTGGCGGTTGCCTGGCCGCATCGGTTGCTGTGATGGATCGCGACATGGGCGACAACTATCTAGCCGGCCAATTGTTGAACTGCCCAATTGCCCACAAGCACATGCCCAAATACAGCGATGAACTGCAGAGCAAGCTCGATGAACTGCCAGCGGGCTTTGGTTTGAGCAAAGACTTTGTCGACCAAAACAACGTCTTCATGGTCGAAAACGGCGACCTTTCAGACATCGAGCCATACTGGTTTGCTGGCGAGGTCGAAGACCTTCGCGGCCTTGCCCCTGCGCAGATCATCAACTGCGAATACGACACCCTGCGTGCCTCGGGCGAGCTTTATGCCAAGCAGTTGGCCGAGGCTGGCAACAAGGTCGAGGTACTAACTCAAGATTCAGTGCCGCACGCCCACATCAACCGCTACCCTGCTGACTGCAAGCAAATGGGCGAGACTCTCGACAACATGGTGCGCTTTATGCGTGAGACCTCTAAGTAACCCTTGTTTTGACTGGGCTCTTCGCCTAGATTTAGAAGCGGTCGAATCCGGCCACAACAGACGACTGGAATAACCATCCAGTTCGAAACTGAAGGAAATTAATTGAATAAAGCACCTCTGCGCGCCTTAAAAATCGGCGCAGCGGCTCTAGCAGCCGCAATCACTGCAACCTCACTCACCGGTTGCGTGAAAGAATCAACACCCACCTCTGGCGAGCAATCAATCACGGTTTATTCGGGTAGATCTGAAGACCTCATCGCACCGTTGCTCGAACAATTCACCGCGGAAACCGGCATCGGAGTTGAGGTTCGTTATTCAGACTCCGCCTCCTTAGCTGCCCAAATTCTTGAAGAAGGCAGCAATGTTCAGGCCGATGTGTTTTTCTCGCAAGACGCCGGTGCTCTCGGTGCAGTTAGCGAAGCCGGGGCTTTTAAGAACCTGAACTCAGACATCACCGATTTGGTGCCTGCCGAATATCGTTCAAGCGAAAACACCTGGGTTGGTGTTTCGGGTCGCAGTCGAGTCTTGTCTTATGACCCAGCACAGATCGCCGAAGCTGACTTGCCAAAGTCGATTTTTGATCTAGCCGACCCTAAATACAAGGGCAAAATTGGCATCGCTCCTACCAACGCATCTTTTCAGTCGTCAGTTACCGCAATGCGCGTGCTTGAAGGCCAAGAGGCAACTGCAGCGTGGCTAGGCGCCATGAAGACTAACGCGGTTTTGTTCGAGAAGAACGGCCAAATTCTTGAGGCTGTCGAGACCGGGCAAATTGCAGCGGGTCTGCTCAACCACTACTACTGGTTAGAGCGTGCAGCCGAAGTTGGCGAGGCCGAGATGAAATCTAAGCTGGCCTGGTTCGAAAGCGGCGACGCTGGCAACCTTGTTAACGTAGCTGGCGTTGGTGTTCTTAGCGACAAGGCAGAGGCACAAACCTTTGCCAAGTGGTTGCTAGGCGCCACCGCCCAGACCTTCTTTGTCGAAAAAACCGGCGAGTATGCCCTAACCGGCGATGCGACCCCCGCCAATCTGCCAGCACTGAGCGAATTGCCAGCGGCAAAGATTGACCTGAGTGCCCTAGCGCCTTTGGCTGCAACCCTAGAGCTCATTCGAGCTGCAGGTCTAACCGACTAGGAATATCCTGAAAAAATTAGCGCGGCAGCGACCACCGGCTCTCATAATTGGGTTGGCGGTTGTTGCCGCGTTTATTTCACTCACCCCGCTGGTTTATCTGGCGATTCGACTGTCTGAATTTGGCGTCGACAAAGTTTTGCAAAACGTTTTTAGGCCGCGCAGCCTCGAGTTGCTGGCAAATTCGCTGCTGCTAACCCTTGCGGTTTCGGTTTCGGCGCTTGCCGTGGGCGGTTTTCAGGCGTGGTTATCTGCCAGAACCTCAGTTCGGGGTCGGGCCATATTCGCAATCTTGGCCGCGCTTCCGCTGGCCATGCCTAGCTACGTCACGGCCTATGCATTCGCCGCTTTGTTCAACGGCTTTAAGGGTTTCGCGGCCGCCTGGCTGATTCTCACAATTGGCACTGCCCCGTATGTGTATCTAGCGGTTTCGGCGGCTTTGCTCAGAGCCGATGCCTCGAGCGAAGAGGTTGCCCGCTCTCTCGGTGCTGGGCGCTGGAAGGTGCTCACCAGAGTCACCTGGCCGGCTGTTCGCCCCGCCGCGATTTCGGGTGCGATCCTTTCGGCGCTCTATACCCTCAGCGACTTTGGTGCAGTTTCGATCTTGGGTTTCGACACTTTTACGCGCGCTATTTATAGCGCCTTCAGGTCTAGCTTCGACCGATCTGGTGCCGCCAGCTTGGCCGCAATTTTGGTGGTCATCACGATTGCCATTTTGGTAGCCGAGCCAATTTTGCGAGGCAAGCTAAATCCGACCGATTCAAGGGTGAGACGCAGCGTGCCCACAAATTTGGGTTGGTTCACTCCGATCGCCACGGTGTTGGCGGCAACCTGGGCAATAATCAGCATCGTTTTGCCAGCCATCAGCCTGATTCGCTGGAACCAGGTTGGCCTATCTTCGGTCGACGGTGGTGAGGTGCTTCGCGCGCTAATCAACTCGGTTGGCTACGCCATCACCGGCGGCAGCGTGGCCGTAATTTTCGGGCTCGCGATTTCAATTCTTGCGGTTCGATATCGGTCGAAATTCACCGTATTTCTCGAAAAATCCGTATGGATCACCCACGCCATGCCGGGCTTGGTAATTGCGCTGGCGCTGGTGTTTTTGAGCAATCGACTGCTTCCCCAGATATATCAGACCAGCATGTTGGTGGTCATTGCATACCTGATTCTATTTTTGCCGAATGCAATTTCGGCGATGCAAACCCCGTTGATGCAAGCACCCAAAGCCCTCGATGAAGTCGCCGCCAGCCTTGGCACCAGTCGCCTGCAAACCCTGCGCCGAGTAATCATCCCGATTGCCGGCCCGGGTATTCTTGCCGGCGCAGCTTTGGTTGCACTTTCGATTCTCAAAGAGTTGCCAGCCACACTGTTGCTTCGCGAAACCGGAGTAGAGACCCTCGCAACCCGGCTCTGGAACGAGACCTCAGTTTCGGCATACGCCGCAGCCGCTCCTTATGCATTACTTTTAGTTGTGGTGGCGGGTGTTCCGGCTTGGCTATTGAACCGTCAGGTTCAACAGAGCGTGAGATTGCTCGGCGCCTTTGATCAGAGAGTTGAGCGTGAGTGATGAAAACTGTTTTGTCACTCAAGGCGATCAACAAGTCGATCGCTGGTGCACCGGTTCTGAAAAACCTCGACCTCGAAGTTTGTGAGCAAGAGTTTGTTGCCATTTTGGGCAGCAGCGGCTCTGGCAAAACCACCCTGCTGCGGCTAATTTCGGGCTTTGAAACCCCTGATTCTGGAACCATCCAAATTGCCAATCGCGTCGTTTTTGGTGCTGGCAAAACCGTTTCGGCCGAAGACCGCCGAGTGGGTTTTGTTCCCCAGGATGCCGCACTGTTTCCACATCTGACCGTGGCCAAAAATATCGAATTCGGCCTAACCAAATGGTCACCCGCCGATCGCGCCAGCCGAGTCAGCGAACTTTTGAAACTGGTCGATCTCGAAGGTTTTGACCAGCGACTTCCGCACCAGCTGTCGGGCGGCCAGCGCCACCGAGTTGCCTTGGCTCGAGCCCTGGCACCGAAGCCAGATTTGATTCTGCTCGATGAACCTTTCTCTTCACTCGATGCCGAATTGCGCGTGCGCCTTCGCATGGATGTTCGCAACGTAATTGCCAAGACCGGCACCACCGCGATTTTGGTGACCCACGATCAAGAAGAAGCGCTCTCGATTGCCAGCCGTGTAGCGGTTTTGCGCGATGGCGAATTTGCCCAGATTGGCATTCCGAGTGAAATTTATCGTGAACCAACCGACGTAGAGATGGCTACCTTCTTGGGCGAATCGGTCATCATCAGCGGCGTCGTGCAGGGCGAAAAAATTGCTACCGCGCTGGGTTTGCTCACCCCGTTAAACAAGGTTTCCGATGGTGCACGCGGGCGTGTGGCCATTCGCCCCGAAAGTTTTTATCTGCAGCCAAACCCAAAGGGTGAGGGTGAGGTTACTGGCCGAATCTACTTTGGCCATGACGCCATCATTGAGGTAATGCTTCCAACGCTGGTCATTCAGGCTCGGGCAAACGGTCCGTTCACGCCCGAAGTCGGCATGAAGGTTACTGTTTGGGTTCGCGGACCGGTTAACTTTTACGCAGACTAAACCGCTTCGGGCGAATGGCCCACTAAGTAAAAATTCGGCGAATTACTTGTATTCGCCGACTAGGCGAACAGCGCCACCGTCGACACCCTTGGCACCCTGAACATAGGTCGATAGGTCTGCAGGTGCAGCTTCGATCTCGCCCAAAGTCCAACTGTGAACACCGAGCTTAGAAAGGCTGGCAGCAATTTCGTCAGCCTTATCGGCTTCAACAACCACTGCCTGACCAAGGCCAAGGTTCCAGGTGCCCTCAACCGATTCAAGCGAAAAGTCGCCCCAACCGGCAAGAACCTGAAATACCTCTTGAGGGGTCCAGGTGGCACGGTGAACATCGAGGGCAACGCCCTGCGGCAAAACACGAGCGATGTTGGCCGCGATGCCGCCGCCGGTGATGTGGCTCATGGCGTGAACGCCAGCGCCAAGCTCGCTTTCGAGCAGCGAATTCAAAACTCCGGTGTAAAGCGCGGTTGGCTCAAGCAGCTTTTCGCCAAGCGAAATACCGGCAAACTCGGGCACCTGATCGGTGTATTTGTAGCCCATGTCGCGCACGATCTTGCGAACCAGCGAATAACCGTTTGAGTGCAACCCAGATGACTGCATGCCAAGCACAACATCGCCAACTCGCACGTTCTGTGGGCCAAGCAACTTGGCTGCGTCAACCACGCCAACCGCAGCGCCGGCTACGTCATAGTCGTCGACTCCCAAAAGGCCAGGGTGCTCGGCGGTCTCGCCACCAACCAGGGCAACACCTACAGCCGAACATGCCTCGGCAATGCCACGAACAATGTCGGCAATGCGCTCGGGAACAACCTTGCCGCAGGCAATGTAGTCGGTCATGAACAACGACTTAGCGCCCACCACAACGATGTCGTCTACAACCATGCCAACCAGGTCTTGCCCAATGGTGTCGTGCTTGTCGATTGCCTGAGCAATGGCAACCTTGGTGCCAACGCCGTCGGTCGAGGTTGCCAAAAGCGGGCGGTCATAGGCCTTCAAGAATGAAACGTCCATCATGCCGGCAAAGCCGCCAAGGCCACCCATCACAAGGTCGTTGTGAGTCGCGCCAACGGCACGCTTCATAAGTTCTACGGCTAGATCGCCGGCTTCGGTGTCGACACCTGATTCTGCATATGCGTTAGACATCTTGCGCTTTCTGTGCGGCTAAAAGTTAGTTGGTTTCGGCAGCGCGCACGGTGGCGTCTAGCTCTGAATCGGGGCCGGGGTTGCAAGCCGCCTCGTCGGGGCGCTCGAGCAGGTTCTTGCCAAGGCGCTCTGCAGTTGGCAGTTCGATTGGGTACTTGCCGGTAAAGCAGGCGGTGCAAAGCTGTGACTCTTGCTGACCGGTGGCGGCGATCATGCCATCTTTGGTCAAATAGCCGAGGGTGTCGGCACCGATTGATGCACGCACATCGTCAACGCCAAGTCCGGTTGCAATTAGCTCGGCGCGGGTTGCAAAGTCGATGCCATAAAAGCAAGGCCACGTGATTGGTGGGCTAGAAATTCGCACGTGAATTTCGGCGGCGCCGGCCTCGCGAAGCATTTGCACAAGTGCGCGCTGGGTGTTTCCACGAACGATCGAGTCGTCGATAACAATGATGCGCTTGCCGCGAATTACCTCTTTTAGAGGGTTCAGCTTAAGGCGAATGCCCCGCTGGCGAATGGTCTGCGACGGCTGAATAAAGGTGCGGCCAACATACGCGTTTTTGACCAAACCGTGGCCAAAAGGAATGCCCGACTCTTGCGAGAAACCGATGGCGGCCGGGGTGCCCGACTCGGGGGTTGGAATAACCAGGTCGGCCTCGACCGGATATTCTCGAGCCAGTTGGCGACCCATTTCGACGCGTGCGTCGTAAACGTTTTTGCCGTTGATGGCGGTGTCTGGGCGAGCTAGGTAAACGTATTCGAATACGCAACCGGCACGCTTGGTTTCGGCAAAGCGGGTTGAGCGCAAACCGTTTTCATCGATTGCGATTAGCTCGCCCGGCTCAACCTCGCGCACCAAAGATGCACCAACAATGTCGAGGGCTGCGGTTTCAGAGGCAACCACCCAACCGCGCTCTAGGCGGCCAAGAACAAGTGGGCGCACACCCTGCGGGTCGCGGGCGGCATACAGAGTGGTTTCATCCATGAAAACAAGGCAGAAGGCACCCTTAACCTTTGGCAGCAATTCGAGCGCGGTGGCCTCGAGAGTGTGGTCTAGGTCGCCGGCCATCAGCGCAGTTAGAACTGCGGTGTCGGTAGTGTTGCCGCCGGTGATCTCGTTAGTGCCCTGGTCGGGGTAGCGCTGCTTTAGCAGATCAAGCAGGTCGGCGGTGTTGGTTAGGTTGCCGTTGTGGGCAAGAGCAACTGTGCCCGCCGAGGTGCGGCCAAGGGTTGGTTGCGCGTTGCGCCAGTGGCTTGCGCCGGTGGTCGAATAACGGTTGTGGCCCACTGCAATGTGGCCAACCAGGCTCTCGAGCGCAGACTCAGAAAAGACCTGCGAGACCAAACCCATGTCTTTGTAGACCAAAATCTTTTTGCCGTCAGAGGTTGCAATACCGGCAGATTCTTGACCGCGGTGCTGAAGCGAATAGAGGCCAAAGAAGGTCAGCTTGGCAACCTCTTCGCCGGGTGCCCAAACGCCGAATACGCCACATTGATCTTGTGGTGCCTTTTCGTCACTGCTAACTGCAATGTCGGTGTTCAGAAGTCCATCGCCACGAAGCAAGGGTTGCGTCCTATCAAGAGGTTTGCGATTGCGGGCTTTTCGACGCCCTTGTGAGGCCCGTTTACCCCTCTAGTTTAGTGGCTTCGGCGGTCTTGGCACGAGCCAATCCAATGCGGTCGGCAACGATCGCCGCAACAATTCCCAGTGCAACGCCAATGCCCGCAAAATAGGCCAACAAGTATGTGATGATCGGCTGCGCAGTGCGCTGCTCGGCCGGAATAGCCAAACCAACAATCAAAGCCAGGATGATGCCAATGATGCCGCCGGTTAGCAGGAAGGGCAAAAACTTTGGTGCGCGACGAATTTTGACCGATTCGGTCTTTGAAGTTTGGTTAGCCATGCTTCAATTCAACCTCAAATTAGCGGCAGAACTTCCGAAATATCGGCACGAACGCCAGAGGCAACTACGTGAGCGCCGGCGATGGCATCGGACCACAGCATTTGGCCGGTGGCCAGAGCAAACCAAATTTCGGGCTTCATTTCAACCACGTTTGGCGGTGTGCCGCGTGTGTGACGCGGGCCTTCGATGCACTGGGTTGCACCCAGCGGTGGCACACGAACCTCAACCGAGTTGCCTGGTGCAACCTCGGCCAGCTCCTCGAGCAAATATCGAACCGCGGTCGCCAACACCTTCGAATCTGCTGCCGCACCTTCGGCGAGCGCAGCCCGCACAGCCGCAACCGCTTGGTTGCCATCCGTGGTTTTTATGCGCCTTCTAGCCATAAGAACATTCTTGTCGGTTTAGAAATAAAAGTCTTGACCAGCGAGTTTTGGTTAGGGTAGCCTAACCTTGCTACTAAGTCAGAGAATACTGACCCAACGAAAGAGAAACATTGATCTCGAACTTCCTAATCGGTCTTCGCGAAGGCCTAGAAGCCGCTCTTGTGGTGAGCATTCTCATCACCTATTTGGTGCGAACCGAGCGCCGCAACAAAATTCCATTCGTTTGGATGGGCGTTGGCGCAGCGATTGTTTTGAGCCTAATTTTTGGCGGCCTGCTTACCTACACTCGCTTCTCGTTGCTTTCAACCTTCGAGTCTCGCGAAATGTTTGGTGGCATCATGTCGATCATCGCGGTTGGTTTGGTCACCTGGATGATTATTTGGATGCGCGACACCGGCTCGAGAATCAGCGCCGAGTTGCAAGGCAAGCTTGAGGATGCCATCAAAGGTGGCATTTGGATGATTGTGATCATGGCTTTTGTTGCCGTTGCTCGCGAAGGGCTCGAAACTACCCTCTTCTTCTTTAGTGCGGTTCAGGCTGCAGGTTCAACAGTTGAACCCGTGATCGGTTTTGTGCTTGGCATTTCGGCGGCCACCGCGATCGGTTATTTGCTATACCGCCGCGCAATCAAGATCAACATGAAGCGCTTCTTCACCGTTACCGGATACTTCTTGATTCTCGTCGCCGCCGGCGTGCTTTCATATGGAATTCACGATTTGCAAGAGGCTGGCGCTCTGCCAGGGCTTAAGTTCTTGGCCTTTGACGTTTCAAACACCATCTCAGTTGACAGCTGGTTTGGAGCATTGGCGAAGGGCATCTTTAACTTCAGCCCAGAAACCAGTTGGCTCGAAGCCATAGCCTGGGTTTCATACACCGCCTTCGCAGTTTGGCTCTTCAACCACACTAAAAAGACTCCAACCTCTGGCACCCGAGTAAAAGTCACTCTGCAAAAGTCTGCAGACGCAGCCATTGCAGCAAGCGCAGCAACCGTTGCCTCGACTGTGGCCTCGACTTCAACTTCAACTTCTTCAGGAATCTAAAATGACTACCCCAAAAATCACCCTAAAAGTGGTGGCAATTCTTGCTACCTTCACTACTGCTCTTTCGCTGGCTGGCTGCACCAACCCAGAGCCAGATGTGGTCGTAAGCGTTAAACAAGACGCGACAACGTGCGAGTTGAGCCAAACTGAATTTGGCGCTGGCATTGCGACTTTTGCCATTGAAAATGTTGGCGAAACCACCGCGGAGTTTTACATTTTGAAGGCCGACGCCGAGGGCATCGTTGCCGAGGTCGAAAACATTGGTGCAGGGCTAACCCGAGAACTAACGGCCGAGCTTGCCGAGGGCACCTACATCTATTCATGCGAGCAGATGGATGGTGGAACCCCAATTCGCGGTGAACTAACCGTTACCGCAGCTAAAGTTGCAGCAACCGTAAGCCCAGAGGCACAGGCTGCGATCGACGCATACAAGGCTTTTGTTGAAGACGAAGCGGCGACACTCTTGGCAGGCACCACCGCGTTTGCCGACGCGGTTAAATCAAAAGAAGTTTCCGCCGCCAAGGCACTTTACGCACCAACGCGTGTGGCCTGGGAGCGCATTGAGCCGGTTGCCGAATCTTTCGGCGACCTTGACCCCAAGATGGACGCGCGCGAAGGTGACCTAGACCCGGGCGTCGCTTGGACAGGATGGCACGCACTCGAAAAGCAGCTTTGGGTGACCGGCCTTCAAGCCGATGCACCTGCGTTAGCCGATCAGCTGGTTGCTGACACTGCCGAGTTGGTTGACCGAATTGCAACTATCGAGTTGACCCTCTCTCAGGTTTCAAACGGTGCAAAAGAGTTGCTCGACGAGGTTGCCACCGGCAAAGTTACTGGCGAAGAAGAGCGCTACTCGCACACCGACCTTTGGGATTTTGACGCAAATGTTTATGGTGCTCTGAAAGCAGTCGAAGTTTCACGCACAATTCTTGAAGCTAAGGATTCTCAACTATTGGCAGAGCTCGACGCAACGTTTGAAGCGCTAAACAGCGAGTTGGCTAAACACAAAGTTGGCGACGGTTTCAAGCTCTATACCGAGCTATCGCCAGCCGAGGTTAAGGCTTTGGCCACCCTTGTAGAGGCATGCTCCGAGCCACTTTCAAAGATGACTGCAGCACTGGTTAAGTAATGCCCCTAGACCGCAGAAGTTTCTTTGGATTAGCCGGTGCGGCCACGCTTGGGGCAGCGGTAGGGGTGCCGGCCACCCTGGCTGCAACTGGCCAGTTCAAAGCCTTTGCCGGGGGTTCGGCGGTCAACTTTTATGGTGATCACCAGCCAGGCATTGTTACACCCATGCAAGATCGTCTTTATCTAGCGTCTTTTAAAGTCTTGGATGTTAGCGCTGAGAAATTGAAGTCAACGCTGAAGGAAATGACATCGGCGGCTGAGCGCATGAGCCGAGGCGCAGGTGCCGGGCCAATTGGAGCCGTTGCGGGCCAGCCAGAATCGCCACCCGACGACACCGGTGAAGCCTTGGACTTGCCGGCGGCCAGGGTCACTTTTACCGTGGGTTTTGGCGAGTCTATTTTCGACAACCGGTTTGGTTTTGCGAGCAAGCAGCCCGTGCACTTTAAAGAGTTGCCACGATTCGCCGGTGACGAAGTCACACCAGAGCGAATGGGCAGCGACTTGGTTATTCAGGTTTGTGCCGACGATGACCAAGTAGCCTTTCACGCAATTCGCAACCTAATTCGAATTTCGAAGGGCACTCTAGAACCGCTTTGGTTGCAGTCTGGGTTCTCGGGTGCTTCAAAAGCAGTTGCCAGCCCGCATACTCCTCGCAACCTCTTTGGGTTCAAAGACGGCACGAGCAATTTGAACGTGCATGATTCTTCTGAAACCAGCCGTCACCTATGGGCCAGTGATGACTGGATGGCCGGCGGCACCTATTTGGCGGTTCGAAACTTCAGGTTCGACATTGAAACCTGGGACAGATCGGCCCTACTTGAGCAAGAGCAGGTTTTTGGTCGAAACAAGGGCGAGGGCGCGCCGCTAAGTGGTGGCACCGAGTTCACTGCGCCAGACTTTGCGGCCAAGACTGCAACCGGTGAGAAGGCGATTGCAATAGATTCTCACATGGCACTCGCTCACCCGTCACAGCACGGTGGCGCAAAGATTCTTCGTCGCGCCTATAACTATTCGAATGGTGCCGATAAGTTTGGTCGCATCGACGCAGGTTTGATGTTCCTAAGTTTTCAACGTGATCTCGAAACGCAGTTTGTGCCGATTCAGCGGGCACTTGCCAACAACGATCGACTCAACGAATACATCAAAGTGATCGGCTCCGGCGCATATGCCTGCCCACCAGGGCTTAAGCCAGGCCAATACTGGGGCTACCAGCTCTTCGCCTAGGCAACTCATAAACTTATGGGCATGCCCACGCTTGCCTCTTGGATCACCTTTCTGATCACATCACTCGTGATCATTTTGATTCCGGGGCCAAGCGTGGTTTTTGCTATTGGGCGCACTTTGGCGCTTGGCCGCCCAGCCGGTTTAGTTACGGTTGCGGCAAATGCCCTCGGCACATCGATGTGGGTTATCGCCACCGCGATTGGCCTAACCGGGCTGATTACCGCGGCACCTTGGGCGCTCGAAGTGGTCAAAATTGCCGGCGTGATTTATTTGGGTTACCTGGGTGTCAAAACCATCATGGGAAGCAAGGCACAGCACGCCGCCGTGGTTGGAGCATCGGGCGCCACCAAAACCCTGGGCCAAATTTGGCGCGAGGGCTTTTTTGTTGGGCTTAGCAACCCCAAGACCGCGGTTTTTTTCATGGCGATTCTGCCGCAGTTCATTAACCCCGAAGGCAACTTTGCGCTGCAGTTTTTGCTGCTTGGCGCAACCTTCGAAGTGATTGGTGTGCTCAGTGACGCCATGTATGTTGTTGGCGCTGCCGCCGTGCGCACCTGGATTCTGAACGAGTCGAAGCGCCTAACCGCAATCATCGCAGTCGGCGGAGTGCTAATTCTTGGTGTTTCGGTTTGGCTGCTTATCAACATGCTGACCGGGCACTAGTTCATCCACATTTTTTAGCTTTTCTCTGCCGCGTAGAAGCGGCCCAATCAAAATGAAAGCCCTATTGATTTGCACCTTTTAAGTGCTTAAATTTCTAAGTAGATATCTAAGCAAAGGAGGTGAAATGAAGAACAAGAAAGTGTTTGGGCAAACTTTGTCTGTAACCGAACTCAGTCAAAACGCATCTGGCGCCGTGAAACGCGTGCAAGCCGAAGATGAGCCGATTGTCATCATGAAAAACAACAAACCGGTCGCAGTTCTAATGGACATCAAGTTGTTCGAGTATCTCGATGGAATTGCCGAGGATCTTTATTGGGAGAAATTGATTCTCGAGCGAATAGCTAACGACGATGGCGTCCGCATCCCTTGGGAACAGGTCAAGGCTGAGCGTCTGGCCAGACTAAAAACTGAAAAGGCTGCAAAGAAGGCGAAGAAATAATGACGCTTTTACCTCCTTAGTCGATGCGGCACTCAAAAAACTGACAGCGAATCCAGAGATGCGAGGCTACCCGCTTCGTGGCAGCCTGTCGGGTTTTCGAAGCCTAGTTGTTGGCAAGAAAAAGCTTCGTATTGTTTACAGGGTCATTCAAAACGAAATAATCGTTTTGGTCATTGCAATCGGGCACAGGCGTGACGATGAGGTTTACATCCGATCTGGTGCCCGAGTCAAAGAATCACCCGAAGGGTAAACTTGAGGGGTGAAGATTCTAGTTTTGGGCGCGGGCGCCCGCGAGCACGCGATTGTTAAGGCACTAATTCGCACCGGCACTGCCAAGAGCGACCTGATTGTTGCCCCAGGCAACGCAGGCATTGCCGGCGATGCCCACTGCGAACCATCGCTGAACCCAAACGACCCTCTAGAAGTCACCAAGTTTGCACTTGAGCACGGCATTGAGTTGGCCATCATTGGCCCCGAGGCCCCGCTGGTTGCCGGCGTTAGCGATGCCCTTCGCGACCAGGGCATTGCCGTTTTCGGCCCCTCACAAAAAGCCGCAGCCCTCGAGGGTTCAAAGAGTTTTGCAAAAGAGGTTATGGCGGCCGCAGGCGTGCCAACCGGAATGGCCCGTGAGTGTTCAACCCTCGCCGAGGTTGAAGAAGCCATGGACGAATTTGGCGCACCCTATGTGATCAAGGCCGACGGCCTGGCAGCAGGCAAGGGCGTTATCGTGACCAGCGATCGTGCCGCAGCGCTAGAGCACGCAGCAAAGTTCATTGCGATGGGCATTTTGGTCGAAGAATTCTTAGATGGCCAAGAGGTCTCGCTGTTCTTCTTGGCCGACGGCAAAAACGTTATGCCGCTGACCCCGGCTCAAGACTTTAAGCGCGCCTATAACAACGACGAGGGGCCGAACACCGGCGGCATGGGTGCCTATAGCCCACTGCCTTGGTTGCCAGAAGGCTTTATCGAAGAGGTCGAGCGCGAGGTTGCTCTGCCCACCGTTCAAGAACTTGCCAAGCTTGGCGCACCTTTTGTTGGCCTGCTTTATTGCGGCTTAATTCTCACTAAGCGCGGCACCCGCGTGATCGAATTCAACGCACGCTTCGGCGACCCCGAAACCCAGGTGGTTTTGCGCCGCCTCATCACCCCGCTGAGCACACTTCTTTATAAGGCAGCTACCGGCCACCTCGAGAGCGCTCCTCAACCTGAATTCAGCAAGGATGTTGCCATCACCGTGGTGCTTGCCAGCGAAGGCTACCCAGACACCGCAGCACCAAACCGCCCACTCTATGGTTTGACTGCAGCCGAGGCAAAGGGCGTTGAAATTTGCCACGCGGCAACCGCCTTCAACGAAACCAAAGATGGCGAAGAAATTCTTGTCGCCACCGGTGGTCGAGTGCTTTCAGTGGTTGCCACCGGCAAAGATTTCGCCGGCGCGCGCAATCAGGCATACGAAGGTTTGAAAGAGATTCATCTCGAAGGCTCGCACTATCGCACCGACATCGCAGCAAAGGTTGCAGGCTAATGCCGGGCACCGAATCGACCGGCGGCGCAATCGCAATCAACGGCTGGAAGCACGTTTACAGCGGCAAGGTTCGCGACCTTTATGAGAGCGAAAACCCTGACCTGCAGCACCTGATTTTGGTGGTTGCCAGCGACCGGGTTAGCGCCTTCGACACCGTGCTCGACCCAGCCATCACCGGCAAGGGCAAGCACCTAACCACTCTCACCAACTGGTGGTTCGAGCGCCTTGGCGTGCCAAACCACCTAAGCACCGAGGTGCCTGTTCCCGCCGAAGTTGCTGGCCGTGCGACGGTTGCCAAAAAACTTGAGATGTTTCCGATTGAGTGCGTGGTTCGTGGCTATATTTCTGGTTCAGGCTGGAAGGACTACCAGGCCACCGGCTCGATTTGTGGAGTTGAATTGCCTGAAGGCTTGACCTTTGGCGGCAAGCTGCCGGAGCCGATTTTCACCCCGGCCTACAAAGCCCCACTTGGCGAGCACGACGAAAACATCGACTTTGATCGCGTGATCGAACTGATTGGCGAAGACAACGCAATCGCCCTTCGCGATCTTTCGCTAAGCGTTTTCAAGAAGGCAAGCCAGCTCGCCGAGCACGCAGGTTTGATTCTTGCCGACACCAAATTTGAGTTTGGAATCGACCCGGCCAACGGCGTGATCACCCTTGGCGACGAAGTTTTGACCCCCGACTCTAGCCGCTTTTGGAGCAAGGCTGCCTGGGATCGCGGCGAGCGCAAAGACAGTTTTGACAAACAGATTGTGCGCAACTGGTTGGCCGAAAACTGGAACCAGGTTGGCCAGCCGCCAGCCCTGCCGGCTGAGATCGTGGCCCAAACCGCCGACAAATATGCCGAACTGGTTGAACGCCTAACCAGCGAAGTTGCCTAGTTTTTCGAAGCTTGGAATAGCCTTAGCCCCCAGAGAGTTGCACCCCCTGTGACCCCAGCCCTGAAAATCACCGATGAGCGCCAAGAGCAAATTCTTGCAGCTGCCTCGAGACTGATTGCAACCAAGGGAGTAGACGCGGTAACCATGGCTCAACTGGCAGCCGAAACCGGTCTCAGCCGACCGGCCATCTACCAATATTTTGCCTCTAAAGATCACGTGCTTGCCGAGCTGGTTATCAACGAGATGGCCGACCTCAGCAATGCCATTGAGCGTCACATTGAAGGCCTGGCCGACCCACTTGAGCGGGTGCGCATTTGGGTGCACTATTCGCTCGCCCACTTGGCTAGTGCCGAGCACCGCATCATCCGTGAAATTTCGATTCAAAGCCTGCCCGAAGAATCTCGCGGCATGATCAACGCCATGCACGGCCACTTTATGGTCGCGCTGCTTAGCCCTCTGCGCGAACTAAGCGTTAAAGACACAACGGCCACCGCTCACCTGATTTTTGCATCGGTGGCGGCAGCCGCTAAGCGAATCGACGAAGGCAGCGAATTCGTTAGAGAAGCCGCTGCCCTCGAGCAATTCACGGTTGCAGGTTTAGCTGCCAGCGCTGGCTCAAGCGCCAGCCGCAAGGCTAACTAGCCAAGCTTCACATCGCTGGTTGCAATCACGCGACCACGAAGCAAAACCGAAACCTTCACCGATGCGCCCTTTGGTGCCGGCACGCTAAACACATATTTGTCGGCGGCAATCGAACGAACCAACTTGCGAGCACCAACAACGAAGGTGAGCTTTGCACCAACATAGTTTGCTGCTGTCACCTGAATCTTGCCGTCAACCAACTCGATGGTTGCCGCTGGCTTTGGCGCACCAAAGCTAACTGGAATGAATCGGTCTAGCGAAAAGTCGGTTGCGCCACCTAGGTGGTCGCGACGAATGTGAATGCCACAAGCCACCTTGGTGCAATCGATCTTGGTTTCACCCGACACAAACGTGGTTGGCAACGCAAGGGCAACCGGACCGGTTAGTGCCTTTGCACCCTGACGCAGAGCAACCGGATCAGTGGTCACCCAGGCGGTTGCGTTCTGACCAACACAGTTGGTTGGGCGTGCCTTTGAAACCTCGGCCAAAGTGCCGGCGCACAAACGCAAATAAACACCCTGTGCTGCTGGCAAACCCTCGATAGTTAGGTTCACGGTTTCGCCCGCAATGTTGAGGTTCTGCGACTTGTCGGCGGTTACTTTAAAATCGGCAGCCGAAGCCGGCGCAACGCCTGCTAGAGCCGAAACTGCGGTTAGTGCTGCTGTGGTCAGTGCGACAATGCGCATAGATCGGGTTTTCATTTTTCTCCTTGTTTGGGGTTTTGAAGGTTGGCTTGTGGCCGATTATTTGAAGGTGATGGGTATGAGCACGTCGGCTTTTCGATTTGCCGCATTGGTGTGATCGGCGCGGGTCAAAATTGCGCAGCGCACCTTTTTGCAGTCGTTGTCGTGAATTACTTGCTTCATTGGCAGAGTCACCTTGAAGGTGCCGCCCTTGCCAAACGGTGTGACTAGCAACTGTGCATACAGCGGTGGGTTTGAAGAGACCCAAACGGCCTGGCTGTTTTGACCGGTGATGTCATAGGCCCCGCAAATCTCTGGCTTTTTGCCCTTGGCCGGCACAACACACACCGTCACATAGATGCCGGTTTTTAAGTTGTAACCCTTGCCGCTAACAACAACCTCTTGGTCTTCAACCAGATTTTTGAATGCCGAAACCGTTAGGGTTTGACCAGCTGGGCCTTTGACCGAAGTTGAAGTCTTTGCCACGGTCGGCTTTGGAGTTGGGGTAGCGGCGTTCGAAGCAGAACCAGAAACCACCAAGCCAAACACCGCGAGACCGACCAGAATTTTCATCATTATTTTGCGCACGAGAGCAAAGTTAACCTTCGGCAAATTTTGAAGCCTGACAGGTTGTCAGCAGATTTCCATCTGCCAAAATTGAGGCATGTCTAAAAAAGCCTCAGTTCTATTTGTTTGTGTTCACAACGCTGGCCGTTCGCAGATGGCCGCCGGTTATCTGCAGGCATTGGCTGGCGACCGGGTTGAGGTTCGCTCAGCCGGCACCGCCCCGCGCGACTCGGTTAACCCATCGGCCGTTGCCGCAATGCTCGAAGAGGGCATCGACATCAGCGCCAACACACCAAAGGTGCTCACCGACGAGGCCGTTAAAGACTCTGACTATGTGATCACCATGGGCTGTGGCGACACCTGCCCTTATTTTCCGGGCAAGACCTACCTTGACTGGGTTCTTGATGACCCAGCCGGCCAGGGTGTTGAGGCCGTGCGCCCAATTCGCGACAAGATTCGCGCCCACATCGAAGAGCTAATCGCCGAGATCGACCAGAAGTTCTAAGCGTTATTCATAACTTTGAAAACCCCTACTTCGGTGGGGGTTTTCTTTTGCCTTGCAACTGGGCTGCATAAACGTGAGCGCGGTGTCGCACATCGGCAACAATTACAATCACCCGATTGTCGTCAATGCGATAGATGATTCGATACATGTTGACGCGAGCCGAGTAATAGCCTTGCCAGGGCTTAGCCAGCGGCTTGCCCAAGCGCCGAGGGTTTTCACATAGACGCTCGGTTATGTATTCATAAACCACGAACGCGATTTTCTCTGGAAGAACCTCGGCTACGGCGCGTTTTGCCGCTCTCTGCCAAACCACCTCGAAACGTGGCACTCGCTATGCCTCGTTTGAGAATTTGCGCAAAGCCTGTGCTTTTGCGGCGGCCTCACGCCTGACCCGAGCCTCGAGCTCTTCAAGAACTTGCTCGCTCGAGAAGGTTTCGGCATCGGGGTTTGCTCGGTCTTCAAGCAAAGCAACATAACTGTCTACATCAGACATGATTTCAATTAGTTCGACCATAGATTCATACTCATCGATGTTGAGCATGATGGCGGTTGGTGCGCCGTTTCTGGTAATAACTACGCGCTCATCGGTATTTGTGGATAAATCTAAAAGGGTCGCGAACTTTGCCCTGGCTTCTGCCACAGAAAAATACTTCATGTACATAAGTATGTATATCTGGACTCAGGTGTCAATGGTGAGAGCACGGATTTGGGTTCAGCTAAAGCCAAACCAAAACCCGCTAAAATAGAAGGGTTCGCCGTCGTCGCCGTGCGCTAAAAATCTGCAACCAACCACAAAAGCTTGGAGCCACCTGTGCCAAAAATCATCGTCGAAGTTATGCCTAAAGAGGTTCTTCTTGACCCACAGGGCAAGGCAGTTGCAAACAGCCTGCACCGCACCGGCCACAAAGACATCACCGCAGTTCGCATTGGCAAGCGCATCGAGTTGCACTTCGACCGCCCAGTGACCGAGGCCGATGTTGCCGACGCACAAAAGATCGGCGAGAGCTTTCTTTCAAACGCAGTTATCGAAGATGTTGTCTCGGTAACCGTCGAAGACAACTAAGGCCGGCCATGAAGATCGGTGTAGTTACTTTTCCGGGCACCTTGGATGACCGCGACGCGCAGCGCGCTGTTCGCATTGCCGGCGCAACCGCAGTGCCGCTATGGCACGCAGACGCAAACCTGCACAAGGTTGATGCAGTAGTTCTTCCGGGTGGCTTTTCATACGGCGACTACCTTCGCTGTGGCGCAATCGCCGCCCAGGCACCAGTTACCGAAGCAATCGTTAAGGCTGCCAACGGCGGCCTGCCAGTGCTAGGCATTTGCAACGGTTTTCAGGTTCTAGTTGAATCACACCTTTTGCCAGGTGGCCTAATTCGCAACGAGGCGCAGCACTTCATTTGCCGCGACCAAAAGCTTCGGGTTGAGAACATCGACACCCCTTGGACCAACCAGTTCGAGCTGAACCAAGAGATCACCATTCCGCTAAAGAACGGTGAGGGCGGCTACATTGCCACCGACGAAACCCTAAAGCGCCTCGAGGGCGAGGGTCTAGTTGCGTTCCGTTACCTCGACGGCAACCCAAACGGTTCAATGAACGACATCGCTGGTTTGCGCAACGAGCGCGGCAACGTGGTTGGCCTAATGCCTCACCCAGAGCACGCGGTTGAGCCGGGCTTTGGCCCCGACACCGCGGTGGCAATGCGCTCTGGCATCGACGGCCTCAAGTTCTTTACCTCTGTTATCAACGCACTAGTTAACGCATAAGGCACACACCCATGGCACTTTTCAAAAAGAAGAAGACCGAGTTCGTTCCATCTGGCGTTGACACCACCGCAAACGCTGCGATTACCCCCGAAAAAGATCAGCCGTATGCACTGCTTGGCCTAAAAGACGACGAGTATGCCCGCATTCGCGAGATTTTGGGCCGCCGCCCAACCTCGAGCGAGTTGGCCATGTATTCGGTGATGTGGTCTGAGCACTGCTCATACAAGTCTTCAAAGATTTACCTTCGTCAGTTTGGCGAAAAGGTTACCGACGAAATGAAGAAGCACCTGATGGTTGGCATGGGCGAAAACGCCGGTGTTGTCGACATCGGTGAGGGCTGGGCGGTGACCTTTAAGGTCGAAAGCCACAACCACCCCTCATATATCGAGCCTTTTCAGGGCGCAGCAACCGGTGTTGGCGGCATTGTTCGCGACATTCTCACCATGGGTGCCCGCCCGATTGCCGTGATGGACCAGCTGCGCTTTGGTGCACCTGAAAACCCAGACACCGCTCGCGTGGTTCACGGTGTGGTTGACGGCATTAGCTTTTATGGCAACTGCCTTGGCCTGCCAAACATTGGTGGCGAAACCGTGTTTGACAAGGTTTATCAGGGCAACCCGCTGGTTAACGCCCTGAGCGTTGGCGCGCTGCGCCACGAAGACCTAAAGCTTGCCAAGGCCTCAAACCCTGGCGACCTAGTGATTTTGTTTGGTGCTCGCACCGGTGCCGACGGCATTGGTGGTGTTTCGGTGCTGGCATCTGAAACCTTCGATTCAACCGGCCCAAGCCGCCGCCCTGCTGTTCAGGTTGGCGACCCATTTGCCGAGAAGGTTCTAATCGAGTGCTGCCTTGAGCTCTATCACGCACAGGTTGTTGCCGGCATTCAAGACCTTGGTGGCGCAGGCATTAGCTGTGCAACCAGCGAGCTTGCCTCAAACGGTGGCGCCGGCATGCGCGTTCAGCTTCAGCACGTTCTAAAGCGCGATGAGTCTTTGACCCCCGAAGAAATTCTGATGTCTGAGTCGCAAGAGCGCATGATGGGCATCGTGCCAAAGAAGCACCTCAAGGCTTTCGAAGCCATTGTGAACAAGTGGGAAGTTGAATATGCCGTTATCGGTGAAGTTATCAACGAAGACCGCCTTTACATCAACTGGGGCGAAGAAGAGATCGTTAACGTTCCACCTCGCACCGTTGCACACGACGGCCCGGTTTATGAGCGCCCGGTTGCCTACCCGGCATACCAGGATGCCCTAAACGCCAACAACGTGCACGTTGCAGCAAACGGCAACGGATTGCACCGCCACAACGACAATGGCAGCGAGCTTGCCGCCCAGTTTGTGCAGATTATTTCGAGCCCAAACCAGGCCGACAAGGGTTGGATCACCGACCAGTATGACCGCTATGTTGGTGGCAACACCGCGTTGGCTCAGCCAGACGACTCGGGCATGGTTCGCGTTAGCGAAGAGACCGGTCTTGGCATTTCGATTGCTACCGACGCCAATGGTCGCTATTGCCAGCTAGACCCATACCAGGGTGCAAAGCTTGCCCTTGCGGAGGCCTATCGCAACGTGGCCGTTGGCGGCGCAAAGCCGATGGCGGTTACCAACTGCCTAAACTTTGGTTCGCCAGAAAACCCAGAGGTCATGTGGCAGTTCAAGCAAGCAACCGCTGGTCTAGCCGATGGCTGTCTAGAGCTTGGCATTCCGGTTACCGGCGGAAACGTTTCGTTCTATAACCAAACCGGCGATGTTGCAATTCACCCAACCCCGGTTGTTGGTGTGCTTGGTGTGATCGACGATGTTGCCCGCCGCATTCCATCGGGTTGGCAAGACGAGGGTCACAACATCTACTTGCTTGGCACCACCAAAGATGAACTCGATGGTTCGGTTTGGTCTGAGGTTGTGCACGGCCACCTGGGTGGTCGCCCACCGGTGGTTGACTTGAGCTTTGAGAAGCAGTTGGCCGAGGCCATTGCAGCCGCCAGCGAGCAGGGTTTGTTGGCTTCGGCTCACGACCTATCAGAGGCCGGTTTGGCTCAGGCAGTTGCCGAGTGCTCTTTCAGATTCAACATGGGTGCTCGCATTTGGTTGAACGAAATCTGTGAGCGCGACGGCGTTGACCGCACCTCGGCTTTGTTCAGCGAGTCAACCGGTCGCGTTTTGGTTTCGGTTGGTCGCGAAGACGACGTCAAGTTTGTTGGCCTCTGCGAGGCTCGCGGCATTCCGGTGCTTCGCATCGGTGTTACCGACAATTCAGGCACCCTAGAAATTCAGGATGTTGCCGGCTGGCAGCTAAGCGACCTGCGTGCTGCGCACAAGGGCACTTTGGCTGAGTTGTTTGCAAACTAGGCGTTGCGCCCAAAGAAACTGAGAAGTTATCTCAGTTTCGGGCGAAGCGCCAAGTGACGCCCCGCCAGGCGTAGAGAAACATGCCATCTGGCGCACTGGTTGAGTTTGATTGGTTTTGGGATATGATTCCCTGGCTACCCTACATAGACTTAGCTTCAGGGGGCATGCATTGGTCAATTACTGGTGGGTAAACCAAAACCAAACTTTCACCCATGAAGTTGGGGGCGGGTACTTGTGGTCGCCAAAGGCGCGCGCCGATGGCGGTAGAAACCAGTTTTACGAAAACATGCAGGCAGTCATGCCGGGCGACATCATCTTTTCTTTCGCTGGTACTTACATAAGAGCCATAGGCATCGCGGTAAGTACAGCATTTAGTTCGGTTAAGCCGAAAGTCTTTGGTGAGGCGGGCCAGAACTGGTCCCAAGACGGTTGGCAGGTAGACGTCGAATTCAGTAGAGCTGAAAAGCCAATCAGGCCCAAGGAACACATGTCTATTTTGGCGCCAATGTTGCCCGCAAAATATGCGCCTTTGCAAGCCAATGGAAATGGATTGCAAGGCGTCTATCTCGCGGCCGTGCCAGTCGAGATGGCTCAAGCGCTTTTGACGTTACTGAATGCCCCCGAACTAACGATGCCAGTCACACACCTCGAAGATTTGAGTTTCTCTCCAGAAGAGCAGGAGATAATTTCAGCCCAGGATTTGGGCGAGACTGTCAAAGCAACTCTAGTCATGGCCCGTCGAGGACAGGGCATTTTCAGAGATCGCGTCAAGGTACTTGAAACCAGTTGTCGAGTTACAGGAATTTCATCAGAAAAGCTGCTCATCGCAAGCCACATAAAACCCTGGAAGCTATCCGATAACGCAGAGCGACTTGATGGAAACAACGGCCTATTTTTGTCCCCGCATGTGGACAGGCTGTTTGACAGCGGGTACATCTCATTCACTAAAGGTGGTGAAATGCTTGTGTCCGACTCTCTTGACGCCGATGTTCTAACTAAATGGAGCATCGATGCAACTAAGAAGTTTGGGCGTTTCAATGACGATCAGGAGTATTTCTTGGAGCATCACCGCGAGGTAACTTTCAAAGCTAGCTAAAAAATATCCTGGTGTCTAACCTTCTGATCCGTAGTCAGATAGCTGCCCTATTTTGAATTATTTGATTGCGTTCTACTTCAAGCACTATCCGCTCAAAATAGCCGGATTTCGACCAGTTTATCGACTTTTGCCCGGCCAGTGAATACTTGTCAGGGAGTCAAATATTTGAATACAAGCTCCCAAAACAGCTCACTTTCATGACGAAAAGACCAAGATTCTAAAATGCGCACGGTGGGCAAATATGTCGAATAAAAGAACTCCCCCTATTTCTAGGAGGAGTTTTTCTATATTTTGCGACTCGGGGGGTCGAATCCCTGGTCTTCTAATCCGTCGTTATGTTGCAGTACCTCTATATGGGGCCTGATTGGCAACATGCACCGGTATTTTATTGGTCAAGCGGCCCTATGCATAAATGCCCATTTATGCGCGCTTCCGTCCATCAAACGGACTCTATACGGAACGTCCGCTTGTCAACAGTCGAAAGTAGACTAGCTATATATTCGAGAGACAGTGGGCCAATGTGAGCATCGTTTACATCCTTACCAACGAGGCAATGCCCGGTTACATCAAAATTGGCAGAACCAGTACCTCTGTTGAGCAACGAATGCGGGAATTAGACAAGACTTCTACGCCATTGCCTTTCCAGTGTTACTACGCTGCGAGAGTTGCCGACGACCAGAAATTAGAGCGGACGCTGCACGCTGCATTTGGGGATCACCGAGTGAGATCAAGTCGAGAATTCTTTCGATTGGACCCATATAAAGCTCGAGTTATCATCGAACTTTTGGCGTTGGAAGAGGTGACACCCAAGGGTGACATTTTTGAGGACGCAGAGAGTGAGGCGGCCGTGCAAAAGGCGACTAAAACGTCTGGCAGGTACAACTTCTTGGAAAATAGAATTCCGATTGGATCTACTTTGGAGTACGTTTCTGACCGAAATATAACCTGCACGGTTAATGACGACCATACAGTCCTTTACGAATCCCTTGTAGTTTCTCCATCCCGCGCTGCAGTTCTCGCAAACGCGAATCGTGGCGGATCTGCCACAGCTATTTCTGGAACCATCTCATGGTTATTCAATGGGCAAACTCTTGCAAGTATTCGTGAAGATTTGCTTCAGATCGAAGAGGACTGAATCAAGGTAACAAGCAAATATAAAGTCGCTACCCTGATTCCGGTTTTCTTGCGAAATTAGAGTCTCGGACAACAGTGCCACTGAGGCCTGCAGCGCTTTCGACCTTAGACTGGAAATAGAAGGGGGGAAATTGAGAAGCAAAGAACGCGCTAGAGAGCTAGGTGAGGTCTTCACCCCTGACTACCTAGTGAAAGACATCCTGAGCCACATCCCCGACTCATCTTCTACAACCAAATATTTCGAGCCCGGATGCGGCTCGGGAAATTTTCTAATACAAATCCTGGAAAGAAAACTCCAGCTAATTCTTGAATCCATGAAAAGGGCCACTACGGGCAATAACCCTGAAGCCTGGATGCGTGAGTGCTTTTTTGCACTCTCGAGCTTATACGGGATCGATATTGATTCGGACAACGTATCCGAATCTAGACAAAGGCTTAGGGACAGACTGCTTGAAGAGGCCAATCAGATTTCCGCATCGATTCGGAGCAACTCTGCATTTTGGAATGCTATTGATTTTCTACTTGCTAAAAACATAATCACAGGAGACTTACTGAACTCTCCTCAGACAATAGAGATTGCCGAGTACGCAGAGTTGCCCGATGACCAAGTCAAAATAAGGTACTTCTGGTTTTCAGAGTTGATTCATCCCGACGATGAGGTATTTCAGGACTCTGCAAAACTCTTTGACCACGTTCCTGAGTCGCATCGCGCGGATCGTGTGATGAGTTATTTGGAGGTGAGCCTGTGATGCTAAACACAGTCAACAGAGCCCATCAGCTAGACATCCTAGAGTGCATAGCGAACTTAAGCACAAACGAGGTGGCTACAGCGCCTTCTATTGCCAATAAAATACTCGACACCCTTCCCCTAGATGTCTGGTCGAATCCCGATCTTCGCTGGCTTGATCCCGGAACAAAAACGGGAGTTTTTCTGCGTGAGGCAGCTAAAAGGCTTCTGGCCGGTCTCGCTGACGTTATCCCCGACGAAGACGCACGCCGCAAACACATTTACACTCATATGCTTTTTGGTTTTCCGATAACTGAACTGACAGGTCAAATTAGTCGCCGAACTCTCTATTACACAAAAGACGCAAGTCAGCCAAATCAATCAGTGGTTGAATTCGACAGCCCCGAAGGGAATATTCCATTCGTCCGCTTTGAGCACACCTACAAAGGTAGCTCGACAAATTGCAGCATTTGTGGAGCAAAAAAAGGTGTGCTCGATAGAGGCCAAGACAAAGATAACCATGCTTATTCATTTATCCACGACAAGGAAGTTCACTCGATGAGATTCGATGTAATTGTTGGCAACCCGCCTTATCAACTAGGTGACGGCGGAGGAGGTAAGGGAACTTCTGCGAAACCGATTTACCACTTATTTGTTAATCAGGCGTTTAAGTTGAAGCCCAAGTATGTCGCGATGATTATCCCCTCTAGATGGTTCTCCGGTGGAAAAGGATTAGATGACTTCCGAGAGAAAATGCTCACCTCAACAAAATTTAGAAAGCTTGTCGACTATACCGATGCCAAAGAGGTTTTTCCTGGCACTCAAATTAAGGGCGGAGTTTGTTACTTCTTATGGGATAGCCAATATGACGGCCCTTGCGAGATCGTCAGAATTCAAAACGGTGAGATCGGCACATCGGTAAAGCGACACCTAAATGCCCACGGAAAAGTATTTATTCGCTTCAATGAAGCAGCTCCCATTCTGGAAAGGGTACTTGATAAGTCTGGTGAGTTCCTATCGAATCAAGTGACTTCGCGTAATGCGTTTAATATTTTGTCCAATTTCAGTGACTACAAGGACAGCAAATTTGATGGTGCTATCGAATTTTATTGCGTTGATGGCGTTAAGTGGATTCCACGTGAATCAATAAATAGGAACGTTGGCCTTATTGATCGGTGGAAGACTTTAATCCCCAAAGCAGGGCCTGGTAATGATGGGTATCCACACAAGATACTGGGTGAGCCCCTAGTGGCTGGTCCTGGCTCCGTTTGCTCGGAGACATATTTAGTCGTAGGTGACTACGAAACTGAGCAAGAGGCAAAAAACATGCAGTCATTTCTGAGAACCAGGTTTGCTCGATTCATGATTGCTTTAGTGAAAAACACCCAGAACCTAACTAAATCAGGATTTGAGTTCACTCCAAAGTTACCGATTGACAGTAATTGGACCGATGAAAAACTGTTTGCTTACTATGGCATCGGACTTGAAGAGCAGGAATTCATAAATACAATCGTCAAACCAATGGCTGGTCCTGAGAATGTCTGAGCTGCTTGTTCCCCAGGCTGACCTTCCGTGGATCTACGCCTACACGACTCCTGAGGAGGCGAACCTTGAATGGAAGGGTAGTCGTGTTGGGTTCGGTCTCCTCAAGGTAGGTTACACAAGCGGTGACTATCAGCGAAGGGTTGCAGATCAATTTCCCACGAAAAGCCCCCGAGATGACCGCTACCAGATTGTATTTGCTGAGAAAGCAGTCACAAAATCTGGCATGTTCTTTAAGGACCACGCCGTCCACTCCCTTTTAGTTAAGAAAGGGATCCACAGGATAAAGGGCACGGAGTGGTTTGAGTGCACAGTCGAAGAGCTTCGTGCCGCTGTACTTGAAATCCAAAAAGAGAAGCCCGTGCAATTGCAGCGGTACTTAGATTACAAATTGAGGCCTGAGCAAAAACAGGCTGTCTTAATGACCGCTGAATATTTCCGAGGAATAAATCCTTCGAATTCTGGTGGTCGACCTCCCCACTTCCTCTGGAACGCAAAAATGAGATTTGGGAAAACTTTTGCGGCATACCATTTGGCTAAAGAAATGGGATGGACAAAGATACTCGTACTCACTTTCAAACCAGCCGTACTAGGTGAGTGGCAATCTCAACTTGAGCAGCATATCGACTTTGAAGGATGGCAATTCATTGGCGGAAAAGACCGCCCAGCCGACATTGTGGGCGATAAACCCTATTGTTGGTTTTTGTCTTTTCAAGACATCGGTGGAAAACAAAACGGCCAAATCAAGGATCGACTTGAGCCCGTTTATGAAACAGAGTGGGATTGCATAATCCTTGACGAATATCATTTTGGATCTTGGAATGACCGGACCAAAAACCTTTATGATCGGGATGCAATTTCTCAGGTCAAGGCAGTAATTGCTAGCGATGATGATTTAGACGAAGTAGCGTCTGTTGGAACAGACGTTATTGAAGACCAATCACCTCTGAAGACAAAGAATTACCTCTATTTGACTGGAACTCCTTTCAGAGCACTCACGAACGGCGAGTTCCTTGAGAATCAGATATTCACCTGGTCATACGCCGATGAGCAGAGAGAGAAAATCAATTGGCGCGGTCCCGAGGATGCAAATCCTTACGCTGACCTACCCCAAATGGTCATGCTTACTTACGAACTACCTTCGTCGGCGCGTGAGATTGCGATGAAAGGTGATTTGAATGAGTTTGATTTAAATGAATTCTTCAGAGCTGCGCCTATTGACAAGGAAAATTTGGACCTTGGGTTTAAGTTTGTTCACGAAACAGAAGTCCAACAGTGGCTTGCGATGGTTCGTGGACAGTACCGAGAAGAAGACTACGAACCAGCTCCGGGCGTAGATGTCCCTATGGCTCCTTTTGCAAACTCAGAGCTTATCGGCTACTTGAATCACACTCTCTGGTATTTGCCAAGTGTGGGAGCCTGCAAGGCTATGGAGTCTCTCCTGAAAATGCCTCAGAATACCTTTTTTCACGACTACGAGGTAATCGTTGCCGCAGGTACAAAGATTGGAATTGGGGCCGAAGCCGTAAAGTCAGTTAAGAATGTGATTGGTTCTGGTTTAACAAATAAAACCATTACATTGACGTTTGCCAAGCTTGTCACGGGAGTATCTATCCCGCCTTGGTCTGGGGTCTTTATGCTGAGAAACACGTCCAACCCGGAAAGCTATTTTCAAACGGTCTTTCGAGTACAAACTCCATGGACGCTGTCTAATACCGATGGTAAGGACCCAAACTCTAGGGTCATTCTCAAAGACAAGTGCTACGTTTTCGATTATGCGCCAAATAGGGCTTTGAAGTTTATATCAGAGTACGCGGAAAGAATTGACATCAAGGATGATCGCCGATTAGAAGCTCGTGTTGCGGAATTCGTTAAATTCTTGCCAGTGCTTGCTTATGACGGTTCGAGGATGCGAGAAATCAACGCTACAGAAATCTTGTCCATAAGTTCCAGTGGAATTGGAACCGCAATGCTCACCAGGAGATGGAAAGACACTCGAATGGTAGTGGTAAACAACTTCACATTGGAAAAACTTCTAGAGCAGCCAGATCTCGTTCAAGCTCTTCAAGAGGTTGAGCAGTTCCGTGCACTGGACCTTTCCGAGGCGCTCTTGAAAGTTATAAATACCGAGAAGGCTCTCAACCCATTGAAGAAGGAAAGAAAGCCCCTCTCTGAAAAACAGAAGAAGTCAGACAAGGAAAGTAAGGATTTGAAAAAAGAGCTCCGTGAGAAGCTCATGTGGTTTGTTGCCAGAATTCCAGTTTTTATGTATTTGACGGATTATCGCGAGCAAGAACTGCAGGATGTAATACGCCAAATGGAAACAAACTTGTTTACGCGCGTGACGGGCCTAAAGCTTACGGACTTCGACAAACTTTGCGAACTTGGCGTATTCAATAAACGCGCACTGAGTTATTCAATTTTCCAATTTCGCCTCGCAGAAGAAGGAAGCTTGAACTACGCCGGCGTAGATCGGACTTCCTCCCGGATCGGAGGCTTTGACACAGTGGTAGACCGCGATGAGGCAGCGCAGATTGTGCATAGATCTTTCGAATTAAATTGATCTCAAGCCTCTTATAACCGGCAAGCCCAGGGCGAAAATCACCTTCGTTGTCCGTCGACTTCCGGCGTTTTTGTACCTTGTATAGCAACAGGCCACTTACTGATTTGCATAGACAAATAATTACTTAGGGGTACCCCTAAGTTTTTTGTGTTTTTACAAAAACAAATGCCATTTTCATATTTGGTTGGCTACTGCCTTAGTTGTTGGGCTATGGCTGCCTGGCTGATGGGCTGGACATCCCCAAGTAATCATTTGTAGTTACTAGGTCTGAGAGTAAATCAAGCAAAACCGCCCATTTTCTTGTTTTGTGCAGGAGCGATATTCTCGGACCTGGCAACTACGAACCGTACATTTTCCGCTTTTGCCCTACCTAGATTCGGAACTCCTAGTTACTAGGAATGGGCTACTGCCTAAAAAAACGAACCCCAAGCGCGCCTAAAACCTGTTTCCCAGACAATAGGAAAGTCGCTTAAGGGTGGGGGTCTAAATAAAAATGTCTTCGACCGACTTCAAGCTGTTTCGCATTTCGTCCAGAGGAATGCCCGCGTAGTAATCAGCTGTGACCTGAATACTTGAATGCCCCAGCATCTTTGACGCGGTATTTATGTTCGCGACCATGGTGCCAGCAGTTCTACGTGCAGTGTGAATCGATTTGTATTCGACATTGGCGCTTTCAAGCAAACTAACCCAGTGTTTCCGATCGTTGGCCGGGTCGATTGGGGTTCCATTCGGAGTCACAAAAAGGAACTCGTGCGGGTTCCACTTCGGGTCATGCACGTTCCTAGCGGTGATATGCGCTGCATGAAGGGCATTAACCATTTGTCTAGCAGAATCCGCCAATGGGAGGCTTCTGTAGGCCTTAGAAGTCTTGAGTGGCACCAAGGCCAAACCTTTTCCGGTAACACGTTGTAGCTGCTTTGAAATCGTTACCAAGCCTGATTCCAGATCCACGTCAGACCATTGCAGCCCGAGGCATTCTCCTTGTCTTGGACCATAGATCAAGCCAAGGTGCCACCTGAGTGAGTTCGGGTGATTATTTGCCGCCTTGAGAATTTCTGCGACCTCTGATTTGGTGAAGAACTTTGGGTTTGCCTTTGTCTTTCGAGTTAATGGAATTCTGATAAAGGGCGACTGAGATATGTACCCGTTGATTACGGCTTCATCGAGCGCCGGTTTGATAACTGCTCTGATTTGCACCTGTAGAGATCTAGAAGCGCCCTTTGATGCGGCGAGCGCGAACAACTCAATGATTTGTTGCCGAGTTAGGTGCTGAATCTTGATGCGACCTAGGCTTGGGCGAATCCAGTTATCGATAGCGGCTTTGTAGCCAACGTAAGTCTTTGGAGCTAGTGTGACTTTGCCTTGCTTGATTACATCTAGCCAGTATTGGCAGTAGTCCCCAACAAAAATCATGTTCGCTGGTAGTTGTGCCATGGACAGACTTAGTTTCTTTTTAGCCAGTAAAGCGTCCCGGCTTTTTATCGCCATGTGCTGTGTGGAACCAGATCCAATTACCTTGTGGACTTTGCCCTGATTGTCGACAAACTTCCCGGGCGCTTTCCAGCGGTTGCCATCCTTATATGGCCGCGGGGAGCCTTTGGGGTTTCTGGATTTGGGCTGATTCTTAACAGGCTTGTTAAGTCTTTTTGAACTATGCATTTCCCTCTTCTTTCATCAAGAGGGCAGCTAATTTCATTACTTCATATAGTTGGGGATACGACGTCCAAATGCAACATAAACTCCCAAATTAACTCCCAGTTTTTGCCAACTGTCGTTAACGAGTTTATTAAGCGAGAAAAACCGCGATTTCTCGCGGCTTTCTTGGTGCGCTTGGAGGGACTCGAACCCCCAACCTTCTGATCCGTAGTTAGATTGCAAATTTCCGCGACCGTTAGCTAAACGAAAACCCCAGACGTTTTGACAACGTCTGGGGTTTTCTGTTGCCTCCCCCGAGAGAACTCTTTTGCATCAACCAGCAGAATGGAGCATCCCGTTGCCTCACCGACCAAAGTGAGACAGTAAGTAGGTTATGTAGCACCCCTGACATTTAATGTCGTAGGTGGGGCATACCTTGATGGCATGAACGAAATGTTGATTCGAGTGGGCAAGAACCTGCTAATCGCCGCCGGTCTCTTTGTTGGTGCGATTGTTTACATCTGTATGGGTCTAATGGTTTTCACACTCAAAGGCGTTGGAAGTCGCAAGTAGTGTTTCGCTTCTGGTTTCGTGTTGCCTATTTAATGATGCTCGCGGGTGCCTGCGGGTTGGCATACATCAACAGTTCTGGATTCAAAAATGAATACCTTGTTGGACAATACGCGATGGAACCAATCGGCGAAGCAGGCTTTAGCTATGCGTGGGTGAATGAAGAAGCCACGCCCGGGCTGGAGTGCCGAAGATTCGATGACTGCAGCTTCATAGACATTCAGCGTGCAGCTAGTTGCACAAGCGAAATCGAAGTTGTTGTTTCATATCTCGATGCGACCGACACCGAACTCTTCAGAGAAACCAGCAAAGTTGTTGGGGCCGAAACCGTTGATCTAAAGAATGTCGAAATCGGAACCAACAGAGCACAACGCTTTGAATGGTTCGTGATTGAAGACATCTATTGCCGCGGTGAACCTGCCTCAGGTTCGGCAAGCCTCTAAGTGGCTCTAAAGGTCTAGCTCAAGCACTGGCGTGCAAGAGCGTGAAACACAGATCATCATGCAGGCAGATGCCAGGCGCTCTTTTTCTGAAAGAACAGAATCACGGTGAACCGGGGTGCCGCCCAAAACAGGAGTTTCACAAGAACCGCAGGTGCCCTCTTGGCACGACGAGACCACCTCAATGCCCGAAGCTCTGGCCACATCAAGAATCGATTGGTCTGGGCCTACTGTTGCGGTGATGTTTGAATAAGCAAAGTTCACCTCGAAGGTGTCTAGGCCCGCATCACCATCTTGGGCCTTTGGCGAGAAGCGTTCAACGTGGGCTTCAATACCCTCGCGAGCCTTGGCTTCATCTTCGACGTTCTGCATCAATGCCTCGGGGCCACAGCAATAAACCACGGTGCCTGGCTCGAGCTCGTCAAAGATTTGAGCAATGTTTGGGCGGTCGCTAACATCGCGCGCATAAAGCTTGATGTCGCCACCCAGCGCCTCAAGGTCTGAAAGAAAAGGCATGTTTGCCTTGTTGCTGGCCACGAAGTGCATTTTCCAATTTCGGCCCGCCGATGCGGCCTTTTGCACCATTGGCAAAATCGGGGTTACACCAATGCCACCGGCAATAAACACCACCGGTGAGGCAGCCTCAACATAGCCAAAGTGGTTTCGAGGTGCGCTAACTTTTAGTGTTGCCCCTACCGTGGCGTTCTCGTGCAACCAAATGGATCCGCCGCGGCCCTCTGGTTCTTTGCGAATTCCTAGAACCCAGGTTGAGGGGTCTTCAACACTTCCTGCAAGTGAAAATTGGCGCAACGAACCGTCTGACACAGCGATGTCGATGTGGGCACCCGGTTGCCAGGCTGGCAACGGCTGGTCGCTAGAGCGAAGCTCAAAGATGAAGAGGTCGTCGGTTGGGTCTGTGCGCTTGACTACCTGCACATCAAATAGCTGATCGGCCATGAAAAATCTCACTTTGGGGTATTTTGGAACGGTCTAACCGTAATGGTATTACTGTTTTCGCACCAAAATCAGTGAGTTTTGTATCAGATGTCTAACGAATTGAAAGCCTTGAAAGAGCCATTCGGTTGAGGCGCTGCTGAAACAGGGCATAGCTCTCTGGCTTGTCAGACATCCAGGCTCCGCCATACATGGTTCTAAGAATGCTTTCTTGTTCAAGCATGCGCGCAACGTCACTGCCGGCAACCGAATCGCTTGGGTCAAGCAAGTCGGCAACCTGGTGAGCAAAGTCAAGCAAATAGTCTGAGCCGCGGTTCTTCATGTTTTCGTCTGACAGGCTCACACGAATTACAGCGCGCAAAAACTTTGCATGGTTTTCGAAGGTGTCGGTAACAGCTGTCACTACCGCGGCAACTCTCTCTTTGCTTCCCACGGGTTTTTTGGCCGCCTTCTGCAGGCCGGTTTCATAGGTCTTGATGATTTCGTGCATCGAGTCTTCGTAGATCGCCCAAAACAAGTCTGTTAAGCCTGAGACTCTGGCATAGATTGCGGTTGGGGCAACACTAGCCTCTGCGCACACAGCCGAAATTGTGAGGGCATCGCTGCCGCCGGCCTCAAGCAAAGATCGGCCCGCATCAAGAATGCGTCGCCAGGCGACCTGGCTGCGATTCTGAGTTGGTGGGCTTACGACCGAGGGGCGCTTGGTGCTCTTTTGTGCTGGCATGCTGTCTATTTTGCCAGCAAGTTTGAGAACCCGGGCAAAAGCAAAGGGGGCGCCGTGTGGCACCCCCTCAACTTACCTAACCTCTATTTGGCGTGAAAGGTGCCCTTGAGCCCAACAACCATGTTGAAACGTGGGCTCGGAATCAACTTGATTCCTTCGGTGATGTCCCAGTTTTCAACGCGCTCAAGAAGCTGAGTGAAAAGAACCTTCATTTCGCGACGAGCAAGGTGCTCGCCAAGGCACTGGTGAGGGCCACCGGCACCAAACGAGACCTGGCTGCTTGCGCTGCGGTTAATGTCAAACGCCAATGGGTTTTCAAAAACACGCTCGTCAAAGTTAGCTGACTCATAGAACATAACGACCTTGTCGCCCTTCTTGATCAGCTGACCGCCCAGCTCAACATCGCGAGTTGCGGTGCGTCTAAAGTTCACAACGGCTGATGCGTGGCGCAGCATTTCGTCGATTGCGTTGTTTAGCAAGCTTGGGTCTGCCTGAAGCATCTTCCACTGTTCTGGGTTTTGGCCAAAGTGATAGATACCGAAAGCCATCGATGCACCCGAGGTCTCGGCACCTGCACCAACCAAAAGTGAGATGAACCCGCCAACCTCGTTGTCGGTTAGCTTGCGGCCTTCAACTTCGGCTGCCACGATGCGTGAGATCAGGTCATCCTGAGGGTTTGCACGGCGGTCAGCTGCCATCTTCACGCCATAGTCAATCAGCGCGTGGTGAGCAGGCTCGCCAACGGTTCGGTCTGGGCTAAACGCCAGGCGAGTCCATTCCACAAACTTGTCAACATCTTCTTCAGGCATGCCCATGATGTTGCAAATAACACGGATTGGGTAGTAGTTCACAAGCTTTTTGGCAATGTCAACTTCTGGCTCTGCGAGTAGGTTGTCGATTACCGCGTTCGATAGCGCCTTTAGGTCATCCATCATCGCGTCTAGGTATCGAGGTGCAAACGATGGGCCCACGATGGTGCGGTAGAGACGGTGCTCTGGGTCATCCATGTGAAGCATGCCGAGCGCACGAACAATAACCTCAGGCTCGTCGTTTGGGTTGGTGCCTGCTGCGCTGCTAAAAATATCTGGGTTGCGGGTCACATACTGAACGTCTTCGTGGCGGGTAACAGCCCACCAGCCTCGGCCGCCATCTGGGCGAAACGGCGACACAACTTCAGGGTGAAACGAAACCGGGTGGTTGTCGCGCAGGCGCTTGTAACGGTCTTGGCGACCCGGGGTTACATAGAAAGCCGGAACGGTTGCTAGGAGATCTTCTTCAAACTCCAGTGTTTGATCGCTCATAATTCAGTCCTTGGTCAAGAAGGGGTTATTCCCCTCGGATGTTCATTACTGTAATACGATTACATTTACTTTTATGGGTCAGCGTCGAACAGTTGCTAATCCGTTATGAACCGATTTTTAGCAAGCGAGAGTGAAACGAAATGGCATTCGAACCAGATGTGATCAAAGCGATTTGTGACTATATGAACACCGACCCAATGCAGAGCACCTTGACTATTGTGCAAGGCCTAACCGGCGACCGATCGGTGACCGAGGTAGAAATGCTTGGTTTCGATGAAACCCATTGCTTCTTCAAAATTTCGACCCCAGAGGGTCAAAGTGAGATCAACATAGCTTGGCTTAAGCCCGTTGCTGAGCGCCCCGACGTGCGCGTGCAACTTTTTGCTTTGCTCGACAAAGCCTCTGATGCCTTCGGCAGCTAGTCTCTAGCTAGTTCTCGGTGCGCCTAAAGTTGCTCGGGCATCTTCAAACATCAAATAGAAGTCACTTAGGGCAACTCCCGTTGCTGCCTTGAAGGCATCCTTGAATGATTTGCCGGTGCCGATTTGCGCATAAACATTCACAAACTTGGCCATGCCAACATTTGCCACCAAGAACTCGGTTGCAACTGCACCGATTCCATAAGGGTCCATGGTGCCATCGTTCAAAGTCACTTCTTCAAGCTTTAGCTTCACGGTGCCTGGGTGCTTGGTGCGGTCAAGCATCCAGTTTCGGGCATCGGTGTATTTGTTGAAGCCCAACTGGTTTGAACCCTGGGTGCCAACAAACACTGCTGGGCCCTCCCAGAACCACTGCGGTGTGCCACACGGAACACAACTGCCAACCGCGCGCTCTTGCACCGAGTGAAAGAACTCGTGAGCCGGGGTTTGCTTCATGCCAACGTTGTCTTTCTCGATCAAGTTTTCTCTTTCGATGAAAGCAAGGTTCCACACACCTGTGTCGCTGCCGCCTCGGGCAGGTGCGCCCTCAAAAGAGCCGGCGCGATCATCGGCTGCGCGCTGACCATAAACCTTGGCAAACTCAACCTTTAGCCACTCAACATCTTTGGCTACGAAGCCCGTATATGGGCCGGTGAGCTTGGGGTATTCAAAGGTGGTGGCAATCAGGGTCACGCCCTGTTTGATCCAGTCGATCCAATACTGCGGGGTGCCAGCTTGGGCAACCACGTTCACGGTGGCGTCTTGGCGCTTGGTTGCCGTGTATTCGGCAAACGACTTGGTTGCTGCCGCGGCAACGGCTGCCGAACTGGTTGGCTTTGTCCAACCACTTGCCTTGTATGCCGCCTCAGCGGTGTTGTTGATTGGGTCGGCGGTTGGGCTTGGAGTTGGGGTCGACGGGTTTGGCTCACCCGATGCGATGGGTTTTGGGGCTGGTGCCGGCTTGGCGATTGTAGCAACGCCCTTGTTCCAGACCAGCTTCTTGCCCGATTTCACACAGGTGAACTTGGTCGTCTTGGTGCCGGCCTTAACCACCTGGGTGATGCCCGCCTTGGCACAAGCTGCGCCAGCCTTGGGTGCTGCAGCCTGAGCTGGGGCGGTGAAGCCCGCAACCAAAAGCGAACCGATTGCTGCCGTTACTAATAGTTTGCGCACTTAAACCCCTCTTCAATCCTGATTAGAGGTTAGTGCCTGAAGGCGCTAGTTAGTTGGCCACGGCCCAGGCGCGCTTGACCGGGTATTCAAGGTATTCGGCGGCGAATTCAAGGTTTGGTTGGCGCCAGGCATAATCGCGAGCCACCTTGGCCAAGCAGGCCCAAAAGAAAATGTTCACTAGGTCAACGCTGATGTGGGTCATTGAGTCGCCCGGAAAAGCCTTGCCGATCATGCGGCGCAGCAGCGTGGGCACATCGCTTAGGCCAAAGCGGTGCATGGCAGCGCGCACCTGAAATTCAAGTTCGCGGGCACGGCGGGGATTCCACAGCAAGTTGCCGCCCGAACCATCGCCCATGCGACCAAACTCGTCGGTTGGCAGGTGCAGCAGAATGTGCGCAATCTGGGCGTGACGCACGTGGGCGTCGTCGAGCTGATCAAAAATTGGGGCAAAATTGTCGATCTCATAGCCGGCTTTACGCAGGTCAAGAACGTCGGGGTAATAGGCAAATTTATAAAACGGGATGTGCGCGACGCTTGGCACACCGTTGCGAATGCGCACCTTTTGTGAGGTGTCACCACCCCAGGCCTCGATTGCTTCGTCGGCTTCGCCGAACCCGCTTGCGTCGTCTTTTTTCATCAGGTATCTATTGTCCGTAATATTGCCGAATGAGCGAAAAGAACAATGCGGCCGAGGTTGCAACTGAAGATGCAAAAACCGCGGTACCTGCCAAAAAGAAATTTGGTGGGCGCATTGCGATCATCGCGGTGATTGTTGCCTCGGTTGCCTTGATTGGCGGGGTTGTTGCCTATGGGCTGGTTGTGCAACCCCAGGTGAACCAAGCCAAGAACGTGGTTGCGTGCGAGGCTTTTCAGGCCGGCTTGGCTAAGGCCGAAAAGGCAGCCAGTTTGGGCGAATCGCTTTTGGCTATCACGCAGGGTGCCGCGGTTGCCAGCGAAGGCCTAGATGCCGATGCCAAGTTGAATGTTGACCTGCTTGAGCTTGCCGTTATGAGCCTTCAAGACCTCAGTGCAGCCGATGATGCCATGGTTGCCGCCGTGGTTGGTTATTCGCAAAATGTGCAGGCGCAGTGCGCCACAATTTTGAACGTTAAATAGGCCTTGCCGCCGGCCATAGGCACCGAAACCAGTGGTCGTCACTGCCCCCGCGGTATCCAACTCCTGAACATTCACACAGTAGGGGCATTTGGGGCGAAAGTGCGCTGATTTTAGGGCGGTTTTGACCCTTTTTTCGCTGAAAAATACCCCGATGGTGATTCGAAATTATCGCCGCAAAATGTGGCAATTTGCGGAGGAAATCATCGATTTCAATTCCGCATTTTTATGCGGTTTTTGGGTAAAAACCACTCAAATATCGCCGCAAAAGTGGCGAATATGCCCCCACTGTGTGAATGCGCGCAGGGGTACCTTGGCAGGGCGCAGATACCCTGGGGGTGCAGATAACCTGGCAAAGTGAAGACACCTTGGAGAGGCCCACCTAAGGATTAGTTTTTGAGGTCAGCAAGAACAGCGGCGACAAGTTGGTCGACAGGCGCGGCAATGTTGTAAGTGTGACCGGGTTCGTCGGCACCCAACGGTTCGAGGGTGTTTAGCTGCGAATCGAGCAGCGAGACCGGCATAAAGTGGTTCGGTCGCGCGTTCATGCGCTGCGACAACAACTCGCGCGTGCCATGCAGGTGCACAAAAAACGTGCCAGGGGCGGCGGCCAAAATGCGTTCACGATAAACCCGCTTCAACGCCGAACATGCCACAACCGTGTTTGATTGGGCGAGCGCCTCGCCAACCAAATCCAACCAGGGCCAGCGATCATCATCATTGAGGGGGATGCCCGCAGCCATCTTGGCTTTATTGGCCTCAGGGTGCAGGTCATCCCCGTCTATGAATCTTGCGCCAAGAGCCTCGGCGAGCGCTAGGCCCACCGAACTCTTTCCGCATCCCGAGACGCCCATAACGACGATCCGCCAATCTGTCATGGACACCTCAGAATTCTTTGTCATCGATTTACCAGTCGTGCATGGTGCCGTCGATCTTCAGGCGGTTTACCGGAAGATACGCTGGCTCATACTCGAACTGCGAAGCAAGCTTCTCATCGTATGAAACACCAAGACCTGGGCTGGTGCCCGGGCGAATCAGACCATCGCTGAAGGTGTATTCAGGCTGGAAGACATCGTTGGTGTCTGGAGAGTGCTGCATGTATTCGCTGATGCCATAGTTGTGAATCGCCATGCCAAGGTGCAGCGAAGCAGCGTGACCGATTGGTGAAACATCGGTTGGGCCGTGAACACCAGACTTGATCTGATAAACCGCCGCATAGTCGAAGATCTTCTTCAATGGCGTGATGCCACCGCCGTGGCTGACTGGGCTGCGAACATAGTCAATCAGCTGCTCTTCGAACAAGTCTTTGTAGTCGAAGATGCTGTTGAAGATTTCGCCAACCGCCAGCGGAGTGGTGGTGTGCTGACGAATCAGGCGGAAAGCATCGGTGTTCTCGGCTGGGGTTAGGTCTTCGAGCCAGAACAAGTCATAAGGCTCGAGCGACTTGCCAAGGCGGGCAGCCTGAATTGGGGTTAGGCGGTGGTGACCATCGTGAAGCAATGGCAGGTCTGGGCCAAACTCGTTGCGAACTGCCTCAAACACAGATGGAATGTAGTTGAGGTAAGCGCGGGTGTCCCACTCTTCTTCAACCGGAACAGTTGAGCGACGAGCTGGTTCGTAGTCGTAGCGAGCCGATGAAGCGCCCTTGCCCGAACCGGCACCAGCCGATGCATTGGCCGAAGCCGCAACACCGTAAACCGAGTTCAAACCAGGCACACCGGTCTGAACACGAATTGCCTTGTAACCCTTTTCTTGGTGCTCACGAATCGAGTCAAAGATCTCGTTGAATTCGCGACCCGAGGCGTGACCATAGGCCAAGCAACCCTCGCGGCTTGCGCCACCGAGCAACTGATACAAAGGCATGTTTGCAGCCTTGGCCTTGATGTCCCAAAGCGCCATGTCGATTGCGGCAATCGCGGTCATGGTGATTGGGCCCTTGCGCCAATAAGAACCCCGGTAGAAATACTGCCAGGTGTCTTCGATGTTGTGGGCATCGCGACCAATCAGCATTGGGGCTAGGTGATCGCGCAAGTATGACGCAACCGCTAGCTCGCGACCGTTGACGGTTGCATCGCCTAGACCAACCAGGCCGTCATCGGTGGTGATTCGCAGGGTCACAAAGTTGCGGCCAGGTGAGTGAACAAATACTTCTGCTTTTGCGATTTTCATCTCGTTCAGCTTTCTCTAATCTTTGGTGCGTTCAGGGGCAGGTTCGGTTAGTTGCAGGTTCGGTCGGGTGCCAGTTCGTGTCAGACCTATTTGCCCGACGGCTTGCGGTTGTTTAGGGTGCTCCAGCGAGCGCGCAGGGTGTGAGCCGCAGCCTTTGGCTGGCGGTCACGGGTGAACGCACCCTTCTTGTTGCCAAGCACTCTAAAAATGCCCGGCTTGGTTTGAAAGTCTGCAAAGTTCCAAACGTGCTCGCCAA
>JBEGSA010000003.1:0-71940 GCA_041180145.1 Actinomycetota bacterium | reverse complement strand
GTTTATTTATGATCACGGCAATAGAAAAAATCGCGCTGGCAAAGGCCGCATCTAAGGCACTGGCGCAGGCGTCGACAATTCAGAAGAACGAAGTGCTGAAGCAGATTTCTTTGCTATTGCCAGCTCGGGCAACCGAAATCATCGCAGCGAACCAAGTCGATCTTGATCGTGGCATTGCAGAGGGCATGAGCGAAAGCCTGCAGGATCGACTTCGTCTCACCGCTGAGCGCATTCAAGACATCGCCGATGCGGCTGCAAAGATCATTTCACTGCCAGACCCCATCGGTGACGTAGTCAGAGGCATGAGCCTTCCTAACTCACTAAAACTCAGCCAGGTTCGCGTGCCGCTCGGTGTTGTGGGCGTGATTTATGAAGCTAGACCCAACGTGACCGTCGATATAGCCGTGCTGGCGCTCAAGAGCGGCAACGCCGTTGTTCTTCGCGGTGGCAGTGCTGCCGAACAGACCAACAAAGTTTTAGTTGCTTTACTTCAAGATGCTCTTCAACTGGCAGGCCTAGACCGCGATGCCGTTCAAACCGTTGATGAATTTGGTCGCGACGGCGGTGTTGTCATGATGCAGGCAGTCGGTCTAATCGACGTGCTAATTCCTCGCGGTGGGGCTGGTCTAATCAAGCAGGTTGTTACCGAAGCTAAGGTTCCAGTGATCCAAACCGGTGATGGTGTTGTGCACATTTTCATCGATGAAACTGCACGACTCGATTGGTCGGTTGATATTGTCTTCAACGCTAAAGTTCAGCGACCTAGTGTTTGCAACGCTGCCGAAACACTTCTAATTCACGAAGCAGCGGTTGAACGAATCTTGCCGGCGGTTCTGGACAAACTTGCCGAAGGCGGTGTAACAGTGCATGGCGACGAAGCAACTCAGGCAAACTTTTTTGCGGCAGTTCCAGCCACTGAAGATGATTGGGGCATGGAGTATCACGATCTAGACATCGCGGTAAAGGTTGTCAAAGATCTAGATGAAGCTCTGGCACACATCGAAAGATACTCAACCAAACACACCGAAGCAATCATCACCGAGAACGTTGAAAATGCGGATCGCTTTCTAGCTGAAGTTGACTCGGCAGCGGTGATGGTTAATGCGTCTACTCGATTCACTGATGGCGGTGAATTTGGTTTCGGTGCTGAGGTCGGCATCTCAACTCAAAAACTGCATGCCCGTGGCCCGATGGGGTTGCCAGAATTGACCAGCACCAAATGGTTGGTTCGCGGCTCAGGTCAAATTAGAGGCTGATCGGCCTAAGTTCTGGTCTATTCTTAAATTGTTCTTAGGAGAAAAATGAACGCGATTCTCGCAAACGCAAGCGAAGGCGAAGCCTTCGTAACCTTGCCATTCCCGGCAGTTGTCTTCGGCATTATTGCTATGGGCGTATTCGTTCTGCTTGCGGCCGTAACCTGGTCATACCGCGACGTGGCTAACCGTCACGAACACAAGACCAGCAGTTCAAACTCTCACCACTAAATCTGGCCGAGCGGTTGTCTCAGATGAGCCCTCTGCGTCTCGGAATTTTCGGTGGCACATTTGACCCGATTCACACGGGGCATCTTGCTGCTGCCAGGGCTGCTCTCGAAGCTCTCAAATTAGACCTGGTTTACTTTGTACCAACCTGGTCATCGTTGGCAAAACAACATTCTGCCTCGGCGCAGCAACGTGCCGACATGGTTCAGTTAGCCATCGCAGACGAACCCAGGTTCAAACTCAGTCGAGTTGACATTGACAGAGGTTCACCGACTTTTACAATCGACACTTTGCGATCTTTTGCACGCCTAAACCCTGATGCCAAACTATTTTTTCTGCTCGGCGTAGATGCGTTTGCGTCCATCGAGTCTTGGAAAAACTCACTTGATCTGGCCGGGATGGCAGAATTCGTAGTGCTAAGTCGCCCGGGCTATCAGTTTGATGAAGGTTCGTTGCCTTCAGCGCATGAGCACACCTCGCTGGCGATTGATGCACTAGACATTTCATCGACAGACGTACGAAATCTGATAGTAAATTCTGGCAAGTATTCTGACAAGGTGCCCCCGGAAGTATTGAAATACATTCGCGAACATGGCCTTTATAGGGAGCCAGCGTGAACGATTTTCCAACTAGGCGTGACCTTCGAGCGGCCGAAAAACTAGCGGGCTCAGTTTCGCAAGTCTTCGATGCTCCCTATCAGCCAGAAGCTGATCGACCAAGTGAAATCGGAACACGTCGATCGATTCGTCACTCAGAACGCAACCCGGTGCCGACGCTGTCTGTGATAGAACCAGAGTCCCAAGTGCATCCGCCAGCGATCGAGCATCAGTCACTCGCCACGCAAACTCAGCCCTCGGATTTGAAATTAGATATCATCGCAGAGGATTCGCCGAAAACATCCGAGATCGTGCTTCCTGCCGCAGAACAAACTCCGACCTTTAGCATCATGCTGGGGTCGGGGATCGAGCCAAAAACTGGCAGCATTCAATTGCCCATTCTTAGCTCCGGTACGGGCGAACTCAAAGTCGTCAAAACCGCACGTGAATCCGATGAAGCCATGAATCTTTCAGTTGCCGAAGATTATGTTTCGAACGTCCAGCCGGTGTCTGCAAACGACTGGATGATTGAAGTTGATTCACTGAACCTGGTGCCACAGGCGACAAACAGTTTGTTTCGACAGATGCACACAGCAGTTTTGGGTTCGGTCATTCTGGTCGGCGTGGGCGGCCTGGTGCTCGCAGCGTATATGCTTGGTATCTTCAACTAATCCAAAAGGAAATCGTGACTGCATCAGCAAAAGCCATTCAAGAAGCAAACATCGCGGCATCGGCAGCAGCAGACAAACTTGCCGAGAATTTAGTCGCACTTGATGTGACTGCCGTCATGCCGTTGACTGATATTTTTCTTTTGGCGTCAGGCAGAAGCGAACGCCAAGTTAGCGCAATTTCTGACGGCATCGAAGAAGAGATGCTCAAGAACGGTTTCAAATTGTTGCACCGTGAAGGCAAAAGCACCGGTCGTTGGGTGCTACTCGATTTTGGCAACGTGATTTGTCACGTCATGCACGAAGAAGACCGCATGTACTACTCGCTCGAGCGTCTGTACAGCGATCAACCGGTTGTGAAACTAGAAGTAGTTTCCAACCACTAAAACTTTCATGTAAACTGATGGAGTTGCCTCGGCAACATTCGGGCCTATGGCGCAGCTGGTAGCGCACCTGCATGGCATGCAGGGGGTCAGGGGTTCAAATCCCCTTAGGTCCACCGAAAAAAAAGATCACCGATTGGTGGTCTTTTTCGGCTTAAGAGCTCACTTTCACGCGCTTGATCCTCGATGTGAATCCAGATTCAATCTCGATATTTGATTTCGTGGTTCCGAAATGTTTTGCCAAAACCTGGATGAGTGCCTCGTTCGCGGCTCCGTCGACTGCGCGCTGCTGAATGAAGACGGTCAAACCCTCGGCTGTGACCTCAACAAGAGGGCCCTTCTTTGATCCAGGCTTTACTCTGACGGTTATTCGCATGCTCCAAAGATAAAACAGATCAAGCGACTTAGACTGAGTTCATGAGCAAGACCTATCGCGGCTATACGCTGCAACAAGTAGCAAAGACCATTGACCACTCGATCTTGAAACCAGATTTCTCCTACGCGGATGTTATTGCCGGCGCTGAATTAGCCCTTAAATACGAAACGGCCTCTTATTGCATTAGACCAATGGACGTTTCTCGTGCTGCCAAACTTTTGGCTGGCAGTTCTGTTGCGGTTTGTACGGTGATTGGTTTTCCTCACGGCAGCTCAACGACGGCAACGAAGGCATTTGAGACTCAAGACGCGATTGCTAATGGGGCGACCGAGATTGACATGGTCTTGAACGTGTCTGCCCTGCTTTCTGGTGACTTTGATTACGTCGAAACCGACATCCGTGCGGTTGTCGATGTAGCCCACGCGCGTGGTGCTTCGGTGAAGGTGATTTTTGAAACTGCCTTTTTGAACGATGAGCTGATTGTCAAAGCTTGCGAACTTACCGAACGAGCTGGCGGCGACTATGTCAAAACTTCGACTGGGTTTGCTGCCGAGGGTGCAACGCTGCACAACGTGAAGTTGATGAAAGCAACCGTGGGTGATCGGCTCAAAGTTAAGTCTTCTGGCGGCGTTCGCACGCTCGATCAACTTCTTGACTACATGGATGCAGGCGTGACTCGTTCTGGCTGTTCTGCTACGGCCCAGGTTTTGGACGAATTTCTGGCAAAAGCGGAATAATTTTGTCAAGAGGGTGTTTACTTAACTCATGACGGTTTCGAATTTCCCGGCTTTATACATTTCACATGGTGCACCTATGTTGCTAGATGACGAACTTTGGGTTGGTCAACTTGCCGAATGGGCTAAAACGATGCCAAAGCCTAAAGCGATTTTGATCGTCTCCGCGCACTGGGAGAGTGCGCCAATCTCGATTTCATCCACGGCTGCAAACACTCCACTGATCTACGACTTCGGTGGTTTCGACCCTAAGTTTTACCAAATGAGCTACAACACTCCAGATGCCTCATGGCTTGGTGATTTAGTCGCAAAATTGATGCCTGACAACGAGCCACTGCACCAACACTCGACACGAGGTCTAGACCACGGCGCTTGGGTGCCGCTTCGAGTTATGTACCCCGATGCCGATATCCCAGTGCTGCAGTTGTCGATGCCAACCCATGATCCGGTTAAGTTGCTGAATCTTGGCGCCCGTTTGCGCACGCTTCGCGAAGAGGGTGTTTTGGTGATTGGCTCAGGATTTATGACCCACGGGCTTCCTTACATTCGCGATTGGCGAACTGATGCCATGGCGCCGGGCTGGTCATCCGACTTTGATCTTTGGGCGGCCGAGGCACTTGCTGCTGGAGACGTTGACACGCTGATCGACTATCGCAACAGTGCCCCCGGCATGCCTTACGCACACCCTACGGTTGAACACTTCACGCCGCTGTTCATCTCGCTTGGTGCCGCTACAAAGCCCGATGCGGCGATTGATACCAAAATTGACGGCTACTTTATGGGTTTGGCTAAGCGATCATTCGAGGTCGGCTGATGTCTTTCAATGCCAAGGACCTATCTCGGCCGCATGTGTGGCAACCGAGTGTGCACGTTGCCACTGCAAGAACATTGCTTTTGCTGCATGGAACCGGTGCGGATGAGCGAGACCTTCTGAGTCTTGGCAGACTACTTGACCCAGACGCCAATCTGCTGTCGCCTCGTGGTTTGGTGCGCGCTTTTGGCATGAACCGCTTCTTCATGCGATTTGACGACGGCAGTTTTGACGAGGCGGCCATCAGGCAGAATGCGGATGAGCTTGCCGAGTTTCTTTGGGTGGCTAGTGGTGAATACGGTTTCGATGCCAATAACGTTTACGCTGTCGGTTTCTCGAATGGGGCAAACGCAGCCGGTTCGATGCTGCTGCTCCACCCCGAATCCCTTGCCGGCGTAATTGCATTCGGCACAACCAAGTCCTTTGTGGATACGCCGTTTGGAAAAAAGAAGCCGGATCTTTCGGGTAAGCGAGTCTGGATTGCAAACGGTGCGGTGGATGGCTACTCGCCGCCGGATAAGACCGCCGAAATGATTGCTGAATTCGAAGGTCTGGGAGCAAAGGTTACGCTTATGGTTCACCCGGATGGGCACGTTATTGCTCCATCGCACGTTCAGCGAATTCACAGCGAACTCGCTTAGTCTTTAGGTCATAGGTTCAGGTCAAGAAAGGTAACTATGTCTATCTCTCACAACCCAATGTTCAACCGGGCAATGCAAACCGGCGTTGAGCAGGCTCGCCTCGACATCCCTCAAGAGGCTGTTGACGCCGAGTTTGCAAAAATCACCTCGACAGCAAAAATGACTGTCGAAGGAACCGCCGCGAAGGTTTTCGGCATGTTCCTGGTTCTTCTTGCCACCGCTGGTGTTACTTGGTTCATGCAGCTAACAGCGCTGATTCTTCCTGCCGCAATTGTCGGCCTCGTGCTGGGTCTAGTTGCCACCTTCGGTAAAAAGGTTCGCCCTGCTCTCTATGTTGCCTATGCAGCAGCACAGGGTGTCTTTTTGGGCGGTCTCACCTTGGTGTTCGAGGCGATGTACCCAGGCATAGCTCAGAACGCAGTTCTAGCTACTCTAGCGACCGCTGGTGCCATGTTTGCCGCCTACCGTTTTGGCTGGATCAAGGTCAACGCTCGATTCACTAGGGTTATGACCTTTGCCATGATGGGCTACCTTGCTTTTGCTCTCATCAACTTTGTGGTTTCGCTCGCGACCAACTCGGCTGGCGCTTATGGAACTGGTTTCGGCTGGGTCATCGCACTGGTTGGTGTCGCGCTTGCTGCTTTCACTTTGAACCTCGACTTTGAGGCAATTGTTGTCGGCGTTCGCGAGGGCTTGCCGGTTGAGAACGAATGGCGTGCGGCGTTTGGTCTTACCGCATCGCTGATCTGGCTCTATGTTGAGATTCTTCGTCTGCTGGCAATTTTCAATCGCGACTAATCCGCGTTTCGAATTCTCCCTTGGTCAACCGGCCAGGGGAGTTTTCTTTTTGTTGATCCACTGTTCCCACAGGTCTCTGATGTCCCATGCGTTTTCTGCCATTAGGGATACGCCGCGAACGCCGGTTCTTCGAGTCTTGCCCGCGATGACCAGCAGTCTGGTGTTGAACAAAATATGACTGCACCTAGACTGTGCTTCGTCAAAAAAGGTGCTGTCACTGCAGCCAACTCCATCATCGAGCGTGACAAACACAACGCGCTTGCCGGATCTCATTGGGGGAGTTTGTGTGGCCACCCGCACTCCTGCTACTAACACTTCTGTCTTGCTTCTTAGCCCAACCAGCTCATCGCTGCGCAGAACCCCCATTTCGTCTAGCATCGGTCGATAAAGTTCGAGCACGTGTTCACTGATGTCCATTTTCAGAATTGATAATTCGGCCTGAACACGATCTTGCTTTGAGCTCTCGGGGTTTCCGGTGGGCATGGTTTCAAGAACCGAGAAATCTAGGGTCGGTTGATTAGCATTCATGGCCTTTCTGTTTTTGATGGCGTTGAGTTGTCTAACCCTTGCCAAAACATCGCCGCGTGTGACCTCGGCCGCGGCAAGGCCATCGAGTGCACCAATGAGCGCCAGGTTTTCTAATGTGCGTCTGGTTGGCTTGGCTCTCAGGTAAAAGTCGGCGGTGTCTTTGTAGGGGCGATTTTCGATGATTCTTGCCACCTCAGCATCGCTAATTGATTGAACATCGCGAATCGACAGTCGCACACCGATTTGGGGTTCATTGGCATCGAGAGTCTTGCGTGTGATTGGCTCGACCAAATATTCATCGGTCGAAAAATTGACATCAACTGGCAACACCTTTACGCCCAGCCTGCGCGCCTCAGAGAGCAACAGTCTTCGGGGGTACATGCCTGGGTCGTGGGTGAGTAAACCGGCGATGAACTCGGTGGGGTAGTGGGTTTTTAGCCATGCGCTTTGATAGGTGGGCAGAGCAAAAGCAGCGCCATGCGCCTTACAGAAACCGAAACTGCTAAATCCCTCGATAACCGACCAGACTCTCTCAATGACTTCTTTGCTGTAACCGCGCTTAGCAGCTTCGTTTCTAAAGAATGTTTCGATTTGCGGTTTGATTCGAGGCTTTTCTAGTGAACGTCTGAGTTCATCGCCTTTGGCCAGGCCGCAGCCTGTCATCTGGTTCAGAATTCGAATCACGTGTTCGTGAAAAATAACCACGCCCCAGGTTTCTCGCAGAATCGGTTCAAGATCTTTGTGAATAAAGTCTGGCTTCGCAAAGCCGTGCCGGCCGTCAAGATATGGTGCAATCATGTTGCCCTTCATCGGCCCGGGTCTAAACAGTGAAATTTGAATGGTCAGGTCATTGAACTCGGTCGGCTGGTGTTTTCCGGTTAGTTCACGTTGCCCCGGGCTTTCGATTTGAAAGATGCCCAGTGTGTTGGTTGTTCGAATGTCTCTGAAAGTGGCGGCATCGTCTCGGGGTACTGCGTCTAGGTCAATTTCTTTGCCACTAACTCTAGAAATCTCTCTGATCGCGTACGCCATAGCGCTCTGCATGCGAACTCCGAGAACATCTAGTTTGAGTAAGCCCATTGGGTCCATGTCGTCTTTGTCGAACTGACTCATCGGCAAGCCCAATCCACTTTGTTCAACCGGAGTGCGCCGCAACAATGAGATATCGCCCAATATGACCCCGCAGGGGTGCATCGAGATGTGCCTTGGAAGCCTATCTAGCCTTTCGGTGATGTCTACCAGCAGGCTCATTCTTCGGTCTTGCTCGACCTCTTCGGCAAATTTGGCCAACTCGGGTTTGGTCTGCAGCGCGCCTCTAAAGCTGCGTGCACTAAAGCGCCACATGTTTTTTGCTATTTCGTCAATCTGCTCGTCGTCAAGGCCTAGCGCGAGCCCTGAATCACGCATTGCTCCACGGCCGCGATAGGTGGATTGCATCGACAGTAGGGTGACTCGATCTGAACCGTATCGTTTGAAGATGGCTCGATAGATTTCGTGACGCCTTGCGGATTCGACATCGATATCTATGTCTGGAAGGCTCGATCGCTCGACACTGAGAAAACGTTCGAACAGCAAGTCGTGCTCGATTGGGTCTACTCCGCTGATGCCCAGTAGGTAGTTGGTCAATGACCCGGCGCCCGAGCCTCGAGCCTGACTGCGAATTCCCATGTCGCGAATCATCTGAGCCACATCGGCTACCGTCAAAAAATAGGTGGCAAAACCAAGTTTGTTGATGGTGATTAGTTCTTGGCCGAGCCGGTGTTTGACCTGGGTTAGCAGCGAATCGTTTGCCCGCGGATAGAACCGGTCTATGCCGGCATGGGCTTTTTGCCAGAGAACCTCGAAGGGGTTACCCTCGATGCCTAGAGCAGCCTTTTCTGGCGTTTTGGGCCGACCCCAGTCGCAATCACCGACCGCATCTAGAGCGCAGAGTTTGGCCAATTTTGCGGTGGTCGAGAATAGCTCTAGTGCTCGATCGCGGTCTTCGGTTATTTCTACGGCCAAGGATTGCATCATGCTGGCTGGCTTTAGCCATGCTTGAGCGTTTGGTTGCGGCTTGAATAACCCCAGTGCCTCGAGGTGTCTGGCCGAATCTAGAATATCTGCGGTCAGCGCGTCGTCGGGCTCTAAATAGCGAACGGCGTTGGTTAGAACGGCAGGTGTTTTGGTTGCATCTGCGAGTTGCAGCATGCGACGGGCTTGAAGAACAGATAGTTCGGTGCCTGGCTCGGTGATGTGGCTAACAATCTCGATTGCCAAGGTGCCTGGTGTTCTTAGGCACTCTCGCCAAGCCTCGAGCGCCTCAATGGCGCCGCTGCGGTTTGCCGCCAGAACTTCGAGCCCAACATCGCTGTCTGGGCCAAGTAGCACTGTGCAGCCGCCTTCGTCGCGCAACAAATCGGCCAAGGCGCTTCTAGCAATGCCAACCTGCTTCTTGACCGCTTTAGGTAAAGCGTGTGCAACAGAGACTATTTTGCAGAGCTTTGCCCAACCTAACCCTCTGTTGTTTCCGTGAGCGAGAATGACGCATCGACCCAGCTGATTGCCTGCGTCATCTAAAATCGCAAGATTTACTCCAACGATGGGGGAGATGCCCAATTGCAGGCAGGCGCCAATGTGCTTGACCGCGCCATAGAGGCCATCTCGGTCGGTGATTGCAGCGGCCTGAACGCCCTGAGCTGCAGCCGCCTCGACCATTCGCTCGGGTCTGGTCACGCCGAAGTGGCCCGAGAAGGCCGAGGCTACATTGAGGTGAATAAAACCAGACATGATTCGATTAGTCGTAAACCCTGACGAGTCGCCAGATGTGCTTTTGACCACCAGAGGTGTCTAGCGTGTGCACCAGTTCGTATTGAGCTTTGTCTTTGTTGTTGCTGGATGCGCTCATTCGCCACATTTCTACCTCAAGAACACCGGCGCCAATGCCGCGTTGCACCCTTGCTGCTTCGATCCACCATTCGCGACGAGCAAACCAGCGGATTGGTTTCGACTTCACTAAATAGCCGGCACCGCGCCACCAAAAGCCAATCGGTTCTCCAACTCGATCGACCGAAACCTCAACTCTTTCATCAACGCGCAGCATGATCGCACCCCTAACCTTCTAGTAGTTATTCGAACATTTGTTCGAATGTTAAGAGTGTATGGAAAGCCACCGACATTTCAAATTTTTGGAGTCGAACTATGCGTTTCGGGCGTGTCTAGAGAGCTTTGATTAGAGATTCCGAGTTGTTGCGAACCTGGCCTACTTCGGCGCCAACTGCAAAGAACTCTGCTTCGCCGGCCACCAAATCCGAGTCGATAGCGATCGCATCGAGAAGGTCTTGGTCACCCTCGATGTGAGGGTCAAGCCAGGCGTCAAAGGTGTCGGCAGATAGCAACACCGGGTTTCTGTCGTGAATGTGAGCCAATTCTGGGCACGAAGCCTTGGTAAGAGTAGTTGCCGACAGCAGCCAACGGGACGGGTCATTGGCGGCTTTACTCGGGTCTGCCCACCATTCATACAAGCCTGCTAAAGCGAACATGCCATCCGTGCCTGCATTTATGTAAAAAGGCTGCTTGGTGCCGTCGGAGGCAACCTGCCATTCGTAATAGCCAGAAGCCGGGATGACACAGCGGCGGCGCACCACCGAATCTTTGAATGACGGCTTTTCGAGCAACGACTCGATGCGTCCGTTGATCAGCGGAGCTCCCTCGGCTGGCCCTTTTGACCATCGGGGCACCAAACCCCAGCGAGCAGAATGAATTTCTCGGCTGAGTTCGCCCACCGGCGCACCATTTTCGTCTTTTTCAAAAGATCGATCTACGATCATGGCGATTTGTTGAGTGGGCGCCACGTTGTATGAAGTGCTCGGAACATCACCGATGATTTCATCTACTTCAAAAATAGTTTGAATCTCGCCAACGGTTCTGGCTACAACAAATCTTCCGCACATGATCTAGGCTTTCGGCTTCTTTTCGCTATCGGGTTCGGCTAGTTTTTCAGCGGCAATCTCGAGGCGTTGCTTTCCAAAGTGAATAATCACCATGAAAATCAAAATGATTGCCACAAAGACAAATCCGCCCCATTTTAGGTTTCCGGCTATTTGCTCGTAGGCACCGCGAGCTAGGTAACCGATGCCAACGTAGGCAGAAGCCCAAATCGCGCAGGCTCCAAAAGTCCAAACGATAAATTCTCGATATCGCATCCGGGTCATTCCCGAGGCAACCGGAACTAGTGAGTGCAAGATCGGCAAAAATCTCGATATCGCAACGGCTAACCCGCCACGTCGTTCAACAAAGCGATCGGCTAGAGCCCAGTTGGCCTCACCAAGTCGCTTACCTAGTTTGCTGGCACGGATGCGTTCGCCAAAGAACCGGCCAATCCAGAAACCAAGGCTCTCGCCGATCAGTGATCCAATCAAAACGGCGGCCAGCAAAAAGAAAAAGTCGCCGGCATTTTGAACACCTGTTGAGGCAACCAAAACCACCGTATCGCCGGGAATCACCAAGCCGACAAAGAGCGATGTCTCGAGCGCGATAGCTAGACCGGCGAGAAGATTGCGAAGCGCCGGGTCGACCGATTGAACCGTGTTTATTAGCCAGTCCAGAATGTCGTTCATGAGCCAATTCTCGCACTAGAGCGGGCCACACTCGGCATTTGACTAGATGGCTGTCGAAAGCAGGCGAAGGCGCCGCTCGAATGACTCGAAGTGTTTCGGTTTACCCAAGGGGCCACCGAGATCAACCCACTCTGACGCAACCCGAATGCCCTGAAGAGAGCTGAGCGCCCAAACCTCTAAGCCAACCAAATCAGCGGGTTTGGCAGTCACCAGCCGAGTTTTCATTCCCATTTGTTCTGCGATCGAAAAAACCTCGCGCCTGGTGATCGAATCAAGCCAAGGCAATTCATCGCCTGGGGCACAAAGAATATCGTCTCGCCACCAAACGATCGCGCTCAAAGCGCCTTCAAGGATGTTGCCTCGCGCATCGGTGATCACCGCTTCATCGGCGCCATGCATTTGAGCATTTCGTCGCATCTGTAGGCAGAGTGAAAGGTCAGGGCCCTTGATCAAAGGATTCTGCCTCGGATCAGATTGGGGGTAGGACCACAACTTGATCGAGCCTAGCTGGTCGGGAGCTTCGCGAATTCTCAAAAAGAGTTGAGCACCATTGTTACCTTCTGTGTGCAACTCGATTCTCGGAAACAAGCGGCCAGGCACCCTAATGCTATCTTCGACGGCTTCAAAGAAGTCAGGTAGCTGAGTCAGCAGCTCGGGCGCTGACTCGGCTGTCCAGTCTGCGAACCTATCGAAGTGGGCTCGAAGTGAACGCGCTTTTCCGTCTACCGACAGCCATGAATCGGCAACTGCCAGTTGCGGTTCGCCGGTTGATTCCGACTGTTCTACCAGCGCGCCAGATTGAAAGCGAAAGAACTTGGCGGATTCGCTCATGCTCTAGACCTCCTCGCTGGTTCAAAGTGTCCGTGCGTCTAATCTAGATAGGAACAAAGCGGTTACAAAATCGACGACGAGGATACAGAAAAGGAGTGAACCCATGCGCCTGTTCTCAGCCCGACTAGACGCCTGGGTCAGCGCGCCAGATATCTTCACTCTGTTGCACTCTAAAGACGAACACGCATTCTGGTTAGATCGAGAACACCACCCGAATCAACGGTATTCGGTGATTGGCGCCTCAAGCGGCACCAGCGACCTTGAAGACCTTGCAAGCGTGCGCCGGAGTTTGATCTCGATTGAAAATCAGCTCGAGTTGCCATTTGCTTGGCGTCCAGGTGTCGCCGGCGTTCTTTCCTACGAGGGAAAGCCTCACTTTCTTGAAGTCGACCGGGCAATTGTTTTGGATCACGATCAGCAACATCTCTATTTTGTTGGACTATTTGAATCTCAAGAGCAATTCAGTCATTGGCATCAAGCTGCACTGCTCAGATTGGGGCTTTCGGGTGGGCAGGTAGCCAGTTATAGGCATCTGAACCGACAGGGTTCTGTCGGTGAGGTATCGCTCCGCCACGATGCTGATGACTATCTTGAAATGATTAAGAAAGTTATAGAGCACATCGCAGCTGGAGACGTCTATCAGTTATGCCTAACCAACCAAATTACGATGACCCACAACGTCGATCCTTTAAACGTTTTTCTTCACCTTCGAGAGCAAAATCCAGCACCCTACGCGAGTTATTTTCGATTTGGTGACTTGAGACTCGTATCCAGTTCACCCGAGCAGTTCATTTCGGTCAGCTCAAAGGGCGCAATCAGCACCAGGCCAATAAAAGGCACCAGACCAAGGTCAATTAATCCAAACGAGGATGCCGAAATAGCAGCAGAGCTTGAGGCGAACGAAAAGGAACGGGCCGAAAATCTTATGATTGTCGACCTGATGCGAAATGACTTCGGTCGAGTTGCTAAACCAGGATCGATTGGTGTTCCGGAATTGTTTCAGATTGAAACCTATGCAACCGTGCATCAATTGGTTAGCACGGTCACGGCGCAATTGGCAGATGGTTATGACTCTGCCGACGCCCTAGAAGCTGCTTTTCCAGGCGGCTCCATGACCGGCGCACCAAAAATTCGAGCGATGCAGTTGATAAAACAGCTAGAAGCCGGAGATCGCGGCCTCTATTCGGGCGTAGCCGGTTTCATCGGGGTAGATGGTTCTGCAGAGTTCGGAATGATCATTCGCAGCATCGTTTTTGAGGGGCAAAATGCGACTATCGGTGTGGGCGGTGGAATCACCTCTGATTCGGATCCGATAGCCGAACTCGAAGAAACGAAATTGAAGGCGTCAGCTCTGTTGAAAGCACTAAACGCTCCCGACCCTTGGGCTTGATTGGTAACCTTTACAAGGGATTCTTCCCAACGATTTCATGAAGAGTGAGTAAATGACCGACCAAAACGCGACTGTGCCTGCCGAGAACGAATACGACGTCGCCGCCATCCAAGAAAAGTGGCTTCCGGTTTGGGATGAATTGCGTCCTTTTGCGTCTGGAAAACCAGGTGATCAGCGACCGAAGAAGTATGTTCTCGACATGTTCCCTTATCCTTCGGGCGACCTCCACATGGGGCACGCCGAGGCGTATGCGCTTGGCGATGTGATCTCTCGTTACTGGGTTCAAAAAGGTTTCAACGTAATGCACCCGATTGGCTGGGATAGCTTTGGTTTGCCTGCCGAAAACGCCGCTATCAAGCGTGGGCTTGATCCAAAGGGTTGGACATACGACAACATCGCCCAGCAACGTTCTTCGATGCGCCGCTATGCCTGTTCATTTGACTGGGATCGAGTCCTTGTAACTTCAGACCCGATCTACTACCGCTGGAATCAGTGGTTGTTCCTAGAGTTCTACAACAAGGGTTTGGCATATCGCAAGAATTCGAATGTGAACTGGTGTCCAAGTTGTCAGACCGTTTTGGCGAATGAGCAGGTAGTTCAAGGTTTGTGCGAACGTTGTGACAGCATCGTCACCAAGAAGGCACTTACCCAGTGGTATTTCAAAGTAACTGACTATGCCGACCGTTTGCTAGACGATCTAGATACCCTCGAAGGAAATTGGCCTGCCAAGGTTCTGTCGATGCAGCGAAACTGGATTGGTCGATCACATGGCGCTGACGTTGATTTCGTGATTGAGGGTCGAGAAGAGCCAGTAACCGTATTCACTACTAGACCCGACACCCTTTTTGGCGCCACCTTTATGGTCGTTGCCCCCGACGCTGCACTTGCAGCCGAGCTAGTTGAGTCTGCAGATGATGCCACCAAAGCTGCTTTCGAGGCATACCTTGATCAGGTAAAGCAATCTAACGACATCGAGCGCCTAGCTACAGATAGGCCAAAATCCGGTGTTCCGCTTGGGCGATTTGCCATCAATCCAGTCAATGGCGAACGTTTGCCGATTTGGGCCGCAGATTACGTGCTCGCCGATTACGGGCACGGCGCCATCATGGCTGTGCCAGCGCATGATCAGCGCGACTTCGATTTCGCTAAGGCCTTTGGTTTGCCTATTCGTGCGGTAGTCGACGTCAAAGATGAAAACGGTTCGTCAATTGACCCAGCGGTTTCTGGTGCACCAACCACTGGCGAGGGCATCGTCATCAACTCGGGTGCTTTGAATGGTCTGACCAAAACCGCGGCAATTGAAAAAATCAGTGAAATACTCGCTGCTGAAGGTAAGGGCAAGAAGACTAAAAACTTCCGTCTTCGAGACTGGCTTATTTCTAGACAGCGCTACTGGGGAACCCCAATTCCGATCATCCACTGTGAAATGTGTGGTGAGGTGCCGGTACCGGCAGATCAGTTGCCGGTCGAATTGCCTTCAGCTGATGGTCTAGACCTTAAGCCAAAGGGAACCTCGCCTCTAGGCGGAGCAGAGGACTGGCTGAATGTTGCCTGCCCTAAGTGCGCAATGCCAGCCAAGCGCGACACCGACACAATGGACACCTTTGTCGACTCTTCTTGGTATTTTCTTCGCTTCCTTTCGCCAAACTCTACCGAGGTCGCTTTTCCGGTAGACGAAGCGAAGGCCTGGGCACCGGTTGACCAATATGTCGGTGGTGTTACTCACGCAATTTTGCACCTGCTTTATGCGCGATTTGTGACCAAGGTGCTTCACGATCTTGACTACATCGATTTCGAAGAGCCTTTCACCCGATTGCTGAACCAGGGCATGGTTTTGATGGGTGGTTCGGCTATGTCTAAGTCGCGTGGCAACCTGGTGGCCCTATCTGAGCAACTTGATGAACACGGTGTTGATGCGGTTCGTTTGACCATGTCATTCGCTGGTCCACCCGAGGATGACATCGACTGGGCAGACGTATCTCCTGCTGGTTCTGCAAAATTCTTGGCTCGTGCCTGGCGAACTGCAAATGACGTGACTAGCGCCAAGGGTATCGACCCGGTTTCTGGAAATGCAGAACTTCGAAAGGCAACGCATAGTTTCTTGCGTGACTTTGGACCGCTAATCGAATCGTTCAAGTTCAATGTTGGCGTGGCCAAGATTATGGAGTTGGTTAACGCCCTGAGAAAAGCCATCGATGGTTCGGCTGGTCCCGCTGACGCGGCTGTTCGTGAAGCGGCCGAGACAGTCGCAAAGGCTTTGTCGCTTTTTGCTCCATATACTGCCGAGGACATGTGGCAAAAGCTTGGTCACGAGCCAGGCGTTGCACTAGCTCAGTTGCCAGATGCCGATCTCTCGCTCTTGGTTGAGAGCTCTACCGTGGCCATCGCACAAGTTGACGGCAAGGTTCGTGACAAGTTCGAAGTCTCGGTAGACATTAGCGAGCAAGATCTTCGCGAACTGGCTCTTTCTTCAGAGGCCGTGAAGAAGGCGATTGGTGAAAAGCAGATCGCCAACGTGATCGTGCGCGCGCCAAAACTTGTGAACATAGCAACGCGCTAGTCGTTATTCACATTTATGCAGTTAGAAACCTCCTCAGCCCTGATCGAAAGTAGCTTTCATGGGTGGATTGGTTAAAAGCACAGGTTAGAGCGGCCGTCTCGGCAAGCGGAAAATCATCGCGACCACTTTTCTATGCCATCTTTGTGATTGTCCTGCTGGCCGCCGGAGCGATAACTCTGTCGACTTCTAACGCGGCGACCGGAACCGTTAGTTTGCCCTCGGCAGCTTCTTCAGTGACAACCCAGGTCGATGAGCCATCACTCTTTGTGCACGTGGTTGGTGCCGTAAAGGTGCCAGGAATATACAAACTCGAAGTTGGTTCAAGGGTCGTTGATGCCGTTTTTGCCGCCGGTGGTTTTCTCGATGGTGCCGATCAAACTAGTTTGAATTTGGCCCGAGAACTCAGTGATGGAGAGCAATTATTCGCACTCAAGATGGGCGAGCAACCTAGTAGTTCGCAGGATGCACACCCGAGTTTGATAAGTCTCAATCGCGCAACTCAGGTAGAACTTGAAGAGTTACCCGGAGTTGGGCCAGCGCTTGCCGGTCGCTTAATTGACTGGCGAAACGCCAACGGGGGCTTCAAATCCAAGGATGACTTGCTTGGCGTGAGTGGCATCGGACAAAAATTATTTGAGTCGATTAAAGGACTAGTGACCCTTTGATTGTCTGGTTTCTGGCGTTGGCCGTTTGGGTTTATTTGGTGCTGAACATCGGTTTTTCATGAGGCGAGTATTCTTTCTGCTGATCTGCTCTTTAGCTCTAGCTGGGTTCTCGCTAGAAATGCAGGCCCAGGCTGCGCGGCCGGTAGTTTTTCAAGAACTCGCTTCAACAGGTATGTCGCGGGAGGCAGAGTTTTCGGTCGTCGGTCATCCCAGGGTTGGGGAATACTTTGGAAAGACCAGTCAAACCGCTAACGTGCTTGCCTCTGTCGATGGAATGACCGCCCCGCTCGAGCTTCGATATTCGGGTCAAACCCAACTTGATTCGGGAGCGCACTATCGTGCTCGCCTCAAGATTAGTGAATTTCAAAGTTCACAAAGGCAGTCCTTTTCTGTAAGCATCATTGGCGAGCCAATTCTTATACGTTCAGCTCAGCCGAATCCGTTCGAGAAGGTCAGAAGCGCTTTTATTCAGGCTACTTCCGCAATCGACTTGGAATCCAAAGCCTTGGTGTTGGGGCTAGCCATCGGGGATAAGTCGCTAACTCCCGTTTTGCTTGCGCAGGACATGAAAATCGTTTCGCTTACGCATTTGATGGCTGTCTCAGGAGCAAACTGCGCAATCGTTGCGGGCGTCGTGACATTTCTTCTTTCTAGGCTTCCAATAAGTCGTTTCATTCGGGCGGCAACGGCAACGGTCGCGATAGTTACCTACGTCTTACTCGTTGGCCCCGAACCGAGTGTGATTAGAGCGGGGTTCATGGCGGTGGCTGTAATCCTGTCCTTAGCAGTCGGCAGAAAACCGCATCCGACGGCCGCTCTTGGTTTTGCGATTCTTTGCCTGCTAATTATCGATCCGTGGCTAGCGGTCAATTACGGCTTTCTACTGTCGGTATTGGCCACTGCCGGAATCCTGGTGTTGACTCCGGCGATTTATCTGCGACTCAAAACTCGATTACCCAAGGCACTCGCTTTGGCATTGTCGGTATCAGCCGGCGCTCAAGTGTTCTGTTTACCCGTCTTGCTGCAGCTGCAGCCAGGAATTTCTACCTATTCACTCGTTGCAAACGTGCTTGCAGAACCGCTGGTAGCGCCGGTCACGATTCTAGGAATCCTGGCCTGTTCGGTCGCGTGGGCGTTTCCCTGGGTGTCCGGCGTGCTGACTTTCTTGGCGAGTTTAGGTACTTGGTGCATCGCGCAATTGGCGCATTTCTTCGCTGGGCTGCCAAACAATACTCTCAACTGGCTCTCGGGTCCCGTTGCAGTTGGCGGCGCCATCTTGCTAGCCGTGGCTCTTGTCACGGCCCTAAGAGTTCAGAGCAAATTTCCCAGGTTGCTAGCTGGTGGAGTTGCTGTCGCGTTTCTGGCGAGCACGATATTGGCTCAGGTGCCGATTCAAAAGGTTTTGGGGCAGTGGCCGCCCAAAGGTTGGCAACTGGTTCAGTGCGATGTTGGCCAAGGTGATGCATTGGTTATGCGTTCAGCAGGCCAGATCGCGGTAGTCGATGTCGGTCGCGAGCCGACATTGATTGATGCATGCCTGCATGATTTGGGAATTGAGCAGATTGATCTACTAGTGCTAACTCACTTCGATTTGGATCACGTCGGTGGTCTGAGTGGTGCCCTTAGAGGACGCAAGGTAACGCAAACTCTAATTTCTCCATTTGATGATCCTCGCTGGGCAGCCAGTAGCAGTCTGCGAGACCTGGCAAAGAATGGGTCCGCGGTTTTCATAGCCGAAGAGGGAACATCTGGAATCCTGGGATTGGCAAACTGGAGAGTGGTCGGGCCAGCCGTTTCTGCAAAGCAAATTGAAGATTCTAATGATGGCAGTTTGGTGATCTCGTGGAATTTCGAGGACTTCTCGGTTGTAACTTTGGCTGATGCAGGAGAGCACTCGCAACAATTGATTGCTTCTAAATCGCTTTCATGGCTGGGGCGTTTGTCGGATTCAAAGCCGATGATTCTAAAGGTGTCTCACCATGGTTCGGCAGATCAGTATCCCGAGTTGATCGAGGAAATGGATCCGGAAGTGAGCCTGATTTCGGTTGGCGAGGCTAATACATATGGGCACCCTACGCAGCGAACGTTAAGGCTACTTGAAGGCACGGGTTCAAAAGTATTGCGCACCGACCAGGCTGGCTCGATCGCTCTGAGATTCGACGCCGCTGGCTTTCATTACTCAACCTCTGGTCGGCGTTAGGCTTGTCGAATGAGCAAAGCGAGATTGGTTGATTGGCGCGAGGTTACCGCCGCACCAATCGTGCTCATTAGTGGAGCCGAGGATTTCTTTGCATCTAGTTCGATTCGTGAGATTCGCGAACAACTAAAACGAGTCGACGAGGCTTTAGAGATACACGAAGTTGAGGCGAACGATTACGCCGCCGGACAACTACTAAATCTGACGAGCCCTTCATTATTCGAGGAACCACGCCTGGTAATCATTCGTTCTGTCGAACGCTGCAGTGATGAACTCATCGAAGATGTCATCACCTACCTTGAAAATCCAACACCAGACACCTGTCTCGTTCTCAGGCATAACTCCTCGAGTGTTCGCGGAAAAAAGATGCTTGACGCAATTCGTCTAAGCGAGTTTGCAATTGAAGTATCGTGCCTTCCAATCACCAAGGATGCCGAGAGGCTCGCATTCGTGCAGGCGGAGTTTTCTAGAGCGGATCGCAAGATAACTCAAGGTGCAGCCCGCGGTCTCTTAGAGGCCTTTGCCGGTGACATAGCCGAACTGGCATCGGCTTGCGATCAGCTGCTTCAAGACAGCGCTGAAAGCATCTCTGAGCAAATCGTCGAACGCTACTATGGCGGTCGCGTCGAAACCAATGCCTTCAAGGTCGTAGATTCTGCGCTTGCAGGCCGCTCTAGCGAGTCGCTCGCTCTGTTGCGTCACGCCTTGAGTTCTGGAGCGGACCCGGTGCCCATCGTTGCCGCTATCTCGATGAAAATTCGGCAACTTGCCAAAATCTATGGCAATCGATCCGCCTCTGCTCAGTCGCTTGGCATGGCGCCTTGGCAGGTTGACAAGGCCAGAAAAGACGTTTCAGGTTGGTCCGAAGACGGCCTTGCCAGAACCATTCAAGTTTTGGCAGACACGGATGCGGCGGTCAAGGGTGCAGAGCGCGACCCGGTTTACTCGCTCGAGAAGCTTGTTCACCTGATTGCCAAGAAGGGCCAGATCACGTGACTAAGTTTGCAAAATTCGGCTTCATTGGTGCAATTGCGCTCTTTTTTATTACCATCATGCTCAGGCCGCCAGTTGCCTCAATCGGCCCACTGCTGAATGAAATCATCAATGACCTACAGTTGACCCCTGTCATGTCGGGGCTGCTGGCTTCGGCGCCAGTGCTTTGTTTCGGTGTCGGGGCTTTCGCCAGCCCCCGCTTGGTTCGTCGCTTTGGTGTTGACGGGGGAATGTTCATTGTTCTGCTGGTTGTGTTGATCGCCGTCGCCTTGAGACTAACTCTTGGCTACCCGGGTCTCTTGATTGGCACCATCGCGGCCGGGCTCGCAATTGCGATCGCCAACGTTCTTCTGCCGACGGTCGTTAGAGATCGTTACCCAAAGCACGTGGCTTTGGTAACGGGCATGTACACCACGGTGCTTGCAGTTTCGGCTAGCTTCGCCGCGTCTATTGCTGTTCCTTCGAGCTTGGCTCTTGGGGGATGGCGCCAAGCACTGGCGATTTGGATTCTGCCAGTGATCCTCTCTGTTGTGCTTTGGGCGCCAATCGCGAAAGCTTCGGGTAAACCCGCTCAAGATTTGAATCCTGACCATTCAGCTGATGCAAGAACTGTCAATCGCTCGCCCCTGGCTTGGGCAATCGTCGGCTTTTTCGGCATTCAATCCCTCGGGTTTTACGCAATTCTTGCTTGGTTGCCGTCAATGCTTATTGACGTGGGTGTCAGCCCTTCAGAGGCTGGGGCAACTCTCGGTTTGGCAACGGCCGTAGGCATTCCGACCGGCTTCGCACTTTCTTCCGTTTTAAGAAGGTTCAAAACTTTGGCTTGGTGGTCGTCTGGCGCAAGCTTGGTCACTCTTTCGGGCTTCGTAATGCTAATGGCGGCGGTCACGTTGGCCGAAAGCGGAGAAGCCATCACGCCCGCGCTATTAATTTTTGCCTGTGTACTGATTGGTCTTGGACAGGCAACGACCTTTCCGCTGTCGCTTACCCTCATCGGAACGCGGGCTGTATCCCAGGCTCAAACAACTCAGTTATCAGCAATGTCACAGGGGTGGGGTTACCTCTTGGCTGCTGCCGGCACGTTTGTGGTTGGTTACCTAAGCGAAATAAGTTCAACTTGGAGCTGGAGTTTGGGCCTGTTGGTGTTGTTGACCGGGCTGCAGATTGGTTTTGGTTTTTACGCTGGTCGTCCCGGACAAATCAAAAACTAGCGAACAAAGACATAAAAATAATCCCCAGGGCATTTGGCCCTGGGGATTATTGAATTCTTTTGGCTTAGAGAGCCGCAACCTTCTTAGCAAGTGCTGACTTGCGGTTTGCAGCGTTGTTCTTGTGCAAAACACCCTTCGAAACAGCCTTGTCTAGCTTCTTCGAAGCCAAAGCAAGTGCAGCCGCCGCAGCAGCCTTGTCGCCTGAAGCAGTCGCTTCGCGTGATGCACGAATCGCGGTCTTAACCTCGCTGCGAACAGCCTTGTTGCGCTCGGCAGCCTTTAGGTTGGTGCCAATGCGCTTGATCTGTGACTTGATGTTTGCCATGTTTCACTTTCTTGGTTTGCTCGCTGCTTCTGCAGTCGCGCGGAACAGTTTCAAAACTTTTGGGATTATGGATAGACCAGCCATCCGTATCAGCCTCTAACTCTATCAGTTGATTGATGGTTTGGGCAAGCAAATCCAGTGCCGTGTGCCCTTCGGTGTGAGAGAATGGTCACACCGATTTACGGTTCCTTTCAAACAACACAGAGGTTTATTTTGTCGCCACGCGCAACCCGTCGTCTTGAGCCTTCAAAGACCGACCCGGCGTTCATTCGCAACTTCTGCATCATCGCCCACATTGACCACGGTAAATCGACCTTGGCTGACCGAATGCTGCAGCTAACCGGTGTGGTTGACGACCGTTCTATGCGTGCTCAATACCTTGACCGCATGGACATCGAACGTGAGCGCGGAATTACTATCAAGTCTCAAGCTGTGCGCATGCCTTGGGAGTTTGAGGGAAACACATACGCGCTGAACATGATTGACACTCCCGGGCACGTTGACTTCACCTACGAAGTATCGCGTTCGCTTGCCGCCTGTGAGGGCGCAGTTCTATTGGTCGATGCCGCTCAAGGCATTGAGGCTCAGACCCTGGCAAATCTCTATTTAGCCATGGAAAATGACCTCGAGATCATCCCCGTTCTAAACAAGATTGATCTTCCCGCTGCTCAGCCCGAGAAATATGCCGAGGAGCTTGCAAATTTGATTGGCGGCAACCCCGAGGACTGCCTCAGAGTCTCTGGTAAAACCGGCATGGGAGTAGATGCCCTCCTCGACAAAATCGTTGGAACCATTCCAAACCCGGTTGGTGACCCGGATGCTCCTGCAAGAGCCATGATCTTTGACTCGGTTTACGACTCTTACCGCGGCGTTGTTACCTACGTGCGAATGATTGACGGCCACCTAAAGCCCCGCGAGCAAATCACCATGATGTCTACCAGGGCGGTACACGAGGCCCTCGAGATCGGCGTTTCATCGCCAGAACCCGAGCCAACCAAGGGTCTCGGCGTTGGCGAGGTTGGCTACCTAATTACCGGTGTTAAGGACGTTCGTCAGTCAAAGGTTGGCGACACCGTTACCACCAAGTTGAATCCAGCAACCGAGCCTTTGAAAGGCTATGCCGACCCCAAGCCGATGGTTTTCTCTGGTGTCTATCCAATCGATGGGTCGGACTATCCGGTGCTTCGAGAAGCTCTCGACAAGCTAAAGCTCTCCGATGCAGCCTTGATCTATGAGCCTGAAACTTCAGTTGCACTTGGCTTTGGTTTCCGAATTGGATTCCTAGGTCTTTTGCACCTTGAAATTGTGACAGAGAGACTCGAACGAGAGTTTGGGCTCGACTTGATTGCAACCGCTCCATCCGTGGTTTATGAAGTAACTCTCGAGAATGGTGATGAAGTTATTGTCACCAACCCCAGTGAGTTTCCAGGCGGAAAAATCAAGAAAATCATGGAGCCTTTGGTGCGCGCAACCATCTTGAGCCCCAAGGATTATGTCGGCACGATCATGGAGCTGTGCCAATCACGTCGTGGAACGATGATCGACATGCAGTACCTCGGTGAAGACCGAGTTCAGCTTCGATATGAATTGCCGCTTGCCGAAATCGTTTTTGACTTCTTTGACCAGCTCAAGAGCAAGACAGCGGGTTACGGATCTCTCGACTACGAAGAGATTGGTATGGCGCAGGGTGATTTGGTCAAGGTCGATCTTCTGCTGCAGGGTGAGCAAGTTGACGCCTTTAGTGCCATTGTCCACCGTGATAAGGCCTACGCCTATGGCGTGATGATCACCGGAAAATTGCGCGAATTAATTCCTCGTCAGCAGTTCGAGGTTCCTATTCAGGCCGCAATCGGTGCCCGCATCATTGCTCGTGAGTCGATTCGTGCGATGCGAAAAGACGTTTTGGCCAAGTGCTACGGTGGCGACATTAGCCGAAAGCGAAAGCTTCTCGAGAAGCAAAAAGAGGGTAAGAAGCGCATGAAGACCATCGGTCGCGTTGAGGTGCCGCAAGAGGCATTTATCGCCGCACTTTCAACCGATGGTGAGAAAAAGGGCGAAAAGAAGGGCAAATAGTGGCTGGCGCTTTGCCAATTGGCGACCCAGCACCACTAGATGGCAAGTTGCCGATCCAATCGACAGTTGGTGCCCACGATCGAAGCTTTCACGCCTACATTCACATTCCCTTTTGTCGGGTGCGCTGTGGCTACTGCGACTTCAACACTTACACGGCCAGTGAACTTGATGGCGTCAGCCAGGCTACTTTCGCAGACAAGTTGATTGCTGAAATCCGGTTGAGTTCGAAAGTTTTGAGTCAGTCCGGCCTACCAAAGCGCAGACTCGCTTCAATATTTTTCGGAGGCGGAACACCTACTCAACTTCCTGCAAGCGATCTGGTGAAGATCTTGGAATCGTTAAGAAACGTCTTTGGTCTAATGGCGGACTGTGAAGTTACAACAGAGGCCAACCCCGACAACGTGGACCTTGGTTATCTCGAAGAGTTGGTTTCGGGTGGGTTTAATCGAATCTCGTTCGGCATGCAGTCGGCTGTGCCAGAAGTTTTGGCTACGTTAGAGAGAACCCACCAACCCGAAAACGTTCAGAAAGCCGTTGCCGCCGCAAAGACGGTAGGTCTGCAGACCTCGGTCGACCTAATTTATGGCGCCCCCGGTGAAACCATCTTTCAATGGCGCGAATCGCTTGATCAGGCGATCGCTCTGGATACCGATCATGTCTCTGCCTATGCGCTGATCGTCGAAGACGGCACAAAGCTCGCCCGCCAAATTCGATCCGGTCAACTTGTCGAAGTTGACGAAGACCTTCAAGCCGACAAATACGAGCTAGCCGACCAACTACTTGGCGAAGCCGGGTTCAATTGGTACGAGATTTCGAACTGGTCAAAAACTCCGGATTCCGCCTCGGCACACAACCTGGCTTACTGGCAGGGGCAAGACTGGTGGGGCTATGGCCCCGGTGCCCACAGTCATGTGGGCGGAGTTCGTTGGTGGAACGTAAAGCACCCTTCTGTTTATTCGAATCGCATCGGTGAAGGCTCAAGCCCAGCAGCGGGTCGAGAGACCCTAGATGAACGGGTCCGTTTAGAAGAGCGAGTATTACTCGAAATTCGCATACGAGCTGGAATGGCGATCGAAACCCTGAAGTCAGTCAATCCCGAGGCTCCCAAAATCATCGCCGGTTTGATTGCCGATCAGATGATTGATCCCGCAGCGGCGATTTATGGGCGTCTGGTGCTGACCCTCAAAGGTCGACTGTTGGCCGACTCCATAGTTCGCCAATTGTTGGCCTAAGTCGGCTCTCTTGGGTTTTTTTCGATCAGGCCTTAACGAAACGAATGGTTAGGGGATAGCGATAGAACTCTCCCTGACTGGCCCGATAAGCGGCCACGATTCTAAAGATTGTCCAATATATCGGTAGCGCCCAAATGATTGCCCAGCCGACAATGCTAAGTGCCAGAACGATAGCGGCAACCACCATAGTGATGCCAAAATTTAGAGATTCACGCATGTGGTGCCCAACGAATGGTCCCTTTGCTTTGAAGAGCAAATAGCCGAGCAACGGAGCGAAGAATTCGAAAAAGATTCCAAGGATGTGCACGAGCACAGACCAGAGTTTTTCTTGCTCTGGTGTGAACTCTGAGCTAGAAGCGTATGGGTTTGTCATTTTTCCTCCGACTTTGCTGTTTTCAGCCTACCCACCTGACGGTGCCGCAGGTAATATTGGCACTCAGAGGGCTTGAGTGCCAGAAGCGAGGTGAAGCATGATTCCAGATAGAAGCCTAGAAGTGCTTCGCGCAATCGTTCAGGACTACATCGCAAGCAAAGAGCCGGTGGGTTCAAAATCACTCGTCGAACGCCACTCTTTTGGCGTGTCTGCGGCGACAATCCGCAACGACATGGCTTTCCTCGAAGACGAAGAGCTCATTCACGCACCGCATACATCGGCTGGACGCGTGCCAACCGACAAGGGTTATCGACTTTTCGTAGATCGTCTTAATGAGGTCAAGCCACTTACCGTGGCCGAAAAGCACGCGATCGAGTCATTCATGCAGGGTAGTGCGGATCTAGATGATGTTCTAGGCCGAACGGTGCGGTTACTTTCTCAGCTAACCAATCAGGTCGCTATGGTTCAATACCCAACCCTAGGTAAAGCCTCGGTTCAGACCGTTGAGTTGATTCCGGTAACTGAAACAAGACTTCTGCTGATTTTGGTCACCGATTCTGGTCGAGTTCAACAGCACGTTATTGAGTTGGGTGAGGCGGTAGACCCACTATTTATTGCCGAACTTCGCGCAAAACTAATTGGTTCGCTAACTGGAATCGCGCTTACCGCTGTTTCTGAAAAACTCAACGGGTTTGTCGACGGCTTCGGCGCTGCTCGAATCGGCCAGGTAAATCTAGTCCTTGAGACTCTTTACGACCAGGTTGACGCCAATCGCCAAGAGAAAATTATCCTCTCTGGAACAGCGAAATTAGCTCGTCGTGAAGAGGATTTTCCAAGCATTTCTCCTGTTCTAGAAGCAATTGAAGAACAGGTCGTCTTACTCAAGTTGATTACTGAGATGCAAACAGACAATCACGGTGTTGGCCTAAGAATCGGCCGCGAAAATACGGTAGAGGGTCTTAGTAACACATCCATCTTGGTGAGCGGCTACGAAAACGGCGGCAATGAAATTGCCAAAATTGGCGTTATCGGTCCAACTCGCATGGATTACTCCTCAAACATCTCAGCAGTTCGAGCGGTTGCTCGCTATCTAACCAAGACACTAGGAAATTAATGTCAGATCATTACGAAGTTTTAGGTGTCGATCGCGGTGCTACCGAGGATCAAATCAAGAAGGCTTATCGCAAGCTAGCCAGAGAGTTACACCCAGACGTGAACCCAGCGCCAGAAGCACAGGAGCGCTTCAAATTGGTCACTCATGCATACGAAGTGCTCAGTGATGCCGATGCTCGTCGAAACTACGACAATGGCGGAAACGATCCGTTTGGTGGAGCCGGCGGTTTTGGCTTCGGCGATATATTCGACACATTCTTCGGTGGAGGCCAACAGCGTGGCCCACGTTCTCGTGCCGAGCGGGGTCAAGACGCGCTAATCAGAGTAGACCTAACCCTTGAAGAGGTGGTCTTCGGCGTCGACAAAACGATCGAGATCGACACAGCTGTGCTCTGTGGAACCTGTTCGGGATCTTGTTGCCGACCGGGAACCAGCCCAAGTGTTTGTGACATCTGTCGCGGAGCGGGACAGATTCAGCGCCAGGTTCGTTCGCTCCTCGGCAACGTCGTTACGTCTCAGCCCTGTGGCGCCTGCCGTGGTTTTGGCCAAGTAATTTCTGACCCATGCCTCGACTGCCGAGGTCAGGGGCGAGTTCGTGCCAGACGTAACATCGATTTGAAAATCCCGGCAGGCGTCGAAGATGGTTTGAGACTACAACTTAGCGGCCAGGGGGAAGTTGGTTTCGCTGGCGGACCTTCGGGCGACCTCTACGTAGACATGTCGGTGAAGCCTCATGACACTTTTGGAAGATCGGGTGACGATCTAACCTGCACGGTTGATGTTCCTCTTCATGACGCAGTTTTAGGTGCGCTCACCAAAATCGAAACTTTTGATGGCACTGTCGAAATCGAAATCGAACCTGGGCAACAGACGGGCGACGTGCTGACAATCAAAGGCAAGGGTGTTACGCACTTGCGAAGTTCGGGCCGAGGTGACCTCAAGGTTTCAGTTCAGGTAAATACGCCAACCAAGCTTGATTCCAAGCAAAAAGAGCTTTTCCGCACCTTGGCGAAGCTTCGCAAAGCTGACTCGATCAAACTTGTCAAGCACACCTCTGGATTCTTTTCAGGAAAGCGCAAGGGCTGAAGTTGGTCGAACCACTTTTTAAGCTCCTGTTTGCAATACCGCCAAAAGTTGGCGATGTTCTCGCCCTTGGTGGCTCAGAGGGCAAACACGCTGTTGCCGTGCGTCGAATTCGCGAGGGTGAAGCCATTCAATTCGCTGATGGGTCAGGGGTTCGTGTTCGAGCGTCGGTGAGCTCGGTTCAACAGAATTCGCTCACCGCTAAGGTGACCGAAGTGCTTGTTGAACAAGAGCCGGCGGTCAAATTGACTTTGATTCAGGCGCTTGCAAAGGGTGATCGCGACGAACTTGCGGTTCAAGCCGCGACCGAACTGGGATGCTGGGCAGTGGTGCCATGGCAAGCAGAGCGTTCAATCAGCAAATGGGAGGGCGCCAAGATCCCCAAGAGTGTCGAGCGTTGGCAAACCATTGTTGGTGAAGCCGCCAAACAGGCGCTGCGCGTTTTCGAGCCAAAGGTGGCTCAGCCGGTCAACTCCAAGCAACTCGCTGAGCTGGTATCCGATTTCGACACCGTTTTGGTGCTCGATCCAACGGCCGACAGGGGTCTTGGCTCTCAAATCGACATCAAATCAAACGTCGCAATTGTTGTTGGCCCAGAGGGTGGAATCAGCGAGGCGGAGCTCAAGACCCTTGAAGCTGCTGGGGCGATTAGGGTGCACCTTGGTGCTCCTATCCTTCGAACCTCGACAGCGGGAGTTGCAGCGATTTCAGTACTTCAGGCCAAACTTGGGCTCTGGGCCTAGTTTCTCAATCAGCAAAAACTAGACTGAAGTCAAGATGAATGACTCAAACTGCATTTTTTGCAAGATTGCTAGCGGCGAAATCCCCGCCAAGGTTGTCGCTGAAAGCAAGCACGCCATCGCATTTCATGACATTTCACCGGCGCAACCGGTTCACGTTTTAGTCATACCTCGCGAACATCACTCAAACGTTGCGGAACTTTCGTTCGCCGACCCAGAAGCACTGGTTGATCTCATGCAGTTGGGCAGCAAGATTGCGGCCGAGCACACTACCGGCGCTTTCAGGTTCACTTTCAACACCGGTGCAGAAGCGGGTCAGACGGTCTTTCATGCCCACGGACACGTTCTAAGCAAAAATCCGAAGACCCAAATTGACTAGTTCGAAGCGCACTGAAAAGCTCACCGTTCAGGGTGTCCCGATGGTGTCGGTTCTGGGCACAGAAGATCGACTACTCAAAACTCTCGAAGCAACCTACCCATCGGTTGAGGTCACGGCTCGAGGTAACCAAATCACCCTGACTGGTTCTGCAGTTGAAGTCTCCGCTGCTAAACAACTTATCGAAGAGATGGTCGAGTTAATCGCCGCTGGTCAAGAATTGGGCTCCCAAGAAATAACTCGCTCGGCCAAGCTTATTGACGATAAAGTTCGACCGGCTGAGGTTCTCAGCCAAAGCATCCTCAGTTCACGTGGCAAAAACATTCGGCCAAAGACCCTCGGTCAAAAAACATACGTGGATGCAATTGACTATCACACTATTGTTTTCGGCATTGGGCCGGCCGGAACGGGTAAGACTTATCTGGCTATGGCAAAGGCTGTTCAGGCCCTGCAGCGCAAAGAGGTAAGTCGAATCATCTTGACTAGACCGGCTGTCGAAGCAGGCGAACGACTTGGCTTTCTTCCGGGAACTCTGACCGACAAGATTGACCCTTACTTGCGCCCGCTCTTCGATGCCCTGCACGAGATGCTCGATCCAGAAACTGTTCCCAAACTCATAGCCGCAGGAACGATCGAGGTCGCACCGCTTGCCTACATGCGCGGCCGCACTCTCAATGATTCATTCATCATTCTCGACGAAGCCCAAAACACCACCCCAGAGCAGATGAAAATGTTTTTGACTCGCTTGGGGTTCAACTCGAAAATGGTAGTTACCGGAGACATCACTCAGGTTGATCTTCCAACCGGATCATCTGGCTTGCGGACTGCGGTCGAGGTGCTTAAAGACGTTGAAGACATGCATTTTGCTCAGTTAACCTCTGATGATGTTGTGAGGCACAACCTTGTTGCCAAGATCGTTGATGCCTATACCCGTTTCGATGAAACGAAAATTGCGAAACAGGTGGCCAAAAAATCTGCCGATGAAAGTCGCGCCAGGGGAGAGAAAAAATGAGCATCGAAATAAGTAATGAAACCGAGGTAGTTGTTGACGAGGTTCGAGTTTTGGCTCTCGCTACACACGCGCTTGATTATATGAAGATTCATCGCGATGCTGATTTGGCAATTGCTTTCATCGACGAAGCAGCAATGGAGGTATTGCATGTTGAATGGATGGACGAACCCGGGCCTACCGATGTGCTGAGTTTCCCAATGGACGAGTTGCGGCCGGGAAGTGAAGGGCAGCTTACGCCTCCTGGATTGTTGGGGGATATAGTTATTTGCCCTCAGGTGGCCGCAGTACAGGCGGAGGCTGCCGGTCACCCAACTGTAAAGGAGATTCTTTTGCTTACCACCCATGGCATTCTTCACCTGCTAGGTTTCGACCATGCTGAACCCGAAGAAGAGAAAGAGATGTTCGGCCTTCAACGGGATATTCTCGAATCTTTTTATGCCGCCGAAAGTAACGTTTAGTGCTTAGTTTCGCGATCTGGCTAGCTTCGCTAATAGCGATTGCAACTGCGATTATCGCGGTAGTAAAGGCGGCGCTCGAACATGATGAAGATGAATCTGACAAGGCTGAATCGTTAAGCTTCTTGCGGCTGGGTCTGACCGCGATTTTCGGCATCCTAGTTGGCCAAATAACTTCAAACTTAGGTTTGGCCTGGTGGCTGAGTTCTTCAATATCGCTGGCCCTAGTGTTGGTGCTAATTCTCGGCTCTCAGATTGTGAGCGCAAGCTTCGGGCACAAAGCACTCGGCAAATGGTTACTGAAAGCAGTGTCTCCCTTGGTGCGATCCTGGGCCTTGTTATTCACACCGATTTCTCTGCCGAAAGACGATGAACCCGAAGAGTTCGAGCAAGAGCTGCTTGACTCGGTTGAAGAATTTGGTGAAACCATCGTGCGCGAAATCATGGTGCCAAGAATTGATATGGCAACTGTTCCTTTCGATGCCACCGTCGAAAAGGCTATGACCATTTTCTTGCAGCGCGGTTACTCTAGGCTTCCGATCGTTGGCAAGAACAAGGATGACATCAGGGGAGTCTTGTACCTGAAGGACATTGCACGTCTACTTCACGAGAATCCCAAATTGGCCAGTAAGTCAGCACTAGCCGACATAGCTCGCAAGGCAGTCTTTGTTCCAGAGTCGAAACCGGTCGATGATCTGTTGCGAGAAATGCAAGCTAACTCGACCCACATAGCAATCATCATCGATGAGTATGGCGGGGTCGCTGGTCTGGCGACCATGGAAGACGTGATTGAGGAAATCGTTGGCGAAATTGCCGATGAATACGACAAGGATGTTCCTGACGTCGACGACCTTGGCGATGGGCGACTGCGTGTTAACGCACGTTACTCGCTGGTGGACCTTGGGGAGTCCTTTGAACTAGAACTTGAAGACCAGGATGTCGACAGCGTTGGTGGGTTGCTGGCCAAGACCTTGGGTCGGCTTCCGAAGTTAGGTGATCGGGTTGTTGTTTCAGGGCTTACTCTGATTGCAGACCGCATTGAGGGTCGCAGAAAGCGACTCATCTCGGTGATTGTTGAAAAAGATCCAAGCTTGGCTGACGCTTTGTCTGCTTTTGAAGATAAAGAGGAAAAGTAATGGTTGAGCATAGGTCAGGATTCGCCTCATTTGTAGGCCGCCCAAATGTTGGCAAATCTACACTTACCAACGCTCTAGTCGGCGAGAAGATTGCCATCACAAGTGCGAAGCCTCAAACCACCAGGCGAGCAATTCGTGGAATAGTTCATCGCGATTACGGTCAACTTATTCTGGTCGACACCCCGGGCTTGCATCGGCCGCGCACCTTGCTCGGTCAAAGATTAAATGACTTGGTTGAACAAACGCTCGGCGATGTAGATGTCATCGGGTTTTGCATACCGGCAAATGAGAAAATTGGCCCCGGCGATAACTTCATCAACGAACAACTTGAAGAATTTCGCCGAGCCAAGTTGGTAGCAATTATCACCAAGAGCGAGTTGGTAAACCCAGAGCAGCTAGCAGAACAGTTGGTTGCGGTATCCAATTTGCGTGACTGGCGAGCCATTGTGCCGGTCAGCGCAGTTGCCGATGATCAGTTAGAAGTGCTTACCAAGGTCTTGATTGATTTGATGCCTGAGTCACCTGCTCTTTATCCGCCAGAGGCGGTCACAGATGAAACTCTCGAGAATCGCATTTGCGAGCTAATTCGAGAGGCAACTCTCGAGGGGGTTCGAGATGAACTTCCACACTCGATTGCGGTGACGATTGACGAAATGTCTCAGCGAAAAGGTCGCGACCTCACCGACATACACGCCAACATTTTCGTTGAACGCGATTCGCAAAAGGGAATCATCATTGGTCACAAGGGAAGTCGCCTGATTGATGTTGGAAAGCGTGCACGCATGGAAATTGAGAAGTTGATCGGTACCAAGGTTTACCTGAGTCTGCGAGTTAAGGTCGCTAGTGAATGGCAGCGTGACCCGAAACAATTGGGCAAACTCGGCTTCTAAGGTGCTAACCTAAAACCGTGTTCTTCGGTCTCCTACTTATTGGCCGCGACGAGGCCTAAACCGGCCTTCCTCGTCGCGGAGCCTTCTGCTGGCTGACCCCCTAAACACAAGGAAGACCAAAAATGAAAAACACTCAGCGCCCATCTGGCATGCCGGTTCACAAGTACCAGCCTTTTCACGAGCAGATTCAGGTAAACCTGCCCGACCGCACCTGGCCAGGCAAGTTGATCACCGAAGCCCCCCGTTGGTGTGCGGTAGACCTTCGCGACGGTAATCAGGCTCTGATTGACCCGATGAGCCCAGAGCGAAAACTCAAGATGTTCAAGCTCTTGGTCGAAATGGGTTACAAAGAAATTGAGGTTGGTTTTCCCTCGGCCAGCCAGACCGACTTTGACTTCGTTCGCCTTCTAATCGAAGAAGGCCACATCCCTGCAGACGTAACCATCCAGGTTCTTACTCAGGCTCGCGATGCTCTAATCGAGCGCACCTACGAATCACTCAAGGGAGCCAAGCAAGCCATCGTGCACTTCTACAACTCGACTTCTGTTCTGCAGCGTCGGGTGGTCTTCAACCAAGACAAACAAGGAATCATGCAGATCGCTCTTGCCGGTGCGCGCAAGTGTCGTTCACTCGAGTCGACAATTCCAGAGACCGATGTCTACTACGAGTACTCTCCAGAGTCTTATACCGGAACCGAGATGGAATATGCCGTTGAGGTTTGCAACGCGGTGATCGAGGTAATTGACCCCAAACCTGACCACAAGATGGTTATTAATTTGCCAGCAACCGTTGAGATGGCAACACCGAACGTTTATGCCGACTCAATCGAGTGGATGAGCCGCAACATCAATCGCCGTGACAGCATTCTCATTTCGCTTCACCCTCACAATGACCGCGGCACAGCGGTTGCGGCAGCTGAACTTGGCTATCTTGCCGGAGCTGACCGAATCGAGGGTTGTCTCTTCGGCAACGGTGAGCGCACCGGAAACGTTGACCTAATCACATTGGGTTTGAACCTTTTTAGTCAGGGTGTAGACCCGCACATCGATTTCAGCAACCTAGACGAGATCAAGCGAACCGTCGAGTACTGCAACCAATTGCCGGTGCATGAACGCAGCCCATACGGCGGAGATTTGGTTTACACGGCATTCTCGGGTTCACACCAAGACGCCATTAAAAAGGGCTTCGAGCTTATGGAGCAGGACGCAAAGCAAAAGGGCGTTTCTGTCGATGACCTCGTTTGGGCTGTCCCATACCTGCCAATCGACCCCAAGGACGTGGGTCGTTCCTACGAAGCAGTCATCCGAGTCAATTCGCAGTCTGGAAAGGGTGGCGTCGCCTATCTGCTAAAGACCGACCACCAACTGGATCTTCCTCGCAAACTTCAGATCGAATTCTCGCGTGTGGTTCAGAACAAGACCGATCAAGACGGTGGCGAGGTTTCGTCGAGCAGTCTTTGGGACATCTTCACCGACGAATATTTGCCAGCGCAACCTGATCGCATCGACCTTAAGTGGGGTCGCTTCGAATTGAAGAAAATGCGCACCGAGAGCAACATGGATGGCGTCGTGGCGCTAGACATCATCCTTCGCGACGGCGCTGGACAACTGGCTGCGCAGGGCACAGGCAACGGACCAATCTCCGCGTTCCTGGATGTTCTTGCAAAGCAGGGCGTGAAGGTTCGCTTGCTTGACTACGTTGAACACACCTTGAGCGAGGGTGGCGATGCCCAAGCGGCCGCCTATGTCGAACTAGAAGTCGACGGACAGGTGCTTTGGGGAGTTGGAATCGATGGAGACATATCAACCGCTTCGCTCAAGGCAGTAATTTCGTCGGTAAACCGAGCCCTTCGCGCCTAGTTTGATCGGTCTACCCGATACTTAGAGGGTGCCACTTTATCGAGACGAAGCAGTAGTTCTGCGAACCCATAAATTGGGTGAGGCAGACCGCATCGTAACGATGCTTTCAAAGGCAAACGGTCAGATTCGTGCGGTCGCTAAAGGAGTTCGACGAACCGGTTCAAAATTCGGTTCCAGGCTTGAACCCTTCATGGTGATTGAAGCTCAGTTTTATGAGGGCAGAACGCTTGACGTAGTCAATCAGGTTGAAACGATCGGCGCTTACGGGCGAGAAATCATCGAGGATTACCGCACCTACACGGCCGCTACAGCGATGGTCGAGACAGCCGAGAAGCTGACCGGCGATGATTCGTCTCCCCAGCAATATCTGCTGCTCGTTGGCGCTCTAAGAGCCTTGGCAAACAAGGAGCACGATGCGTCGCTAGTTCTTGATTCTTATCTGCTGCGCGCGCTAGCGATAGCCGGTTGGGCGCCCAACTTTTATGATTGTGCGCGTTGTGGTGACCCTGGGCCACACCAGGCTTTTGTAATGCAGCTCGGAGGCGTGGTCTGCCGCGATTGCCGGCCCGCTGGCGCCGCCGTGATAGATCCGCTTACCGGGGAACTCTTAGGAGCGTTGCTTTCCGGCGATTGGGCCGTAGCAGATGTTGCAACAGAGGGCATTCGGGCTTCGGCATCGGGTATCGTTGCTGCATATAGCCAGTGGCACATCGAACGCGGGCTGAAATCATTGCAACACGTGGAGCGCCAGTGACCGAATTCTTACCCGTTAGCAAAGCAGGTATCCAGGTTCCAGCCTTTGAATCGGGTACGGTTCCTCGCCATATTGCGATCGTCATGGATGGAAATGGTCGTTGGGCCAATGAGCGCGGGCTAACCCGTATCGAAGGCCATAAGGCTGGCGAAAAGGCCCTTCTGGATGTGGTTGCAGGTGCCATTGAAGCTGGCGTCGAGTACCTAACCGTTTATGCGTTTTCTACCGAAAACTGGAAGCGCTCTCCGGATGAAGTGCGCTTTCTTATGGGCTTCAATCGCCAGGTGCTTCGAGAGCGTCGCAACCAATTGAACGAGTGGGGCGTGCGCATTCGATGGGCTGGACGCAGACCAAAGCTATGGTTGAGCGTCATTGAAGAGCTCAAGTCGGCCGAAAAGCTAACCGCAAAGAACACCAAACTTCACCTAACCATGTGCGTGAACTATGGTTCGAGAATTGAAATTTTGGATGCGGTGAATGCCATCACCGAGGACGTGGCTGCCGGAAAAATAAAGCCTGGCTCGATTACCGAGAAGTCCCTTCAGAAGTACTTGAATTCGAATTACCTCCCAGATGTTGACTTATTTCTTCGGTCTTCGGGTGAGCAGCGCACTTCAAACTTCTTGCTTTGGCAGTCCGCTTATGCAGAGTTTGTGTTCATGGATACTCTTTGGCCTGATTTTGATAGGCGATCCCTCTGGCAAGCCATAGAGCTTTTTGCCAACAGAAATCGCCGCTTCGGCGGTGCCGTCGACCAGCCAAAATCGACCAACTCAAAGTAGACTTATAACTTCGAATAAGCACCAGGCAACCAGCTTGGGCAAGGAGTTCAATTGGCTACCCCAAACCGTCTAGATTCAGTAATTTCACTCGCAAAGCGTCGCGGATTTGTTTTCCAGGCCGGCGAAATCTATGGCGGCAGCCGTTCGGCTTGGGATTATGGGCCACTAGGTGTCGAGCTCAAGGAAAACATCAAGCGCCAGTGGTGGCGAACCATGGTGAATTCTCGTGAAGACATCGTCGGTTTGGATTCATCCGTGATTTTGCCTCGTAAGGTGTGGGAGGCGTCTGGCCACGTTCGAGAGTTCTCAGACCCCCTAATTGAGTGCACAAGCTGCCACAAGCGCTTTCGCCAGGATCACCTCGAAGAGGCCTTCGAGGAAAAGAAGGGTCGCGCACCCGAGTCGATGAATGACATTGCTTGCCCTAACTGTGGAGGCAAGAGCACCTGGACCGAACCCAAGGCATTCAACGGGTTGTTGCAGACCTTCCTAGGTCCGGTTGCAGCGGAGGAAGGCCTTCATTATCTTCGTCCAGAGACCGCTCAGGGTATCTTCGTAAACTTTGCAAACGTCTTGGGTGCAGCACGCATGAAGCCGCCATTCGGTATCGGTCAGATTGGAAAGTCCTTCCGCAACGAAATCACCCCCGGAAACTTTATCTTCCGCACTCGTGAGTTTGAACAGATGGAAATGGAGTTCTTCGTCGAGCCAGGTACCGATGAGCAGTGGCACGACTACTGGATCGAACAGCGAATGAACTGGTACACGGATCTCGGAATTAACCCCGACAACCTGCGCCTTTACGAGCACGCCAAAGAGAAGCTTTCGCACTACTCAAAGCGAACCGTCGACATCGAGTACCGATTTGGTTTCTCAGGCAGTGAATTTGGCGAGCTCGAGGGAATTGCCAACCGCACCGACTTCGACTTGAGCACTCACTCGCGCGAATCAGGCACCGACCTGAGCTATTTCGACCAGGTCAAGGGTGAACGCTGGTTCCCATACGTGATCGAGCCGGCGGCCGGCCTAACTCGCTCGCTGATGGCCTTCTTGGTCGACGCATATCACGAGGATGAGGCACCAAACACTAAAGGTGGTGTCGATATTCGCACCGTCTTGAGGCTCGATTACCGCTTGGCTCCAGTCAAGGCCGCAGTATTGCCGCTTTCACGCAACGAAGACCTTTCTCCGGTTGCCCGAAACCTTGCTCAAGAGCTTCGTGGTTACTGGAACATCGACTTCGACGACTCAGGAGCCATCGGTCGCCGATACCGTCGTCAAGATGAAATCGGAACTCCATTCTGTGTAACGGTTGACTTCGAAACACTTGACGATCAGGCTGTTACCGTTCGTGAGCGCGACACAATGCAGCAGGAGCGCGTTTCACTTTCGAAGATTCGCGAATACCTAGGCTCGAAACTAGTTTCATAGGTTTCGATGAGCGAGCAAATTACTAAACCAGCGTTGCAGTATGGCAAACTCGCCATCCACACGCCGGTTGTGCTCGCTCCAATGGCTGGCATCACAAATACGGCATTCAGGCGTCTGTGCCGCGAATTCGGCGGCGGCCTGTATGTCTCAGAGATGGTTACTTCTCGTGCTCTGGTAGAGCGCACCGAGGAGTCACTTCGTCTGGTTGGCCATCACGAGTCCGAAGACATTCGATCAGTTCAGCTTTACGGTGTCGACCCGAAGACCATTGCCGAAGCCGTGACCATGTTGGTTGCCGAAGACCGCGCTGATCACATCGACTTGAACTTCGGTTGCCCCGTTCCAAAGGTAACTCGCAAGGGTGGCGGAGCGGCTCTTCCTTGGAAGCAAGACCTGTTTTCGGCAATCGTTCAGGCAGCGGTGAAGGCGGCCGGCGAGATTCCACTTACCGTCAAGATGCGCAAGGGAATTGACGCCGATCACCTAACCTACATCGATGCTGGTAAAGCGGCTAGAGATGCGGGAGTGACTGCGGTTGCCTTGCATGGGCGAACAGCTTCCGAATACTATTCCGGCCAGGCTGACTGGTCAGCGATCGCCAAACTTCGCGAATCGTTGCCAGATGTTCAAGTTCTTGGAAACGGAGACATTTGGTCAGCTGCCGATGCGATTCGCATGATGCGCGAGACCGGCGTTGATGGAGTGGTTGTAGGGCGAGGTTGCTTGGGTCGTCCATGGCTATTTGGAGACCTACAGGCTGCCTTTGACGAGTATCAACGTGACCCAAACTCGAATGCTGCAATCGATCCTATTCAGCCGGATTTAGGCCAGGTTGCCGATGCGTTCAAACGACACGGTGAATTGCTGGTGGAGTTCTTCGAATCCGAGGAACATGCCTGCCGAGACATTCGAAAGCACGTCGCTTGGTATTTCAAGGGCTACCCGGTCGGCGGCGAATTCAGGGCTGCGCTTGCTCAAGTTGAGTCTCTGTCTCACATGGATGACATACTCGGAACACTCGACAGGTCACAGCCGTATCCCGGTGAAGAGGCTGAAGGCCCGCGTGGTCGCTTGGGTGGAGCGAAAGTCTGCGCACTGCCCGAAAATTGGCTCGATTCTCGCGAACTAGCCGGAGACCAACGTCGAATTCTGCAAGACGCCGAACTTGGCGTATCGGGGGGATAGATGGAGCTCAGACACAATCAGGAGCTTGGCTATTCTGATTTCGATCGCGAACGATTTGAACCTGAAGAGCGAAGCGGGGCAGTTCGACGCGGTGAATTTGCCCGCGATCGTGCGAGAGTTGTTCACTCGTCGGCACTCAGACGTCTTGGTGCCAAGACTCAAGTTCTTTCGCCTTCGGGCGGAGACTTTGCGCGAACCAGATTGACCCATTCGCTCGAGGTCGCCCAGATAGGCCGTGAAATGGCTATCGATCTGGGTCTCAATGCCGACATCGTCGACATGGCTTGTTTGGCCCACGATTTGGGTCACCCGCCCTTCGGCCACAACGGTGAAAAGGCGCTCGATGGTTGGGCAACGAATATCGGTGGGTTCGAGGGTAACGCCCAAACCCTGCGGTTACTCACCAGAATAGAACCAAAGGTTTTTGTGAACGGCCGTTCGGTGGGCCTCAACCTCACCAGGGCCAGCCTCGACGCAACTTGCAAGTATCCCTGGGCTAGAACCGAGGCTTCAGCCGAGGCTGGCGCCGATCACTCAATAAAGTTTGGCGTCTACGAGGATGACCGGCCAGTTTTCGATTGGCTGCGTCAAGCGGCCCCCGCTCGGCAGAAGAGCGTCGAAGCTCAGGTCATGGACTTTAGTGACGATGTTGCCTACTCGGTGCATGATTTTGAAGATGCAATCGTGTCTGGATTTGTAAACCTTGCCGATCTGGCCGATGCCTCACGCGAATCCGAACTTCTTGGCAAGATTTCCGATTGGAATGGCGGAACCATTTCGCAGGACAAATTGGCCGAAGCGCTTGCCGACCTGCGTCGCAACGAATATTGGCTTACTTCGTTCGATGGTTCAGCGATTGCTCAAGGAACACTTAAAAACCTCACAAGCTCACTCATCGGTCGATTCGTTAGCCGCACAACCGAAGCAATCGTTGACGCTTCTCCGGCCGACTCCATGGCTCGATTTGGTGCGATGCTGGTCGTGCCTGATTCGGTCAAGACCGAGATAGCCGTGCTCAAGGGAATCGTCTCGGCATTCCTTATGTCGCACGAATCACGCAGGCCATTTTATGAATGGCAACGCGCAATTCTCATCGAACTTTGTGACGCCCTTTTGAGCGCCAACGGCGACCACCTCGATGAGTACTCGGCGGGGGCGTGGTCACAGGCTAGAACCGAACAAGAGCAGCGTCGAGTAATTGTCGATCAGGTTGCCTGTCTAACTGACCAGAGTGCGCTTGCCTTGCACAACCGGCTCGTGTCGAACAACCGCTAGTTAGGATTGGCACATGGCTGGCAAAATTCGAGCTCGTGACATCGAAGAGGTTAAGTCGCGAATAAACATCGCGGATGTTGTCTCGGACTACGTTGCGCTCAGGCCGGCCAGCGTCGGCTCGCTGAAGGGCCTTTGCCCCTTTCACGACGAGAAATCACCGTCTTTTAATGTTCGCCCGGTGCAAGGCTTCTACCACTGCTTTGGCTGTGGCGAAGGCGGCGACGTTTACAAATTTGTGCAACAAATGGATTCGCTTTCGTTTTATGAGGCAGTAGAGAAGCTTGCTGGCCGGGTCGGTTATGAATTGACGTATGAGGAGGGTGGGGCAAGCCCAGATACCGGGCAGCGAAACCGCATCCTCGAAGCTAATGGCGCTGCAGCAGCCTTCTATAGAACTCAATTAATGACCGACGCCGCAATACCGGGTCGAGATTTTTTGAAGGGTCGAGGTTTCGATAAGGCTGCGGCTGACCATTTTGAAATTGGCTTCGCACCTAAAGGGTGGAACGGCCTATTTGACCACCTCACTGGGCTCGGATTCACGCTCGATGAACTTCTTGCCGCGGCTTTAGTGACTAAATCGGAACGCGGCGCTTATGACAAGTTTCGTGGCCGACTAATTTGGCCAATCAAGGATTCAACCGGTCAGGTGATTGGTTTTGGTGCCCGAAAGCTATTTGATGATGACAATGGCCCCAAGTACCTAAACACCAGCGACACCTTGGTCTATCACAAAAGTCAGGTCTTGTATGGCATAGACCTTGCCAAAAAGGACATCTCGAAGAAGCAGCAGGTGGTTGTCGTCGAGGGCTACACGGATGTCATGGCCTGCCACCTTGCCGGAATCACGACAGCTGTCGCAACTTGCGGCACTGCATTTGGTGACGACCACATTCGCACTCTAAATCGTATGTTGAGCGCCGACCGTGATGTTCCAGCCGAGGTCATTTTCACGTTTGACCCAGATGTCGCTGGTCAAAAGGCGGCAATGCGTGCCTTCAGTGATTCGCACAAATTCAACGCACAAACCTATGTTGCTATTGGTCCCGATGGTTTAGATCCCTGTGATTTGCGCTCAGCCAAGGGCGACGAAGCGGTTCAACTAATGATCGAAAAGAAAAAGCCACTTTTCGAGTTTGCCATTCGACAAAAAATATCCAAATTTGATCTATCGACAATCGAGGGGCGAGTAGGCGCAGCCAGGGCTGCAGCACCAGTTGTTGCTTCGATTCGAGATGCCGCCATGCGACCTGCTTATGTTCGTGAGCTCGCAGGTTGGGTAAACCTAGATGGCAACGAAGTCGCCAGCATCGTGGATTCAATCGCCAAGAAGGTTCGCGGCGACGCCGTTGCGGAGCTGAGAAAAGACGCTCAACCTACCGAACCTCAAGCTGAATCCGGTACCGGCGACTTCGAACCGATTAATCTGAACGACCCAATCATGCGGTTTGAACGTCAGGTGCTCGAGGTGCTTCTTCAGGTTCCCGATGCTGTTCAAGCAGAGCAACTGATTCAGATTGTTCGCGGCGGTTTTAGCCATCCGAGTCACAATGCGGTTTTGGTGGCAGTCGGTTCGTCATCAGCATCGCTCGGACAGCCAACTTGGATGCAAACCGTAGCATCTGCGTGCCCAACAGAGTTGCTGTCACTGCTAAGAGAAATCGCCGCACAGCCGCTTCCTGCTTCTGACCATGAGAGCCTCAAGCGTTATGGTCAGGGTGTGATCGCGAGGGCGCTGGTAAACGTTTTGGCCCGCCAGAAGGCTGACCTGTTGGCCGAACTTCGAAGAGTTGAAGCGGGCTCAGTTGAAGCTACTCGCGTGCAGCAGAGTCTAATTGAGATAGAGCAGCAGCGAAGGGCGCTTCAGTAATGGCAACCGTGATTGCGCAAGGCCCGGGAAGCCACCCCTCTTACGAACGGTTTATTTTCGATGGTGGCGCCGAATTTTCTAACGAAACCGCAAATGCAACCGGGCTAGTTTGGCACGACTACCACGGGCCTGCAGAGCTGAAGCGTTGCCTTCAAGCTAATCCGCAACTACGTTGGCTTCAGCTTCCTTTTGCCGGTGTTGACAATTTTTCCGAACTGTTCGAGTGGATTTCGGTAAATCGCCCTGGTTTGCAAGTTACCTCGGCAAAGGGTGCCTATCGAGAACCAGTTGCTGAGCATGCTTTGATGCTGGCCCTTGCACTTGGCCGAGCAATTCCAGCTCGAGTAAAGGCCGGCACCTGGGGTGCAAAGTTTGCGGTAAGCATGTTTGACGCCGAGGTTTTGATTTACGGTGGCGGTGGCATAACCGAAGAGTTGGTTCGCCTGCTTGCACCGTTCAGGGCCAGAATCACGGTTCTGCGCAGGTCGCCACAGCAAATGAGTGGCGTGGCCGAGGTTTTACCTTCGAACGAACTGCTCGAGCGCCTTCCCCAAGCAGATTTCGTCTTTGTTACCGCTGCCCTAACTGACGAAACTCGTGGCGTTTTTGATTCAAAGGCCTTCAAGGCTATGAAATCCACCGCATTCCTAATTAACATCGCCCGAGGAGGGCACGTAGTAACAGAAGACCTGATTAGGGCCCTGTTCGATGGTGCAATTGGGGGAGCGGGTGTCGACGTCACCGATCCGGAGCCTCTTCCTGACTCAAGTCAATTGTGGAAGGCACCGAACACCATCATCACGCCACACACGGCAGATACACCAGAGATGATTCAGCGTTTATTTGGAGAACGAATTCGCGTCAATGTTGAGGCATTTTCTGCAGGAAAACCGCTCGTCGGCTCTGTTGATCTCGATCTCGGTTATTGAGTTTGCTGGGCGGCGAATAAATCTCGCTTAGTTGTCTACGCGCGCGGATTTTTTTTGGTAATGTTGTCAAGTTGCGAAAGCAACTAATCCTCGGTAGCTCAATTGGCAGAGCAATCGGCTGTTAACCGATAGGTTCTTGGTTCGAGTCCAAGCCGGGGAGCCATTCTTTCTGAACATCAGGAGGCCACATGATCAGGTGGATCCAAGAAAACAAATGGCTCTCAAGCGCCTTCCTGGCCGCATTCACATTTCTTCTATTTGGTGGCATTGACACCCTCAATCAAGGTTTTCTGGCTTTAGGGCTAAATCTCTTTCTGTCTCTATCCGTCTTATTCGCGGCAACGGTTCCATATGCCTCCATCGGTGCTCTCGTAATCTCGGTTGGCGCTGCAATCTTTCTACAGTTGGATCCGCTTGCTGGCGGGCTCTCTGCAGTAGTTGCCACGGTTACACTGGCAGCCTTCAGCAACCAAATCATCCGTGTTGCAGGCTTGTTGCTTTCGATTGCATTCGGTCTGTCGATCGCTTGGATAGTCGCCTTCGGTGCGCCATTGTTCACCGATCTTTTCGGAATGACGATTCGCACCAACGAGGGGCGCATTTCGGCACTGATTCTGATTGGCAGCCTGGTTCTAATCGTGAACATCTTTGCCTATCTCCTTGGTCGCTATTCATTCGTTTCCGTGGTTCACGTGGGTACAAGAAACGATCGACTCTATGTGCGCGAGGAGTCGAGCAAATTGGCCCTCGAAATCGCTGAGCAAAACGAACGCTTTGGAATCGCCCGAGACATCAACGAACTCATTATTCAGAAGGTAGCCGCAGTAATTAGCCTGACTGAAGGTGGGCAATACGCGGCTAAAGTTGACCCGAGTTCAGCAACACGATCTCTAGAAAAGATCTCTCAAAGCGCACGTGCGGCGCACACTGAGCTTCGCCGGCTTTTTGACATGCTCAATAAAACCCACCAGGTTTCTGCAGCTCCTCCAGGTTTGCGCGAGCTCGAGGCCCTTGTGGTTCTCTACCGTGAACTTGGCTTCAATGCTTACCTAAGAAACGAAGGCAAACCCTTCGCCCTAAACGAAGGCGCTCAGCTAGCTCTCTATCGCATCGTTTTTGATGCCCTCGAGAACGTTAAGCAGAACTGCCCTATTGGCACCGATGTTTCTATCGACCTAAGTTGGGTTGAAGATGGAATGCAGGTGCTTATCAAAGACAACGGAATCGAAGTGGCAAACCGGGATTTGGTTTCCATTGCTGGTGAAGATTCTGGTTACACGGCTGAAGAGGACCTAAAAGCACTGACCGAGCCAATTGTCGGTAAGGGAATAACCGCCATGCGCGAGCGCGCGGCACTGTACTCCGGTAGCGTCGAAGCCACCAAGGTGCCGGGAGTGGGCTTCACCGTATCGGCTATCTTTCCGCATCTCAAATCGCTTGGCGCCGAACAAATTTAGCCATGGCACTTGATCTTCGCATTGCCCTGATCGACGGCGATCCTGACATTCGTTATGGTCGACGTTTGCTAATTGACTCTCAGCCCGATCTAAAAGTTGTGCTTGAAGACGACTCAGCTGACTCGGCACTTGTCAGACTTCCAGACGCTCTCGTTGACGTGATTGTTCTTGACCACCGAATAAAGGGCATGGATGGCATCCGACTGGCTCAAAAGCTGATCGAGGGATACCTGTCGCAAGGCTCGAAGGTTCCAGCTTTTATCATGACTGGGCCATATTTCAGCCCCGAATTGCAACTTGCCTCGATTGCCGCCGGTGCCACAGACCTGGTTACCCAAGAGTCTGGACCCGCTGAGCTACTGAAAGCAATTCGCAGCACGGCTTCGAAAGATGATCAACCGAACTTCAGAGAGCTGCGCAAATTTCTTCAAGATGCCCAGGATGTTCAATTCGACATTCCTGATCTGTTGGTTAGGCTCGGAAACCTTAATGAGCGCGAATCGCAAGTGCTCGAGTATTTTGAACTTGGTCACGATGATGAAGAAATCGCAGCGCTCCTCGACACTCCGCAATACCGGGTTAGACAGGTGCTCGGTTCGGTAATTGCCAAGTGCGGTTTCGCGACCAGATCACAACTGTTCCTGAGTCTAAATAGGGCTGGTCGATTCCGTGGCTAGGTCGGCAGTTGTCTCGACATCGTTGGGCGTAGGTCTTGCAACCGGCCTCTATGGCGTTTCGTTTGGAGCGCTCTCGGTAGCCGCCGGTTTAGATGTTTGGCAAACTCAAGTGCTATCTCTCTTGATGTTTTCTGGCGGTTCTCAATTTGCGTTCATTGGCATTATTGCTGCGTCAGGGCTGGGCTCTGTGGCCGTCGGCGCGGCAGTCGTTTCAGCTTGGCTGCTAGGTATCCGAAACGGCTTTTATGCCGTTCGAATGGCACCCATTCTTCAACGAGTCGGACTACAAAAACTCATACCGGCACTTTTGACTATTGATGAATCAACCGCGGTAGCAACTGCGCAGGTTAACCCAAGTGAGCAGCGAAAAGGTTTTTGGTTAACTGGTCTGGCCGTATTCGTTTTCTGGAATCTGGCAACTTTGCTCGGAGCATTTCTCGGCGACGCAATTGGGGATCCGGGTACCTGGGGGTTAGATGCCGCGGCCGCAGCAGCCTTTCTTGGCCTGATCTGGCCACGGCTTAAAGAACGTCAGTCACTTGCAGTAGCAGCATTTTCGATGGTCATTGCGGTCGTTCTGACTCCGTTGCTGCCTGCTGGTGTACCCGTTCTCGTGGCAGGTGGAGTCGCTATTGTGTTCGGAATAAGCAACTGGTTGGCGGTGAGGCCCAAATGAATCTTGACATCTGGACAGGGATTCTGCTTGCCAGTGCCGCCGTATATTCTTGGAAGATCATTGGTTTTCTGCTGCCTAGTTCGGTTTTGAACAAGCCGGTGGTAAGTAGAAGCGCAGCACTTTTGACCGTTGCCCTGCTGTCGGCACTGCTAGGCATCCAAGGCTTCACTTCCGACACGCAATTCACTTTGGATGCGCGATTGCCAGCACTTGCCGTGGGCGCGATTCTGCTTTGGCTGCGCGCTCCGTTCATTGTGATGGTCGCTGCTGCCGCTGCAACAGCGGCATTGATTAGATTGTTGCTTGGCTAAGCCTCTAACTTGTCTTTACCTGGCAACCAGCTGAGACCCGGTTTTGCCCAACCATTGTCCTCAATGATGTCGGTAGAAATTTCTTTCCAAGGTTCCGCAAGTCGGTTTACATAAAGAATTCCGTCTAGGTGATCGAATTCGTGCTGAAATATTCGAGCGAACCATCCGGTGGCCTCTATTTCGATGGGCTGCTGATTTAGGTCCACTCCGGTGATCTTTACCCAATCTGCCCTCTTCAGTGGAAACCTTTCGCCCGGCACAGACAGGCAACCCTCGATTTCGGTATCTTCATCTGCGGGCTCGTCAACAATCGGACCAACTTCAAGAATTGGGTTGATGATCTCACCCCGGCGCTCATTTCCCTCGTCGTCTGGATAGTCGTAGGTGAATACGCGCAGACCAACGCCAACCTGAGGTGCGGCAAGACCCACTCCCGGGGCCCTATCCATGGTTTCGTACATGTCTGCTACGAGAGTTCTGAGTTCTTCGTTGAATTGGGTTACTTCGGCCGCGCGCTGGTGAAGCACAGGTTCACCTGTGATGACGATGGGTCTGATTGGCATGAGACAAATTTACCGCTTCAGCCTAGAAAGAATTACTAGGCCCAGTTGTTAGAGTCGTTGTGAATCAAATAGGAGATACATGGGTCCCGGAGAACAACTGCGCACGCTGGCCATTGTGTTGGCTGCGCTGGGTGCGATTGCTCTCGCTTTTGGTGCTCAACTTCAAAACGATGCCGTAGGCGTCGAAAAAAAGAACCGCGCTAAGGGTGCGCTGAGTTTCAAGCAAATGCGCTCACTCTTGGCCCGTCCCCGTTGGCTTTCTGGTACTGCGCTCATGGGAATTGCAATCGTTTTTCAATTGGCCGCACTCGGTTTAGCTCCCATCATTGTGGTTCAGCCAATTGGTGCAATCGCGCTGGTGATTACCTCGCTCGTGAATGCCCGAGTAACCAAAACCAAACTCAGCAAGGCAACAATCGTTGCGGTTGCTCTCTGCACGGGCGGCATCGGCGCATTCGTGGCAATGGCCTCGGGAGTTGCAAAAGAGATTGAACTCACGGATGATCGCCTGCGAGAGGTGCTCTTCGTTCTAGTCGCTATCCTTGCGGTCTTTGGAGTGCTCTTTATTTTCTTCGCAAGGCGCATCAACGCACTGACCTACATCCTTGGGGCTGGTGTTCTTTATGGCTTCGTGGCAACCCTGGCCAAGGTGGTCATACAGCGCATTTACCAGGGCGACTTTGAGTGGCTCACTTTGCTGTGTCTAGTTGGCCTTATTGCTGCGGTGGCCTTGGGTGGCTGGTTCGTTCAAAACGCGTATGCCTCGGGACCGCCAGACCTTGTGATTGCCGGACTAACCGTGATCGACCCTCTTGTTGCTGTCTCAATAGGTATCGTCATACTTGGCGAGGCTCAGCAGGCGGATCTCACGGCGATGCTTGGTTTCGGCCTAAGTGCCATCATTGCGGTGGCTGGCGTCTACCTGCTGTCAAAGGTTCACCCAGAACTTCGCAAACGCGCTAAATAGTTCTAATGAATCTCAAATCCGATAAAATTCAAGTATCGGGTTACCGCGAAATAATCTAACGAGAGCTCAAATTGACCGAATCTGCCGTGAAGCCACTCAAGATTGTGATTGGCTGCGACACCTTCCCACCAGACATCAACGGGGCTGCCCGTTTTGCTGAACGTCTTGCCGGTGGTTTAGCCCGTCACGGCCATGAGGTGCATATCGTTGCTGCCGCCTACGATGACAACCACGGCTCTTTTACCGAGATTCATGATGGCCAATCGATGACCGTGCACCGTATTCGCAGCTACCGAATTCCACAGCACAAGACCCTTCGCTACGTTTGGCCATTTACGCTCGAGTCAAAAACCGACAAACTTCTGGCCCAAATTTCTCCCGACGCGGTTCATATTCAGTCGCACTTGATTATGGGCCGCTACCTGGTCAAGAGCGCTAGAAAGCGCGGCATTCGTCTATTAGCAACAAACCACATCATGCCTGAGAACCTAATCAAGTACTCGGTAATTGTTCCAGGTTGGCTTGAAAATACAGTCATGAAAGCTGCTTGGCGTGATGCCGGCAGAATTCTTCGTAAAGTGGACTTCATCACCACGCCTACCCGCAGGGCTGCCGAGCTGCTTGAACAAGCGGCCGGTGTGCGAGACGTGCTGGCGATCAGCTGCGGAATCGATGCATCTAAGTTTGCAAACACCACACCAACTTCAAATGCCGAGCCAAGAATCCTGTTCCTTGGTCGCCTCGACTACGAAAAGCACATCCACAATCTGCTTAAAGCGGTCGCTATGCTTCCGAAGCCACTAAACACCCAGGTCGAGATTGTTGGTGACGGTGGAGAGCGAAAGTTTCTAGAGAATCTTGCCAACGAACTCGGCATTGCTAAGCAGGTTAAGTTCTTGGGTCACATCTCTGAACAAGATCTACCCAAGGCCTACGAGCGTGCCACTCTTTTTGCGATGCCATCAATTGCCGAATTGCAGAGCATTGCAACAATGGAGGCAATGGCTTCTGGTCGTCCGGTTGTTGCCGCCAACGCAATGGCCTTGCCTCACCTGGTTCACAACGGCGATAACGGTTATCTATTTGAACCCGACGATGTTGTTGAATTCTCACAGAAACTCAAGGCGATTCTCACTGCTGATCAAACAGAGCTAGACCGACTTTCGGAGAACTCGCTGCATCTAATTCAGGCGCACGATATAGAGCGAACTCTGACGATCTTCGAGGGTCTTTACCGGGGCGACAGTGACTCAGACCGCACCAGTGATGACAACAGTGCTGACTACCTGCTTCCAATTGGAAAATTGCCAGAGTCACTGCATAATCGCGTCGAGGCTCTGCGAGAGCGCGCACGCGCCCTTCGTGGTTCAGCTCAAGAGGTTCGAGAAGAAGTGCGCGAAAAGCTAGACGACTTACGCGAGGAAGTTAAAGAAAAACTCGAAGATGTTCGCGAAGAAGTTAGAGAAAAGCTCGATGATGTTCGTGAAGACGTTGCAAGTCGAACCCGCAAGGCAAAGCGTGCGGTCAAAAAGGCAACCGAGCGCATAAAGGGAGACGACGACTAGGCTTATTGTTTGACCCTGTCGCACCACAGGGGGCGTTAGCTCAGCCGGTTAGAGCAGCGGACTCATAATCCGTCGGTCGCGGGTTCAAGTCCCGCACGCCCCACCAATTGGTCAGGCTAGCAAGCTGGCCAGACCTTAACTCCGTCGATGTATGTTTCTAGTACCTTGATTTGGGAAAAGTTGTCTCGCGTTGACTCGTGAGGGTTAGCACTGAGCAAGATGAAGTCACCAATTCCGTCTGCTATGGATTCGTGCGCATCATAGCCAAGCTGAAACCCCGAACCTTCGGTGTAAGCATCGAGTGCCTCCTGCATGCTGAGAGACTCGGCATCATTCCAGCTAGGTTTATCGGCAACTGCACGATATACCGCCGTGTAAACCCCGAGAAGGGGATTTGGGTCACTAACCGGCCAGTCGCTTCCAAAGGCTAGTTTCGCGCCGCTGTCGACCAGTGAGCGCATTCGATACATGGAATCGAGTCTTCGTTCACCGATGTGATGAATGCAGCTGGTTAGAAGTGAATCTTTGCGGGCCCACAGCGGCTGCATATTTGCCACCACTCCGATTGAGGCGAACCGCTTCAAGTCGGATTCAGCAATTAGTTCGCAGTGTGCAATTACTGGCGGGTAACTAAGTTTCGACAGCAATGCCTGTCGTTCTTCGAAGAGGTTTAGCGTTCGACTGACGGCGGCGTCGCCGATGGCGTGCACGTGCGGGCTTAGTCCGATGTCAATCGCGGCATCGAGTGCTTCTGCTAGTTCCAAAGAATCCCAAACTGGTTCGCCATAGTTTTGTTCATCGGATTCGTAGGCTTCGATCAGTTCAGCCGTGGCGCTCCCGAGCACACCATCCGCGAAGAATTTCGCTGCATTGATGCTTAGACGAGGGTGGTTCAATTCACGAACGTTAGTGAGGCATTCGTTGAAATAGGAAACATCTTGCCGCCATGTCGTCGGGTCGAATCGTAAAGCGAGATGAATTCTCAGCTTCAATCTGCCACTGCGGGCAAATTCAAGGTAAATCTCAGTCATGCCTCTGTCGATCCAGGCATCTTGAAGTTCGGTTATGCCTAGCGAGAGCAAACGCTCTTGGGCCTTTTCAAGGGCATCAAGTTCTTGATCTAGCGCTAGCGGCGGTATTTTGTCGAGGACGAGACGCATGGCCTCCCATTCGCGCAAAATACCGTTAGCTAAACCGTCTTCGCCAAGGTCAATGTTGCCGACCGAAATACTCGGTTGGTTCTCGAGTAAGTTTGCTCGACGTAAAGCTTCAGTGTTTACCCAGAGAGTGTGGTGATCATCAGCATGTAAGACCACCGCTTTATCGCCAAATGACTCTAGGTCTAGAGCCGACCTATCGGTTGCCAAATCGCGCCGATACGCAGCGGCGTCGATCCACTCCAATTCGGGATGTTCGAGGGCATAGGCAGTTAGCACTTCCTGAATCTCGCTCAAAGAAGTGCAGCCGGTCAGCGATGGTCCAAGCGCTTCACGTCCGGCAAATAATGGGTGGCAGTGGCCATCCTTGAATGAAGCCATGCGAACCTGAGGCATTAGGTGATGTTTTTCTCGTCAAAATAACAGTTAGGGCAAAGCGATTCATAGGTTACGTCGACGCCGTCAATGGCAACCTGAACGCCGTCAAAAATGAACTTACCGTTGGCCTTTCGAGCGTTGAACATAGCCTTTCGACCGCAACGGCAAATAGTCTTCAATTCCTCGAGGCTGTGAGCTATTTCTAGAAGGCGCAGGCTTCCCGGGAACCCATTTGTAAGAAAATCGGTGCGAATTCCATAGGCCAAAACGGGAACATCTTCTAACACGGCAATTTGCAGCGCTTGGTCAACTTGGTCTCGGGTCAGAAATTGGGCTTCGTCGATCAAAAGGCATGAAATTTTCGTTCCGGTATCACGAAGGTGTGCAGCTGCCAATTTCACGAATGCTGAGCGGAGATTCAATTCCGGGGTAACTAGAAAGTCAACTTGGCGGTCAACGCCTAGGCGGCTGACGATTGTCGCGTCGCCCTTTGTGTCGATTGCTGGTTTAGCAAGCAGAACGTGCTGTTGACGTTCTTCGTAGTTGTGAGCAGCCTGCAGCAATGCAGTGCTCTTTCCACTGTTCATGGCGCCGTGACGAAAGTAAAGCTTGCTCATTCGATAAGGCTAACAAATCAAAAGGGCGGCCACCGAAGTGACCGCCCTCTTTTAGTTGATGGGATTAGTTGCCGTATACCGCAGCCCAATTGGCAACGGTCATCAGGTAAACCTGACCGGCCTCAATCGCCTTAGCTAAATCAGCCTTACCTGACTCGGTGGTGATGTCAGGGCGAGCCTTCAGCAGTGCCTCACCGGTTGCGTGCACCTGAGCATTTAGAACGTAATAGGAGTTCTTGTCGCTCGCGTTCTTGCGCATCAGGCTAGTGACGTTGATAACACCACTCTGCTCTTCGTCTTCAGTGATGAACTCGGCACTGGCAGCTGCCTTTGAGAACATGTTCGCGTTGAACTGAGTGAGTACTGCAACTTTGCCATCCTTGATTCGGTATGCAAACATGCGCTCGATCTGGGCGTTGTTTCCTGGGTCTTCTTGAATCAAGATGTTCCCAAGTCCGTCGACCTCGATGTTGTCTGGCTTGTTCATGTAAGGCGCCTCTGATCCATCTAGAAGCATGGTTAGCTCGCCACCCTTTGCAGGGTTCTTGACATCTGACAAGCGAAGGCGCCAAAGCGCACCACCGTCGCGCTTCGTCACGAGTTTGTTGTTTGGGTCAAGCGCGGTTGCTTTAGCGTCTTTGTTTGACTCAGTAGTAACAAAGTAGTAATCGCGAGGGTTCGCTGGATCAAATGCGCCATCCTCAACTCTTGCAAGAACGGTTCCAACGGTAGCGGCCTGTTTGTTCTGGTCAACGCCATTCTTGGTTGTGTCAATTTCTTTGAACTGCACATCGGTTACTTTGCCCTTGCCGACTAATGCACGGAATTCGTTATCGCTCTTCAAGCCATTGATGCTCATGACGTAAGTTTTTCCGTTGTTTAGTCCGGCCCGCTCATACCAGGCGCCGCTGCTGGTCTTAGTTCCTTGATACAACCAAAGCTGCGAGTCGGTTGCTGAACCATCTTCATTTCCAAACAGTGCGGTGGTTTTCGTTCCGGTAGGTACTGATACGAAAGTTTCCCAAGCTGCTAGACCAAATTTAGGAATTTGAGCAATCTGACCTGCAGCATTTACTGCGAAACCGCGACTCTCGTCGCCACCCTCCTCACCGGTTAAGAAAATTGAATCTTTAACTCCATAAATTCTCTTGGTCTTTGGGTCGGTCCATGAGAAACGACCGGCTGGGGCTAGCGAAGCTGAACAAAAACGGTTCAAGAATGATGTGTGCTGTGGGGTTCCGTAGCTGTCCTTGTCGGTCGCTCCTGCAGGAGCACCAGGAGTCGATCCGAATGTTTTTGTCGCGTAGTTATAGAAAACGGCAGACTTGAGGTACTCCTTGGCGCCAGTGATCGCCTGAGTAGCTGGGTCAAGAGTGAATTCGGTTACGGTTGCCCCAGATGCAGCGCCACCAGCGCGCAAAAGCGTGGTTGAAACGGGACCGTAAGTGAGCTCGTGGTTCATGAGCAATTTCACTGAGGTTCCAGACTTGAAAGCGCCCATCCCATCCGGAACTCCAGCTACTTGGTAGCCACCGTAAGAATCACCAGCTGTGGCGAGCACCTTAAGTGCTACACCTGAGGCAACTGCCTCAACGTAAGTTGGTACGCCCGCTGCATTTGCAGGTAGAGCTGAAGTCGCGAGAAGTGCAACTGCGGCGGCCGATGCGGCAACCTTTGAACGAATCTTCATTCATTTCCTCCATGTGTGATCAGCATTTGCTGATGCACATATTCAAGGTTTTGATTCTGAACACATTGCCTACCAATGAGAAAACCCCCGTCAAACGAATGACGGGGGTTAGTGAATTCTCGGAAACTATTCGTTAACCTTCGTAGCTTCGGAAGGCGATTACGGCGTTGTGTCCGCCAAAGCCAAAAGAGTTGCTGATGGCAAGAATTGGACCATCCGGAAGCTTGCGAGGAGATACAACCACGTCCAATGGAATAGCCGGGTCCTGATCTTCAAGGTTGATAGTTGGGGGAGCGGTTCTCTCGTGAAGAGCCAGAACCGTAAAGATGGCTTCGATAGCTCCAGCACCGCCAAGCAGGTGACCGGTTGAAGACTTTGTCGCGGACACGGCAACGCTTTCAAGGTGATCCCCGAATACTCGCTTTAGGGCAGTGTACTCAGCGATGTCTCCAACTGGCGTGCTGGTCGCGTGAGCGTTGATGTGAACGACTTCTTCCAGCTTGGCATTTGCCTGCTTTAGCGCTGCAATGACCGCTCTAGCGGCCCCGGTGCCTTCTGGGTCTGGAGCGGTGATGTGGTGAGCATCCGAGGTGACAGCCCCTCCGACGAGCTCTGCGTAAATCTTGGCGCCGCGGGCTTTTGCGTGTGCCTCTGTCTCTAGAACAAGCGCACCCGCGCCTTCACCCATAACGAAACCATCGCGGTTCACATCGTACGGTCGTGATGCGCGAGTTGGTTCATCGTTGCGCTTGGATAGCGCATGCATTGCTGCGAATGCCGAAATAGGCATTGGGTGAATCGCGGCTTCACAGCCGCCGGCAACTACGACGTCGACTTGACCACTCATCAGTCTGTCCAGCGCGTTTGCGATTGCTTCGGTGCTAGAAGCGCAGGCAGAGACTGCGGTACGAACTCCGCCACGGGCACTGATGTCCATGCCGATAGCAGCTGCTGGTCCGTTTGGCATCAGCATTGGAACAGTCATCGGAAGAACGCGGCGAGGACCCTTTTCTTTCAGCGTGTCAAACGCATCAAGCAGGGTCCAAACGCCGCCGATTCCGGTTGCATACTCAACTGCGAGACGCTCGGGCTCGACGTCAGGAGAACCTGCGTCTGCCCAAGCCTCACGTGCCGCAATCAGAGCGAACTGGCTTGACGGGTCGAGTCGCTTGCACTCCTGTGGAGTCAAAACCTCTGCCGCCTTGACCTTTGCCTGGCCGGCAAAGGTAACTGGAACCTCGTATCGAGCGATCCATTCCTGTTCTAGAGTCGAGATGCCCGACTCTCCAGCGAGCAGTGCCCGCCAGGTTGATTGCGCGTCGCCGCCGAGTGGCGTTGTTGCGCCGATTCCGGTAACGACGATCTTGTTAGTCATTTTTGCCTTAGCTTTTATTTACTGCGCGTTGGTGATGAACGAAACGGCGTCATCTACGGTGATGAGGTTCTTGACTTCCTCATCTGGAATCTTCACGCCGAACTTGTCTTCAGCGTTCACAACGATGGTCATCATTGAAATTGAGTCAATGTCTAGGTCGTCGGTGAATGACTTGTCTAGCTGTACAGCCTCGGTTGCAATGCCAGTCTCGTCGTTGACGATCTCAGCAAGACCTGCAAGTACTTCAGTCTTCGAAAGTGCCATTTGTATCTCCTTTGTGGGTATTTGACCGTGGTTAAGTTTAGGGCAGGACTACTACTTGAGCGCCGAAGGCGAGGCCTGCGCCGAAACCAATTTCTAGCGCAAGGCCACCAGACTTGACCTCACCAGATTCAAGCAGTGCGTGCATTGCAAGCGGAACCGAGGCGGCTGAGGTGTTGCCGGTGTAGATGATGTCGCGGGCTATGACTACATGTTCTGGAACTGCGAGTTGCTTGGCCAATTCATCAATGATTCGGATGTTCGCTTGATGCGTCACCAAGGCCGATAGGTCATCTGCGGTAATGCCAGCAACCTCAAGTGCCTTTTTGGCAACTTTCACCATTTCCCATACAGCCCATTTGAAGACGGTTAGACCCTCTTGACGCAGGGTTGGCCAAGTTGCCGTGCCGTCACGAAGCTCAAGCAGCGAGGCTGTCATTCCAACGGCATCCCAGTGTGAACCGTCGGAACCCCAGACCGTAGGGCTGATGCCCGGGGTGTCAGAAGGACCAACGATTGCGGCACCGGCGCCGTCGCCGAGCAAGAAACTGATGGTTCTGTCAGTTGGATCGATGAAGTCGCTGAGTTTTTCGCCGCCCACTACGAGAACGTATTTAGCCATTCCTGAGCGCACTAAGGCGTCGGCTTGGGCTATTCCGTAGCAGTAACCAGCGCAGGCCGCCGAAATGTCGAATGCCGGAGCTGGATTTGCTCCGATCTTGTCGGCCAATAGTGCAGCAGCAGAGGGAGTTTGGTGCGGGTGAGTGATTGTGCTGAACAAAACTGCGCCGATTTCAGAGGCATCAATGCCCGCATTTTTGATGGCTTCGAGCGAAGCTGATACCGCCATGTCCATAAGGCTCATTTGCTCGCTTGCGCGACGGCGTGTGATGATGCCGGTGCGCTGACGAATCCATTCGTCACTTGAGTCGATCGGCCCGGCGATATCGTCGTTTGTGACAGTAAGGTCGCCACGTGCCGCGCCCAGAGAATAGATGCGTGAAAACTTGACCGGCGTGTACTGGTTCAAAGTTGGCTGTGACATGAATCCTCTGTTTCTGTGAGCTGCTACAAATTTATCGTGCTGATTACGCGCTGTGGTTGTTAATTAGCGACAAGGCTGCGTCGATATTTTCGGGAGTCTTGACAGCGACGGTTTCGATTCCCGGCATTCCACGTTTGGCTAGGCCGGTTAGCGTTCCGGCAGGAGAGACCTCGATCAGTGCGGTTACCCCGGAGTTGATCATTGCCTGCATGCAAAGATCCCATCGAACCGGGTTTGAAACTTGGCTGACCAAGAGTTCCAGATATTCCTGCCCGCTACCGACCAGTTGCCCGGCTTGGTTCGACCAAATGCTGATCTCAGGGTCGACCACAGAAAGATTAGCGCTGTAAGCCGCCAGGCTGGCTACTGCCGGTTGCATGAATCGGGTGTGGAAAGCTCCCGCGACCTGAAGGGGGATTACCCGCGCTCCAGCAGGACCTTCTGCGGCTAATGCACTGATGGCTTCAGCTGAGCCGGCTGCAACGATTTGTCCGCCGCCGTTATAGTTCGCTGGAGTTAGATCAAGTTCCGCAAGTCGAGCAAGCACCGTTTCCTCCTCACCACCAAGCACAGCAGCCATACTTGTTGTTTCGAGGGCCGCGGCTTTAGCCATCGCGTTGCCTCGTTCGCGAACGAACTTGATGCCATCCTCGGCTGAAAAAATGCCAGCAGTAACGGCCGCTGTAATTTCACCAACTGAATGACCCGCTACACCTCTGACACCCATTGATTTTGGAGATTTTCCATCGAAAAGAGCCGAAACGCAGGCAACGCCAGCAGCGACAATCAACGGTTGGGCAACTGCTGTGTCTCTGATTGTCTCCGCGTCGCTAACTGTTCCATGAGATTTCAAGTCGATTCCAGAAGCATCTTGCATTAGGGCTAGTGAATCAGCAAAGGCTGGTAGTTCGAGCCAAGGCGTCAAGAATCCTGGGGTTTGGGCGCCCTGACCAGGGCATGCGATAACAATCATGAAGTCACCTTATCGTTGTGTCGGTTGTTCGGGGTTGTTCATAGAGCCCAAAACCATCGCCACCTGAAGAATGAATGCCTCGCGAGCACCCGTGGCATCCCAGCCGATGATTTCGGAGATTCGTTTGAGTCGGTATCGAACCGTATTTGGGTGCACAAAAAGCGACCGGGCGGTAGTTTCTAAAGATCGCCCCGATTCGAGGTATGTTGTCAGAGTTTCAAGGAGCTCGGATGAGTTAGAACTCAACGGCTTGTAAATTCGGTTGACCAGGGTGGCCTTTGCAAGCATGTCGCCTGCCAGCGCGCGCTCGGCCAGCAAATCATCCGCGTTTATCGGACGAGCTACTTTTTGCCAGTTTTTCACCACTGCAAAGGCTGCCAATGCCGCACGAGCTGAGAAGTGTCCTTCGCTCACCGATGGTGCCTCAGGCCCAAGCACAAGTGCGCCGGCGCCGAAATACCCCTCAATTGATGCGGCAAGCGACATAAAAGTCGGCGATGACGGTGTAATCGATTCAACTCGCCCCAAAACGATTATGAGCCTATTCCCGTGTACACCGATAAGCACATCCGAGGAGTTCTTTCTGGTGACTCTGCGAATTGCGTCTTGATCAACCTGGTCAAGGGTAGTACCCACCAAAACCGCGACCGAACCCTGAGCTCGCCAGCCCAAGGCTGCAACACGTGATGCTAGTTCCTCTTCGTTTTCGCCACTGAGAATCGAATCGACAACCAAGGCCTCTAGGCGTTCGTCCCAAAGACCGCGCGCCTCAGCAGCTCGGGCGTATACATCTGCTGCAGAAAAGGCGATTTCGCGGCTGTAAAGCAAAACAGCTTCGCGCAGAGAATCATCTTCTTCTTCGACGACTCGGTCTTCAACTACCTGAACCACTACTCGAATGAGTTGAAGTGTCTCTTGCAGCGAAATGGATCGCAATAACTCGCGAGGAGCGGTTCCAAAAACATCCGCCGCTACCCACGGTTGTGAGTTTGGGTTCTTGTAGAACGAAACGAATGAGGTTATTCCAGCCTGTGCAACAAGACCCACCGACGAGCGTCTTGCAGCTGGCATCTCTCGATACCAGGGCAACTGCTCGTCTAGCCTCTTTAGCGTTGTAGTCGCGAGTTCACCCGAGATTGACTTCAGCCAATCAAGCGTTTGCTGTTTAGTTCTCGCCACCGGTCGAACCTGATGTACCTGCGTTCACATCGTGCAGGCGGTATCGGTCGATAGCCATCTGCGGAACATTCGAATCAATCTTGCCTTGCGCAACAAGCTGTTCGAGAACCCGAACGGCGATAGAAGGACCGTCGATCTTGAAGAACCGTCTTGCTGCGGCGCGGGTGTCTGAGAAACCAAAACCGTCGGCACCAAGGGTGGCATAGTCCCCAGGAACCCATGGACGAATTTGATCCTGAACCGCGTGCATGTAGTCGCTTACTCCCAGAATCGGTCCGGCTGAGCCTGCTAGTTTCTCTGTGATGTAGGCAGGTGCAACGGTTTCGTTCGGGTTGAGGAACTTCTTTTCGTCACGAGCGAGTCCGTCGCGGCGAAGTTCAGTCCAAGAAGTCACCGACCAAATGTCTGCCGAGACACCCCAATCGTTTTGTAGTAACTGCTGTGCTTCGTAAGCCCAAGGTACGGCTACACCTGAAGCGAGAATCTGCGCCTTGTGTCCTTCGGCGGCGTTGGTGCTCAGCTTGTGAATGCCTCGAATAATTCCGTCTACATCAACGTTTTCAGGTTCAGCTGGCTGAACGTAAGGCTCGTTGTAGACAGTGAGGTAATACATGACGTTCGGGTCGACGTGATTTCCGCCGTACATGCGCTCGATGCCAGAGCGAATAATGTGACCGATCTCGTAACCGTAAGCGGCGTCGTAGGTGATTACTGCAGTGTTGGTTGCCGCAATCATTGGTGAGTGCCCATCGGCGTGCTGAAGGCCTTCACCGGTTAGCGTGGTGCGCCCAGCTGTTGCACCAATGATGAAGCCTCGTGCCATCTGGTCACCGGCAAGCCAGAAGGCATCAGCGGTTCTTTGGAAGCCGAACATCGAATAGAAGACGTAGAACGGGATCATCGGCTGACCCTGAGTTGCGTAGCTTGTAGCGGCGGCGGTGAAGCCTGCAACAGAACCAGCTTCATTAATGCCGGTGTGCAAAATCTGACCCGCCGAACTCTCTTTATAGGCAAGCAGAAGCTCGCGGTCTACAGAGATGTAGTGCTGGCCATTAGGGTTGTAAATCTTTGCAGTTGGGAAGAATGCATCCATGCCAAAGGTGCGAGCCTCGTCCGGAATGATCGGAACAATTCGCTCTCCGAATTCTGGCGAACGCAGTAAGTCTTTGAGCAGTCGCACGAAGGCCATGGTGGTGGCAACTTCTTGGGTGCCCGAGCCTCCCTTGGCTACCTTGTAAACACTCTCTTCAGGAAGCTTGAAGTCGACATACTTGCTTCGGCGCTCCGGCAGATATCCGCCCAGCTCGCGACGACGCTCGTGCATGTACCGAATCTCTGGAGCATCCTGACCAGGGTGGTAGTAAGGCGGCTGGTAAGGGTTTTCCTCGAGCTGTGCATCAGAGATAGGAATTCGAAGTTCGTCGCGGAAGCCCTTTAGGTTATCCAGGGTCAACTTCTTCATCTGGTGGGTTGCGTTTCGGCCTTCGAAAGACTTGCCAAGGGTGAAGCCCTTGATTGTCTTGGCGATGATCACGGTTGGCTGTCCCTTGTGTTCCATGGCGGCTTTGTATGCTGCGTAAACCTTGCGGTAGTCGTGGCCACCGCGCTTCAGGTTCCAAATGTCGTCGTCGCTCATGCCTTCGACCAATTTGAGTGTGCGAGGGTCGCGGCCGAAGAAGTTCTCGCGAACAAACCCGCCGTTCTCGGTCTTGTAGGTCTGGAAATCACCGTCAGGTGTCTTGTTCATCAAGTCAACCAGCGCACCGTCATGGTCTCGGGCAAGTAGGTCGTCCCATTCGCGGCCCCAAACCACCTTGATTACGTTCCAGCCCGCGCCCCTGAAGAAGCTCTCGAGTTCTTGAATGATTTTGCCGTTACCTCGAACCGGCCCGTCCAGGCGCTGTAGGTTCGCATTAACAACAAAGGTCAGGTTGTCGAGGTTGTCGTTGGCTGCAAGTTGCAGTGCACCACGTGATTCGACTTCATCTAGCTCTCCATCACCTAGAAAAGCCCATACGTGTTGGTCTGAAGTGTCTTTGAAGCCACGACCGGACAGATAGCGGTTGAACTGTGCTTGGTAAATCGCGTTGATTGGCCCGAGCCCCATCGAGACTGTTGGGAATTGCCAGAAGTCAGGCATCAGGCGCGGGTGAGGGTAAGACGAGAGGCTTCCAGCGGCATGAGACTTCTCTTGACGGAAACCATCAAGCTGGTCGGCGCTCAGGCGACCTTCAAGAAATGCACGTGCGTATGGCCCGGGTGAAGCGTGGCCCTGAATGAATATCTGGTCGCCGCCCGATGGGTGGTCTTGTCCCTTGAAGAAGTGGTTGAAGCCAACTTCGTAAAGCGAAGCAGATGAAGCGAAGGTCGAGATGTGTCCGCCAACGCCAACGCCTGGGCGCTGGGCGCGGTGAACCAGCATGGCTGCATTCCAGCGCATCCAGGCGCGATAGGTGCGCTCGATCTTTTCGTCACCAGGAAACTCGGCCTCGTTTTCTGGCGCGATGGTGTTTAGGTAGTCGGTAGTCGGAACGTTTGGAACATTGAGTTGCAGCTCGTGTGAACGACGAAGTAGGTTCATCATGATCTCGCGGGCGCGGCCGCGGCCGTGGACTCGCGCCACTGCATCTAGAGACTCAAGCCATTCAGAAGTTTCCTGTGGGTCTTGGTCTGGGTTACTGACCGCGAATGCATCCTGGTTGTTAATCGACACCGACATCCTCTTTCTGGGGGATGGACAAAGATTTCAGGCTTTGTAAAGCCTTATAGAAGTTTATGACGAGTCGGTGGAATGATTTGTGTGTTTTGCTAGTTGCCTAGACGAAACAACGTATTTTTAGAAGGAATTTTGATTATGACCCTAATCATCGGCGACCAGGCTCCAGATTTCGAACTTGTCAATCAGTTCGGCGAAAGCGTGAAACTCAGCGATTTCCGTGGCAAAAAGAATGTGGTTGTTGTCTTTTACCCGCTCTCATTCTCGGGAATATGCACCGGTGAACTTTGCGAGTTGCGGGATAACTTCGCTGCGTTCCAAGACGCATCAGTGGAGTTACTAGCTATCTCTGTTGATTCAAAGTTCGTTCAGAAGCTATTCGCCGAGCAGGAGAAGTACGAGTTCAATGTTTTGGCTGACTTCTGGCCACACGGCGGCGTGGCTAAGCAATACGGAGTGTTTCTAGAAGAACACGGCTTTGCAAACCGCGCAACCTTTGTTATCAACAAGGATGGCGAGTTGGTTGCCAAGTTCATCACGGCTCCAGGCCAAGCCCGCAACCTAGACGAATACAAGAAGGCATTGGCAGCGCTCTAGACTTGCGGCTCGTTATCTTTTTGGGATAGGCTTTCGGAGTTGCGTTAGACGCAACCTCTCGAAAGAGGGGCCTTTAGCTCAGTTGGTAGAGCGCCACGCTTACACCGTGGATGTCATCGGTTCGAGCCCGGTAGGGCCCACAAAACGGTAATGCCGGGGTACTTAGGTGCCCCGGCATTAGTATTTTCGGTATGGATGATTCACGCTTCACGCCTCCCGTTCGACGTTCGCTAACGGATGCGCAACTTCAAGAAGCGCTCACCATCGCGCAAGCAGATGAAGCGGGGATTCTTGCCGCAATGAATCTGCTCGAAGAGCAGGCTGCGCTTCGTGAATCCGAAAAATTGGAGTTTGCAGGCTGGGAAGCGGAACTACTTTCAACGGGCAGTCCGGAAGCGATACAAGCGATCAACCGTGAACGTCAACAGCGTGGTCTTGAATTGTTGGAATTGCCAAAGACCGCAATCGCTGAAGAACCAAAGCCGAGCGAGCCGCCATTGCTAATTGAAGATGTGGTCGCAAATCTTGCCGTGCAACAGATATCGTCTCCGATTCCTGCGAACCAGGTTTTTGAAGACCTCGGATCTGAAGAAGAGGAATTCACCGCGGGGCAAGAGCAGGTGCTGGCTGACCGCACAGATTCGATAAACATCCAGGATTCAAACGTCGAATTTGCTCCTGTTGCTGCCCCGCGCACCATCGATTCAGGATCTTCGTTGAACGCCAAGCCTGAAATTCCAGTGGTAAAGGTTGAACGCGGTGAAATTGCATCGGATTCCTACGAATCGGACATGGCTCAATCGGTGAAACCTGAGGGTGTAAAAGCTCAACGAACGTCAAAGGTCAAGCGCGAGGCCCGCAGCCTAGCCAGCTCTCAATTCTGGTCGTGGGCGACACTCGGCGGATCAGTATTGCCGATGGGATTAGCCGTTTTACTCTCGCAAGCGAATCTGTCATTTGGCCAAGGCGCTCTTGCACTTGCGCTGGGTTTCGCAGCGTCTGGCGCGCTGGTTGCGGTTGGGGCTCTCGCAGGCAAGAGAAGCGGTCTTGGCACTCTCATGCTGTCGAGAGCTGCATTTGGTGTAAGGGCTAACGCTGTTCCAGCAGTTGTTCTAGTGATTACTCGGATTCTGGCCGCCGTAAGCATATTCGCCCTCATCCCAATAGTCACTACATCTTCAGCTACCAACGATCCGTTGGTGATTTCTGGCGAGAACCCAACTCTTTGGATCGTTTTAGTTTCTCTAGTTGTACTTGGAGTTTTTGCTTCGCTTGTAGCAATTCGCGGGGGTAACCTGCTCTACTCGACCCAGAAATGGGGTGCCGTAGCCGGATTCGTTGCTGTTTTAGTCTCGATGACACTCATGCTTCCTTCGATTAGGTTCGAAGCCTTGACTTCGGTTGAAGGTGGGGGTTGGCTGGCAACACTAGGGGCCGCAGCGCTTGTCTTCGCCTGCACGGGCCTACTTTGGGTTGGCGCTGGAGCCGATTATGCCCGCAGGCTAGGTTCGGATCAGCTTGGAGTCAAGGTTGTATCTTGGGTTTTCCTTGCGGTCGCGGTTATCCCGTTCCTGATCTCGATCTTCGGCTTTGCCTACTTTGAATCGCTGAGCGACCCTGTGAAGCTACAGTTTTCACAGAATTTCCTAATTGGTCTCGCTGCGTCGAATCCGTTCACTCTTTTTCCAGTTGTGGCATCGATAGCGATCGCAGTTGTTGTTGGGGGAGCTATGGCGTTCTACTCGACATCTCATTCGTTGCGAACTCTAGGTGTGAACATCAAACCGCTTCTGCTGCACCCAATCGTTGCCATTTTTGTCATCGGCTTTGCAATATTCGCCGCCGGTCGCCTTTCAAACACAGATCTTTGGTACAACCTCGGTGGATACTGTCTAGTTATTGCCGTGCCGACAGCAGCATGGGCAGGCATTTTCACCTGCGACATTTTGATTCGACGCATTGCGTATCACGAGGTTTCGCTTTCGAGAAGCTACGGCTTCTATAAATCTGCGAATTGGATCAACCTCATCGGTTGGCTCATCGCGAGTGTGATTGGCTGGGGCTTTACGATTTCGAAGTTGCCTGAGTTCAACTGGCTCGGATACTTCGCAACCGAAGCCTCCGCGAATTTCTGGCAGCTAAGCAATTTTGCAATCGTCGTAGCTCTGGCCATTGGCCTGCTTCTGCCTGCCTTGCTTGGCATACCGAGAATTAAGCGTCAAGAAGCAGAGGTGCTTTCTCTTGAAGCTCGCCGAAACGATCTAAAAGACATTTTCGGGTTGGCAGACTAATGGCTGCTTTACTCGGTCAACTTATCTCGGAATTTGAGTCGCTCTGGCCACTAACCGGCGCAGAAGCCTGGGATGCACCTGGCCTAGTTACCGGCAGCTCACAAGATCGCATAAGCCGTGTGCTTTTAACCGTAGATGTGACTTCTGAGGTTATCGAGGAGGCCATCGACGGTGGGTTTGATCTGGTTTTGGCACATCACCCATTCATCATGCGCGGAGTCTCATCTGTAAGTGCCGACAACGCAAAGGGTTCAACCCTGACTCGCTCAATTCGCTCGAATGTAGCAATTTACGCTGCCCACACCAACGCGGACATCGTTGAGAATGGGGTCTCGGACACTCTAGCTAAGGCAATCGGGCTTTCAAACATCGAACCTTTGATCTCCGACGGCTCTACGGTTGGCCACGGCCGTATCGGCGTTCTACCCGAGGCAATTTCGCTCGGCAATTTCGCCAGATTTGTTGCCGGGGTTCTGCCCTCAACCGCATCTGGCGTGCGAGTAGCCGGTGATTACGAACAACCCGTCCGCAAGGTCGCTTTGTGTGCCGGCGCCGGCGACTCGTTTATCGAACGTGCGATCGAGGTTTCCGCAGATGTCTATTTGACCTCCGATCTGCGCCACCACGTGGTTCAAGACGTCAGGGAGTCAGCTATTGTGGGTGGAGGCGGCCCTGCAATCATCGATGTTTCGCACTGGGCAGCCGAGTGGCTATGGCTAGAAGTTGCCGCAGGTCAACTTGCGGCGAAATTCTCAGAAATTCAGTTTGTCGTTAGCCACATCCGCACAGATCCGTGGGACTTCGTAGTCACTCAGTAGGAGAAGCACTAAAGCAATGGAAGCCACCGAAGCCGCACAGTTGGATTTGCTCGCGCTTGCGAATCTAGATGTTGAGATCATGCGCAGCCGTCGAGCCATCGCCGAACTTTCAGATCCTGCACAGTATGCAACTGAACGCAGTTTGCAGTTGGAGTTGGCTAGCAAGGTCATTGATGCTCGCAACTTGCTTGATTCAATCGAACTAGAACTCAAGCGCGCTGAAACAGATCTTCAGCTGGTTGAGCAACGAATTGCCAAAGACAAAGAGCGCCTAGCAGGCACTAACTCGCCAAAAGACGCACAGGGGATTCAGTCTGAGTTAGTGTCATTGGCTGCACGAAAGTCTGACTTAGAAGATGCCGAGCTTTACATCCTCGAGCGAAAAGAGAGCGCTCAATCAGAGTATGAGGCAATCGCGGCTCAGAAACACCTGGTTGATGCCGATTTAGAAGTTGCCTTGAGCGCAAATGAGCAGCAACTCTTGAAGTTGCGTTCTGGCCTGGATTTGCAGATTCAAGATCGAGCCCAGCAGGCATCGCGAATCGCTTCGGACCTACTTGAGCTTTTCGAAAAGAAGGCAGCTCGTGGCATGCCAGTTGCCCGACTTGTCGGTCGGGAATGCGGAGCTTGCCGCATTAGTCTGGGCGCGAGCGCCTATGCCGAGGTTTCGGGTCTTGCTAAAAATCAACTTGCAACCTGCCCCGAATGCCAAGCGATCCTAATTCGATGAAGCTACCGCAAAATCTCATAATTGAAGCCGATGGCGGCTCACGAGGAAACCCTGGACCAGCTGGTTCGGGTGCTGTTGTCATCGATGCTGATACAGGAGAAGTGATTCTCGAGGTTGCCAGATTCATTGGTGTCGCGACAAATAACGTTGCCGAGTACATCGCGCTGAAAGCTGGTCTCGAAGGCGCAATCTCAATCAATGCCGATGCCAGAATCCTCGTCCGAATGGATTCGAAATTAGTCATCGAGCAGATGGCGGGTCGCTGGAAGATCAAACATCCAGACATGATTCAACTGGGTGCCGAGGTGCAGGCTATTGCGCGAGGCAAGCAAATACGTTGGCAATGGATTCCGCGCGAAGAAAACTCTCGAGCAGATGCACTTGCCAACAAGGCTATGGACGATAGGGCCGACTCTGATGTTGCCTCGTCATCACAACCACCTCGTGCTTCTACCGTTGAGTTTGATCAATTTCTGCCTAGTTCGGTTCGTGCTCCTGGTCATGTGAGCAAAGGGCTAACCACAGTAATTTTGGTGCGGCACGGTCGAACCCATTTGACCGAATCGAAACGAATTTCAGGCAGCGGTGGCCAGAACCCCGGCCTTTCTGATGCCGGTCGTGGTGACGCGCACAACGTTGCCAAAGCGCTGGCTCAGATTGGTAATTCGGGCCCTTGGTCTCACCTCTCGCCCGTGTCGGCGATCATCACCTCGCCGCTACAGCGAACTGTCGACACAGCAAATATCATTTCCAACGAGTTATCTCTAGGTGTCGAGTTGATGCCCGAGATTCAGGAAATATCATTTGGCGATTGGGACGGACATACCGCCGATGAAGTAAGAAGCAAGTGGCCAGAGGAGTTCGAAGCATGGCGGGGCTCTTGGTCGATTTCACCACCAAACGGTGAATCACTAGAGGTTTTCGACGGTCGAATTCAGGCTGGACGACGAGACATACTTAGCAAACATGTTGGAAAGACAGTGGTGGTCGTTGCTCATGTTATGCCCATTCGTGGCTTTGTTCGCTCGGCCATGAATGCCGGCCCAGAAGCCTACTGGAGACCTCAAATTTCCCCCTGCTCGATAAGCATTATCAGGTTTTGGGGCGACCAGGCTGCCGAACTTCTCACCCTAAATTCAACTTCTCATTTGTAGAACTTGGTCATTGCCGTAACCTTGAACTTGGATGGGTCGGCAAGGCGATCGCGGCAGCAATGTCGAGGAACGTCCGGGCTCCAAAGAGCGCGACGGTGGCTAACGGCCACCCAGGGTAACCTGCGAGATAGTGCAACAGAAAGTAAACCGCCGCTTTGCGGTAAGGGTGAAACGGTGGTGTAAGAGACCACCAGCGGATTGCGTGAGTTTTCCGGCTATGTAAACCTCGTCGGGAGCAAGGTCAGATAGAGATCTTATGAGCTGCTCGCTCTTGATCTCGGGTAGACCGCTTGAGGTCAGTGGCAACACTGGCATTAGATAGATGATCGTCACCTAGCAATAGGCACAAAACCCGGCGTATCAGCCGGCCCATCCACTAGTCTTCGCGGTTTTTATAGGCCAGCGCAGCCGCGCCAAGGATTCCAGCGTTGTTTCGTTTCGCAGCAGGAACGATCTCGGCAGAAAGCTTCAACAGCGGAATGAATTCGTTGTGTTGCTTTGAGATTCCTCCACCGATAACGATTAAATCGGGCGAGAAGAGCCTTTCGACTGTCTCAAAATACTTCTGTAGGCGCTTTGCCCAATCTGCAAAAGAAAGATCTTCGCGTTCCTTGGCCGAGTATGCGGCCTTGGTCTCATAGTCGACGCCATCGATCTCGAGGTGACCTAGCTCGGCGTTCGGCACCAGATCGCCATTTACAAAGAGAGCGGTACCGATACCGGTGCCCAGTGTGCACATAAAGACCAGCCCTTTGCGCTTGTTAGCAGCGCCGAATTTAACTTCGGCAACACCGGCGGCGTCAGCGTCATTGATGATGTGAACGTGTTTGCCAAGAGTTTCTTCAAAGAGGGTTTCGGCATCGAGGCCAATCCATTCTTTTGAGATGTTGGCCGCCGACATGGTTCGCCCGTTCTTGACAACAGCTGGAAAACAAATTCCAACGGGTACGCTCAGTTTTCCCGGATGCAATTGTTCGACAATCTTTTTGACAACATCGGCAATTTCTCTCGGTTTACCGCCTTCCGGCGTAGCGAAACGAACTCGTTCGCCGATCAGTGTTCCATCTTTCACATTGACGAGGGCACCTTTTATGCCGGTTCCACCAATGTCGATGCCGATTGCGCGTTTTGCCATGAGATTCTTTCGTTCAGGGAAGGGTTAAGATTTCTGGGCCATTTTCTGTGATGGCGATTGTGTGTTCGAACTGGGCGGTTAGGCTTTTATCTTTTGTCACGACGGTCCAACCATCGGGCCACATGTCCCACTCGTAGCCACCAAGAGTAAGCATGGGCTCAATTGTGAACACCATGCCAACCTTGATCTCATCGTCGAACAGCGGTGCTGAGTCGTAGTGCGGGATTACTAACCCCGAGTGAAAGGCTTCGCCGATACCGTGCCCGGTGAAATCGCGCACTGAGGAATAGCCGAAACGCCGCGCGTAGGTTTCTATAGTTCTACCGATGATGTTCACCTGACGGCCTGGAACCGCTGAATTTATGCCTCGCATCATGGCTTCGAGCGTTCTGTCAACGAGATCGCTTACCTCGGGACTGACATTCCCAATTTTGAACGTCACGTTACTGTCGCCATGAAAGCCTTCGTAAAAGGCGGTGATGTCGATATTGAGGATGTCTCCATCTTCGAGCACGGTGTCATCAGGGATCCCGTGGCAAATGACCTCATTGATCGACGAGCAGAGCGACTTGGGAAAACCTCGATAGCCGAGTGTAGAAGGGTAGGCGTTCTGAGAAATCAGAAATTCGTGACCGATTCGATCAAGTTCGTCCGTTGTAACGCCTGGCCTAGCGTGTTCTCCAACCAAGGCTATCGCCTGCGCTGCTATGCGTCCCGCTTTCCGAATTTTTTCAATTTCGGTCAGAGTTCGAACATGACCGCCGGTCCAATTAGAGGGCGCTGATTTACCGACATACTCTGGTCTGGCTATGCTTGTTGGCACAGTGCGGGTCGCTGATAGTTTGCCGGGAATTAGTAATCCGGTTTTGGCATCGCGAGGCATGACTAAAGTCTATTTCTATGGCAAAGAATTCGAGTGAGCAAAACGAAGACCCGCAATACTGGTTCAACCTAAAGACACTAAAAGTTGAGAAAGGCCTGAAGTCACCAGCGCCTCATCGAGTTGGTCCGTTTTCCAATAGCAAGGATGCTGCCGCCGCCCTAGACACGATTAAGGCGCGAACTAAGGCCTGGCAAGATTCCGAGATAGAGGATTAGAGCCTGGCTCGAGGCACAGCCTATTCGGCGAATGAAGTATTTTCGTCGGGGAAGCTGGCATTTTCAACTTCTTTTTTATAGCTAGCCGCTGCTTCGACAAGCATCCCGCGCATTTGGGCAAATTGCTTTACGAATTTTCGAGGCTTGTGCCCAGACAATCCTGCGAAGTCAGTCCAGACCAATATTTGGCCATCAGTCTTGGGGCCGGCGCCGATACCGATTGTTGGAATTGATAATGCTTCGGAGACTGCTCCGGCTATATCGGTCGGCACCAATTCGAGAACGATGGCGAAAGCGCCAGCCTTTTCTAAAGCAAGTGCGTCCTGCATTAGCAGTTCAGCCTTGTCGCCTCGACCCTGAACCTTGAATCCACCAAGCGAGTTCACACTTTGGGGGGTAAAGCCAAGATGACCCATGACCGGTATGCCCGCAGACACGATGGCTTCAATCTGAGCAGACCGCTCCCGGCCGCCCTCCAGCTTTACAGCCGCTGCGCCAGATTGCTTGATGATTCGGATCGAATTTCTAAGAGCATCTTCCGCGCCAGTCTCATAACTGCCAAATGGAAGATCCACTACTACGAGGCTTCGTTTGGCCGCGCCGGCTACGGCGCGTGCGAAGGGGATCATTTCTTCTACGGTTATTGGCAGGGTAGTGCTGTAGCCAAGGGCGTTGTCAGCTGCGGAATCTCCCACAAGAAGAACGTCGATTCCAGCCTCGTCAAAGATTGCCGCCGTGAGCGAGTCATAACTGGTTAGGCAACTAAATTTCTTGCCGGAGGCCTTGAGCTCAGCCAGCGTGCTAGTTCGTACCTTGCTGGGTGTGAAGTTTGACACTAGCTACGCTTCCAGGCGTCTACTTCGATCTCAACCAACATTGAGGGGTTGATGAACTGAATTCCAGCAAGCATCGTTGCTGCGGGGCGAATCTCGCCAAAAACTTCTCCATGAGCTTTTCCAACAGCGTCCATATCTTCTGCGCGCGAGAGGTAAACGCGGCTACGAACAACGTCGGCAAGGGTGTAGCCAGCCTGAGCAAGAGCCGGTGCGATAACTTCGTTCAACGCAACAAGAGTTTGACCATATGCGTCGCCTTCGGCTTGAAGAACCCCACCTACAGTTGCTGTTGAACCTGAGACGTGAACGTAATCACCGGCAACCGTTGCACGCGAGTAGCCGATTACGCTTTCCCAAGGTCCGCCTGATGAAATCAACTTATCTGCAGCCATTATCTTCCTTACTATCCTGAATATTTATTCGTTATTGGCATTCTGCGGTCGCGACCGAATGACGTGCTGGTTATTTTCGGTCCAATTGCTCCCTGGCGCCGCTTCCATTCGGCTCGGTCAACAAGATTTGTAATCTTGGTGACCGTTTCCTCGTCATAGCCACGACTGGTTATCTCTTCTCGAGACAATCGTTCGTTTATGTATGCTGCCAGGATTCCATCTAGCAGGTCATACGGTGGCAGGCTGTCCTGGTCAACTTGCCCCGGCCGCAATTCTGCCGATGGCGGTTTTTCGATTGAGTTCTTTGGAATCGGTTCGATTTCACCCGAAGCTAGCGCGAAGTTATTGCGCCATTGAGCGAGGGTCCAGACGAGGGTCTTTTCAACATCCTTCAGTGGGGCAAAACCGCCAACCGAGTCGCCATAAATTGTGCTGTAGCCAACGGCTAGTTCCGATTTATTTCCAGTGGTGAGTACAAGGTGACCCTCAAGGTTGCTGAGAGTCATGAGAATAACTCCGCGCATTCTCGCCTGAAGGTTCTCTGAGGCTAAGTCTTTAGCCTTAAGTTGTTTTTCAACCGGCTTAACCAAACCCTTGATGGGCTCGGTTCGGCAATCTATGCCCAAACGGGTTGCCAAGTCGAAGGCATCTGACTTCGAATGCTCAGATGAATACTTGCTGGGCATCGAGACGCCGAAAACCCTACTCCGACCAATTGCATCAACTGCAAGCGCGGCACAGACTGCAGAGTCAATTCCTCCACTGAGGCCAAGAATGACGGATTTGAAGCCATTCTTATCGACATAATCGCGCAATCCGGTGACCAATGCCTGCCAAATTTGCCAAAGTTCATCCGGCTTATCGGCGGGTGAGGCTTTTACCGGTTCAATGTTGTTCTTGTCGATCAGGTCAAAGATCACCAAATCGTTGGCAAACTGCTTACCTCGCCCAACGACCTTCCCAGACGCATCAACCATCAGACTGCCGCCGTCAAACACGAGATCATCTTGTCCGCCAACGAGATTCACATAGGCAATTGCGCAATCCTGATCCCTGGCCACATCTTGAATCACCTCGAGCCGTTCGTCGCCCTTGGTGACCTCAAACGGGGAGCCATTGAGCACTAGAAGGCAATCGACTCCGGCCTTTTTCATGCCAGACACTGGGCCTCCGCTTTGCCAGATGTCTTCACAGATTGCGATGCCAAATTTAAGGCCCGAATGATCAAACACAACAAGATCGGAACCCGGTTTGAAGTTTCGGTATTCGTCAAAAACACCATAGTTAGGCAGATGGTGCTTCGAATATTGTGCGTGCACTTTGCCGCCGAAAATAATCGAAGCTGAGTTCATTGCGCCAGCCCAGCCCGAACGCTGTGAGTCACTTTTGACGGGCGCAGGGTGTCCGATTATCACAGCAGTGTCGCCAAGCCCGGAGTTAAGCAACTTCGATGCAAACGCCTCAATAGAACTCGCGGCGTCGAGAATAAATCTGTTTCGGATTGCTAGGTCCTCGATTGGGTAGCCGGTAGCCGCCATCTCTCCAAACAAGACGATGTTCGCGCCATGTTCGGCAGCGTTCTTGACCATGTCAAAGCAGGCGTTCAAGTTCTCAGAAAGCTGGCCAACGACGGGATTTGTCTGGGCCAACGCTAAGCGAAGTTTCGGCATACCCATTAGCCTAGTAGCAGGGAGAGAGAGGAACACCCGATGGACAAACAACGTGATTTCGTGCTTCGCACTATTGAAGAGCGCAATGTTAAATTCATTCGTCTATGGTTCACCGACGTTGCCGGAACTCTAAAGTCTGTCGCTATTGCGCCGGCTGAAGTTGAGGGTGCATTCGCGGAGGGCCTTGGCTTTGATGGTTCTGCCATCGAGGGCCTTGCTCGCACCTACGAAGCCGACATGTTGGCACAGCCTGACCCAAGTACGTTCCAAATACTGCCGTGGCGTGGTGAAATCGAACCAACGGCTCGCATGTTCTGCGACATTCAAACTCCAGACGGCCAGCCAGCCGCCGCCGACCCCCGCAATGTGCTTCGTCGCGCGCTGGCTAAGGCTTCAGATCTTGGTTTCTCTTTTTACATTCACCCAGAGATCGAGTTCTACCTTCTTAAGTCAACCGAGTTAGGTCCTGACGGTGAGCCTGTTCCGGTCGACAAGGCTGGCTATTTTGACAATGTTCCAGGTGGAACTGCTCACGACTTTAGACGCCGTGCGGTGTCTATGCTCGAGCAACTGGGCATCAGCGTGGAATTTAGCCACCACGAGGGTGGCCCAGGTCAGAACGAGATTGACCTTCGTTACGCCGATGCGCTAACCATGGCTGACAACATCATGACTTTCAGAACCGTCATCAAAGAAGTTGCTATCGAACAGGGTGTTTACGCCACGTTCATGCCTAAGCCGTTCACTCAACACCCGGGTTCTGGCATGCATACCCACATGTCGCTGTTTGAAGGCGACACCAACGCCTTCTTCGAAGCAGGTTCGCAGTACCACCTTTCAAAGACAGCTAAACACTTCATTGCAGGTCTATTGCGTCACGCTCCCGAAATTACCGCGGTGACCAATCAATACGTCAATTCATACAAGCGGCTATGGGGCGGCGGTGAAGCACCGAGCTTTGTCTGTTGGGGTCACAACAACCGCTCGGCCCTGATTCGCGTTCCGCTTTACAAGCCGGCTAAGGGGCAAAGCTCGCGCATCGAGTACCGCGCCATAGATTCAGCCGCCAACCCTTACCTCGCTTATGCATTGCTACTCTCCGCAGGTCTAAAGGGAATCCAGGAGGAATATCAACTACCTTCGGAGACCGAAGACAACGTGTGGTCCCTAAATGACGCCGAGCGTCGTGCCATGGGAATTCAGCCGCTTCCGCAGAGTCTCGATCACGCGATTCGCAAACTCGAGGAGTCGGAGCTTG
>JBEGSA010000002.1:0-80108 GCA_041180145.1 Actinomycetota bacterium | reverse complement strand
AGTTACCAGGATGCGGCCGGGCAAACCCGAGCCGGAGCGTTCACCAGCATTCGGGTGCCGAAAAGCATTGAACTAGCCACCGAAGAGTTTGGTCTAATCTCGGTGAAATTCAGAGACCTCGGTTCAACGAGCAAGACCTCAATAGAGTTCAAAAAAATCACCGAAGATGAATCGGCTTGGCTGGCATCGATCGATGATCTGCTCGCGCGAATTAGCCGCTAAACCCGACTGTCGACACCAAGAATTTCACGGATTTTGTCGAGGTCGCAATTTATTGCCTCGATAAGTTCTTCAACTCCGTTGAATTTTGCAGACGGCCGAACGAACTCGATGTATTCGAGGGTCACAACTTTGTCGTAAAGATCTAGGTCTTTGCGATCTAGAACATGCGATTCGACTAAGCGTGGCACGGCCTGAAAGGTCTCATTGATGCCGACCGAATGCGCAGCTGGGTAGCGCTGCCCATCGGCATAGAGCCAGCCGGCGTAAACGCCATCCAAGGGCAAATAACCCTCTGCGCTGCGAGAAAGATTGGCGGTTGGAAAACCGATGGTTCGGCCGATCTTTAGGCCATGCTCGATGATGCCCGTGTTGATGTGGTCACGGCCTAGCATGCTCGAGGCCTTGGCCACGTTGCCCTCATCCAAGATTTCACGGATGCGAGTGGTCGAGACTTTCTCGCCATCGATAGCCGCGTGAGAGACCTCGCGAACCAGGAAGCCATGTTGAGCGCCGAGTTGTCGCAGGGTCGCAACATCACCCGCACCGTGGTGGCCGAAACGGAAACCCTCGCCGACCAAAACGATCTTTGCGCGCAGGGTTTTGACCAAAATTGTGTCGACAAAATCTGCTGGCGAGAGTGACGAAAGGGTTTCGTCGAAAGGCAAGGTTAAAGTCGCATCAACACCGGCTTCAAGCAAGAGATGGCGCTTTTGCAGCGGCCCAATCAGAGGTAACTTGGCGGCCGATGGGTTGAGCAAGGCATCTGGGTGGCGATCGAATGTAACCACGACAGCAGACAATCCGGCCTGCTCTGCGGCTTCGGTTAGCTCTGCCAAAAGTTTTAGGTGACCAAGATGTACACCATCAAACTTGCCGATGGTTACTGCGGTGTCAGCAAAATCGCCTGGAACGCTGTCAATGCTTGACCACTGAATCACTTTTTAGCCCCAGAGCGGCGAAGCCAAACGAGACCCAAAATCGGAAGGATCAACGGGATGTAACCGTAGCCCTGGCCAAACTTTGACCAGACCGAAGGGTGAGCGAAAAGTTCCGGATGGGTGAAACTCAGAACGCCGACGGCAATGACTCCGAGCAGTTCAAGCGAGACAGCAATCCAAGCGATTTTTGACCAGATTGGAGCCGATTTTGCCAAAGCGATTGTCGCCACAATGTAGATCAAGGCTGAGATCGCAGAAAGAGAGTAGGCCAACGGCGCTTGTTCGAATTCGCGAAAAAGTTGATACAAAGCCCTAGCCGTTGCGGAGATTGCAAATACCGCGTAAACGGCAATTAACAGGCGCCCAGCGCCCTTTGCCTTGTTGGTTTTAGCCATTTGACAAGCCTAACCAATCAAGTTGCGCCTACTGCTCAGGCGTTGGCAAATCGCTTGGAACTGGCAGACCCTTTGAAACCTTGGTAACCGATTCGAGGCGCAACTCATCAGCGAGGGGCAGAACTACCCCAGAGAGCAAAGCACCCTGAGAGTCCTGACGCAACAGGTATTTAACCACGGCGCGCTTGACCAAAGTGTCTTCACCACAGAGGACGGCATCGACAGTAAAGCCACCAAGATAAGGCAAAACCTCACCGTCAACTGCAACGCTCGCCATAGCCGAGTAGTTGTAATTGGCGGCAGATAGCGTGGTGAGTGCCACCTCGCCCTCGGCCATCGCCATGAGTGCACTTCCATCATCGAAGTTAATGGCCTTGAACTTTGACTTTGTTAGAGTCAGGCCACTTTCGGCCAACCATTTTTCGGTTGCAGCCAAAGCATTGGCCTGCACATTAGGCAGCACCTTTATTGCGAGTGGGCTAAGAGCCACTCCTCCCAGGGCTTTGGTGATTTCGGGGTCGCTCCAGTCGCTGATTTTGCCTGAGAGAATTCCGGCCACGATTGCCGGCGTTATGTCGAGTGAGGCAACCTCGGAATTTAGGAACACCAAGACCGAACCGTCTTGAGCAAATGGAACCTGTTCAAATGGGGTGCAAGCAGCATCGATGAAGCCTGAATCAGAGATAATCACATCTGCATTTGGATCGTCGCTGGCAAGAGAGACTAGAGACATGTCACCGCAGGACTCTGCAAGGGAACCCTGCCAGCTTGAGGTTAGGTCCGCCAGTGAGTCAGGAAAAGCCACGCCTACCTCGCCCGGAACACAGGTCACAACCTGCTCTGTAAGTGCTGCGAGAACGTCGGGAGGCATTGGAGGGTCGCATGCCGTTAGGCCAACCGACAAACCAACGGCAAGCAACGAAGCGGTTAAGGCTTTTGCAAACATCTGTGACTCCTGAATTTCTTTTTTTTGAAACTAGTGAAGAGCACGGCCAATTTCTGGCCGTGCTCTCCCCCGTTGGACTTGAATCGACTAACCCGCGATTAGATCGATAAGGCTTAGAGCAGTCTTCTTCAGGTCACCGGTGATTGCTACGTAGCCTAGCTTGGCCGCCTCTGCAGGAGCACATGAGTTCACGTAGTCCTTGAGGTAACCTGCGATCAGCTTGTCTGAAGAGCCGTTGCGACCAGCTGGAGCAAGTGCGTAAGCAACCAGTGACGCGTTGTATCCACCGTTTACTGGGGCGGTGTACTGGAAGTTAACTAGACCCTTCTTTGAAACAATCTGCTTTGAAAGGAATGCGGCCGAAGATCGAACGGACGGCTTGATGAACTGACCAACACCGTTCTTCAACCAGGCAGTCGATAGGTTCTGAGCCATAGCGTCTGAGAGGTCTGCGTAAGCAATCGAGTACTTGGTGTTCTTAACCGCAGTGGTGACACCGGTGTTTTGGTTGGCAGCGGTTCCCTTGACACCCGAAATAGTGTTGAAGGTTGAAGCAGCCTTGAAACCCTTGCCGGCAGCAGCCTGGGCTAGGTAAGCGGTGAAGTTCTCTGAGGTACCCGATGAGTCCTGACGGTAGACCGGCTGAATGGTCTGAGCCGGAAGTTTTGCACCCTTGTTGATTGCGACAATCGACTTGTCGTTCCACTTGGTGATGTTGCCAAGGTAGATGTCGGCAATGATTGGAGCGGTAAGGTTGACCTTGGTTAGACCAGGAACGTTGTAAACAATGGCAATTGGGCCGCCAACCAATGGAACGTAGGTCATCTTAGCTGGAGCATCGCCGGCCTTGTAAGGAGAGTCCGACATGCCGAAGTTGGTAGCGCCAGACTTGAACTGCGAACGGCCAGTACCTGAACCGGTTGAAGTGTAGACAAGGTCAGCTTCTGAGTAGTGAGTCTTGCATGCCTGCATCATGGCGTTCGCATAAGAACTGCCAGATGACTTGAGAGTCTCCTTGGCCATTGCAGCTGGGCCAACTAGTGCCACGGTGCCGGCTAGCGCAACCGCTGCGATGATGCCAGTTAGAGAGCGTTTCATTTGTTTCTCCTTGATAGATGTTGGTCTTTCGACACTTCTATTGAACGATTCTGAAGTTAACCGAATGAACGGTTTGGGTTGCCTTGAGGCAAAGCCAAAGTGAACAATTGGTTACCCGAAGTGACCGTTGACGTAGTCGTTGGTGCGTGGGTCAATTGGCTGCTCAAATACCTGCTCGGTGCGACCAAACTCAACCACATGACCGGGGTTGCCATCTTCGGCTAAGAAGAACGCAGTCTGGTCTGCAACACGCTGAGCCTGCTGCATGTTGTGAGTAACGATGACGATGGTCATCTGAGGAGCCAGTTCAAGAATGGTCTCCTCGATTCGACGAGTAGAGCCAGGGTCTAGGGCCGAACAAGGCTCATCCATCAAAAGTACCTCTGGGTCCATAGCCAACGATCGAGCGATACACAAACGCTGCTGTTGTCCGCCCGAAAGTGAGATTGCCGGGTCGTTGAGACGATCCTTGACTTCGTTCCAGATAGATGCACGACGAAGCGAGGTCTCGACAAGCTCTGAAGCGTTGTCGGACTTGCGGCCAGACAGCTTGAGCCCAGACAGCACGTTCTCTTTGATAGTCATAGTCGGGAACGGGTTTGGCTTTTGGAAAACCATGCCGACCTTGAGGCGCACTTTAACCGGGTCAACACCCTCACCATAGATGTCTTCACCGTCGAGCAGAACCTTGCCGCCGAAACCAGCCGACGGGATTAGCTCGTGCATGCGGTTGAGAGTGCGAATGAAGGTCGACTTGCCGCAGCCCGAAGGGCCGATTAGCGCGGTGACCTGGTTGCTGGGGAACTCGAGTGAGACGTTTTTTAGAACGTGACGCTCACCAAACCAGACGTTTACGTCTTCTGAGCGAAGGTGCGAGTTGTTTAGTGTCATTTTCGCTTTACTTTCTGACCTGAGAGCGGGTGCGTGACGCAAGTCGCGCGGTGGTGAACAGGATTGCTACGAGGATCATGATGACGAGGGCAGCTCCCCATGCGCGTTGGAGGCTTTCTTCGAAACCCATCGAAATGAAGCCAAATAGGTAGGTAGGTAGCGATGCCATAGCCCCACCAAATAGATTCAAGTTTGTTCGGTCAGCGGCAAAAGTTGTTAGCACCAAAGGCGCAGTCTCACCGATGACTCGGGCAATTCCGAGAAGTACGGCTGTCACCATTCCTGACCGCGCGGCAGGAAGGGTTACCATCATGAAGGCTCGCCATACCGGTGCTCCAAGAGCTAGGGCACCGTTGCGAAGCTCTTGAGGAACCAAACGAAGCGCCTCTTCGGACACCCTCGCAACCGTTGGAAGCATCAGTGGAATGAGCGCTAGAGAACCAGTCCATCCCGCGTAGCTGGTAATACCCGAGGCGATGAATGCCGCGTAGATGAACAGACCAGACACTACAGATGGAAGCCCCGACATGGCCTGCAGGAGGGTGCGGATGATGCCCTTGGTTTTGCCCTGGGTTTCGGTGAGGTACACAGCAGTAGCAAGCCCCATTGGCACGGTGATTATGGTCGAAGTGCCAACAATCAAGAGCGAGCCAATAATTGCGTGGCCTACGCCTCCATAGTCAAGGCTGGTGTTCGGCTTGATGTAGTAGTTGTTCTGCGAAATGAACTGCCAGCTAATCGCGCGTGAACCGTTGTCGATGACCGACCATAGGACGGAGAACAACAACACGACAATAAACGAAGCAAAGAAAATCGTCACTACAACAAGCAAGCCTTCAAGAATGCCGCGACGGCCGTAAACCAGGATTCCGACCAAGGCAGCAGCAACAACTTGAATTGGCATGAAGATGGCGAACAGCATCGCCATGAAGTCGATGCCGGTCGCGAAGAAAATTGCTAGGGCTATCGCTCCAGGAACAACCGAGGCTAGAACCACAGCTGCTCGGGTCTTGAGCTCAATCTTGGCCCAGGGTGCCGACTCATTGCCCTTTGGGCGCTGAACGGGAGTTAGGTCGATTACTTTCTCCATGGCTGAGCCTTTGCAACGATGTATGAAGCCAATGCATTGATGATTAGCGTGAAGACAAAAAGAACCACACCAGCGGCCATGAGCCCGCCTACCTCTTCTGGCCCGGCTTCACCAAACTTTGAGATGATCATCGATGCAATCGAGCCACCCTTTGATTCAAGAATTTGGTACCAGTTGGTGTCGAAAACCAGGTTCAAAACATAGAGAATGGCAACTGTCTCACCGAGGGCACGACCAAGGCCAAGCAAAACACCTCCAACCACACCACCGCCCGCAGTAGGCAAAATCACCTTTCGAAGAGTTGACTCTCGGTTTCCGCCAAGAGCCAGCGAGGCGTTGATGATGTCGCGGTCCATTTGGCTAAAGATTTCACGGGTGATAGAAGCGATGATCGGCACAATCATCACTGTCACGACAAGCCCCGCGATAAACGGGCTGCGCAAGAAGTTGTCGCTGTTGTTTTCGAAGATTGGAATCCAGCCGAACAAAGCGTTGAGCTGCTTAGACCAACCAGCAGCCACGTCGGTGAACACAAACGCGCCCCAGAGACCCAACACGATCGACGGGATTGCAGCCATTAGGTCGACGATTAGCGTGGCCACTTTGGCAACGCGCTTGGGCGCCATGAACTCGATGAAATACGCAATTGAAATTGCCATCGGAACAGCTAGTGCCGTGCCAATCAGAGAGATGAGGATCGAACCCCAAAGCATTGGCCAAAGCTGCATTTTGATTGGGCTCAAAGAGGCATCCCAGGTCGAACCAAAGATGAAATCAATGATGCCCTGCTCGGCGAAAGTCGATGCCGAACGGCTGACCAGGAAAACCAAAATCAAAGATACGATGACGATCGCAGAAAAGGCTGCGGCTCTGGCAACACCAAAGAAAACGCGGTCGGCTTTAGAAAATGGCTTGGCTGCGAGTTTGCGGCGCTCGGGAACCGGTCGATCGACGTTCAAAGTCATGACTAAATAGTCGCTTCGCCATGTGAAGGCAACCTTTTCATTAAGTGAACGGCAGGTGAATTAACTAATTAGTTCCGGTCCAAATTTGGTGCATGCGCACAAGCATCACTGCCACCGTGAGCGCGCCTACACCCAAGATCACCGTAGACCAGCGGGTGCGCTCAATGAGTGCCCAAAAGGCCGCGGCAGCGGGAATGAGCATGGCTACAAGCAGGTAGGCAAAGAATTCGACTGTATCTTGCTTGGCCCGATCTCCCCCGACCACCAAAACAATGGATGCCACCAGTTGAACAACGAGCCCGACCTCGACAAGGGCCAGCGCACCGATGGTTAGGCCACTCGGTTTGCGCTTGATCAATCCCAAAAATGCACTCAGCAAACCGACAATCAGATAGACCCAAAGCTGGGATTCGTAGAGCCAATTAATCATCGTTCGACCCCGCAAAGACGACGAGAGACTTTAGGTCTTTGCCAGATTTGGTGAGCATGGCCACCAGGTTTCCGCTGGGACCAAAACCGGCGATAGGTTCTGCGGTTTCACCCGCTGCCTTGAGGCGCTTGCCATGACGCAAATCGATTTCATCTTGCTCAGAAAGCTCTCGTGCGACGAATTGCTGGCGGGCGGCCATCGAGATGTCGATCACCTCGAGTGACTCTGGGGTTAGACCTTCTAGCGACTGGGCCTGTTCAACCAGGTAGCTGCCGATTTTGGTGCGACGCAGTGCAGTGAGGTGCCCGCCAACATCGAGGCTTGCACCAAGATCGCGAGCGAGAGCCCGGATGTAAGTTCCTGAGGTGCAGTCAATGACGGCATCGAAGTCTAGAAAGGTGTTTTCGCCTTCGACCACTAGCCGAGGCTCGCCAAGCACCTCAAAGCGCTTGATGGTGACTGGTCTTGCTGCGAGCTTTACCTCGTCGCCAGAGCGAACCTTGGCGTAGGCACGTTCTCCATCGACCTTGATTGCGCTAACCGAGCTTGGCACCTGCATGATTGCGCCGCGAAGCGCATCCAAGGCAGCTTGCAGTTTTTGAATTGTGATGGCAGACACCGCGGCGGCAGAGGCGACCTCAAGAAATTCGGACTCTTTGTCGTCGGTAATGGTTGATGCACCCAGGCGAATCGTGGCTTCGTAGGTCTTATCTTCGCCAACTAGAAAGGTCAGCAACTTGGTGGCCGAGTTGATGCCGATCAGCAGCAACCCGGTGGCCATTGGGTCTAATGTGCCCGCGTGGCCGACCCGACGGGTGCCCGCAATCTTGCGAAGGCGAGCAACCACATCGTGACTGGTCCAGCCAGAAGGCTTGTCGATCAGAACCAGGCCAGAAGACACTTACTCGTCTTCCTCGTCGTATTCGTCTACGATTTGGCGCGGTTCTTTATAAGGGTTTTCTTCACCGGCCCACTTGGCTTCGGCGGCGATGCGAGCCACTTCAGCGTCGCGTGCCTTTGCCTCGGCCAACAGGTCGTTCATGTGAGCCGCGGTCTCGGGAACCTCATCGGCGATGAACTCGATGGTCGGCGTGAGGCGAATGTTGAGATTGTGGCCAACCTCACGTCGAATCAAACCGCGGTTCTTGTCGATGATTTCACCGCTGCGCTTCTTGTCTTCAGCCGAGCCATAAACCGTGTAGAAAATGGTCGAGTGCTGAAGGTCAGGGGTAACTTTCACATCGGTGATGGTGACGAAGCCTAGATCCGGGTCCTTTACGGCCTTCTCTAATGCTTCGGCAACCAAAACTTTGATGCGTTCGGCCAGTTTTCTGGCGCGGGCAACGTCTACCATCAGTCAGATCCTTAGACGCGAGGCTTTTCGCGCATCTCGAAGGTCTCGATGATGTCTTCAAGCTGAAGATCGTTGAAGCCCTGAAGTCCGATACCACATTCGAAGTCGGTCTTGACCTCGGTGGCGTCATCCTTGAAGCGCTTTAGCGACTCAATCTTGAGGTTGTCAGCGATGACCTTGCCGTCGCGAAGAACGCGGGCAAGTGAGTTGCGCTTGATCGAACCAGAACGAACGATCGAACCAGCAATGGTTCCGACCTTTGAAGACTTGAACAGTTCGCGTACCTCTGCGGTACCAAGCTGCGCCTCTTCGTATTCTGGCTTGAGCATGCCCTTGAGAGCCTTCTCGATGTCGTCGAGGACCCCATAGATGACCGAGTATTGACGAATGTCGACACCCTCGCGGTCTGCGCGCTCTTTGGCCTTGTTGTCAGGCTTGACGTTGAAGCCGATGATGATTGCGTTATCAACGGTTGCAAGGTTGACATCTGATTCGGTGATTGCACCAACGCCACGGTGGATGATGCGCAGCTGAACTGAGTCGTCAACTTCGATCTTGAGTAGCGAGTCTTCAAGAGCTTCAACTGCACCAGAAACGTCACCCTTGATGACCAAGTTGAGTGACTCAACCTTGCCGTCTTCGAGTGCCTTGGTGAAGTCTTCGAGGCTGATCCGCTTGCGAGTCTTAGCAAGAAGTGCGTTACGGTCAGCCGCTTCGCGCTTCTCGGCGATCTGACGTGCCTGACGCTCATCGTCGGTAACCACGAAGGTGTCACCGGCTCGAGGCACAGACTGCAGACCTAGAACCTGAACCGGACGACTTGGCTCGGCAGCTTCGACAGCATTGCCGTTCTCGTCGAACATGGCACGCACACGACCGTGGGCGGCGCCAGCGACGATTGAATCACCGACACGAAGCGTTCCAGACTGAATCAGAACGGTAGCGACCGAACCACGACCCTTGTCTAGGTTCGCTTCGATTGCCACACCGCGGGCATCCTTGTTTGGGTTAGCACGCATGTCTAGAGCGGCGTCTGCGGTTAGCAGAACTGCATCTAGAAGCTCGGCCATACCCTTGCCGGTTAGAGCAGAGACATCGACGAACATGACATCGCCACCGTATTCTTCGGCGACCAAGTTGAACTCGGTGAGCTGCTGGCGAATCTTGGCTGGGTTTGCGCCTTCTTTATCGGTCTTGTTGACAGCGACAACGATTGGCACACCGGCAGACTGAGCGTGGTTCAACGCTTCGATGGTCTGCGGCATAACGCCGTCGTCGGCTGCTACAACCAGGATGGCAAGGTCGGTAACCTGAGCACCACGAGCACGCATAGCGGTAAACGCCTCGTGACCCGGGGTGTCGATGAAGGTAATCGCGCGGTCTACACCGTCGTGCTGAACGTGCACCTGGTAGGCACCGATGTGCTGGGTGATGCCACCGGCTTCACCTGCGATCACGTTCGAGTTACGAATGGTGTCGAGCAAGCGAGTCTTACCGTGGTCAACGTGACCCATAACGGTGACCACCGGTGGACGAGCCACAAGGTCATCTTCGTCATCGTCGTAGTCGGTCGAGATGTCTAGACCGAAGCCTTCGAATAGCTCTCGCTCTTCGTCTTCTGGTGATACGACCTCGATCTTGTAACCGAGCTCTTCACCGAGAATCTGGAAGGTGTCTTCGTCTAGAGAAGCGGTAGCGGTTGCCATTTGACCAAGGTGGAACAGAACGGTGATGAGCTGTGCCGCATTGGTCTCAATCTTGTCTGCGAAGTCTTGGATCGATGATCCACGACGAATGCGGATTACGGTCGAGCCGTCACCGCGTGGAACAATCGCGCCACCGAGTGATGGAGCATTGCTTCTCTGTTCGAATTCTTCGCGCTTGGCACGCTTTGACTTGCGAGCCTTGCTCTGGCCACGCGCGCCACCCTTACCAAAGGCACCTGCGGTTCCGCCGCCAACGCCGCGACCGCGACCACCTGGGCCACCGCCTGGGCGTGAGAAACCGCCAGCTGCTGGAGCGCCACCGGCACCCGGAGCACCGCCAGGTCGCTGGAAGCCAGCGCCGGCAGGACGTGGGCCACCTGAGAAACCGCCTGGACGACCAGGACCACCGGCACCAGCCGGACGACCAGCGCCACCAGGACCACCGGCACCAGCCGGACGTGGACCACCTGGACGAGGAGTGCCTGGACGAGGTGCACCCGGACGCCCCATGCCCTGTGAAGGCGCGAATGGGTTGTTGCCTGGACGACTAACTGGACGAGGAATGCCCATGCCCTGTGACGCAGCGAAAGGGTTGTTGCCTGGGCGAGGAATGCCAGGGGTTGAAGTGCTTGAAGGCGCTGCTGCTGGAGAAGGCGCTGCTGCCGGAGCTGGCGCAGCGGCGACCGGAGCAGCCGGAGCTGGAGCCGATGCCGCAGGTGTAGCCGCCGGAGTCGCAGGCGCTGCAGGAGCAGCCGCTGCTGGAGTCGGAGCTGGTGCAGCAGGCGCTGGGGCGGCAGGTGCAGCCTCGGTCTTTGGCGCAGCCTTAGGTGCAGCCTTTGGGGCTTCTTCCTTTGGCGCTGCGTTTGGGAATGCATCGCGGAGCTTCTTAGCTACCGGAGGGGCAATCGTTGAAGAACCGCTCTTGACGAATTCGCCGAGTTCTTGAAGTTTGGCTAGGGCAACCTTGGAATCGATTCCAAGTTCCTTAGCGATGTCGTATACGCGTGGTAGCGCCACTTTTGTTTCTCCTGTCTGGGGCCTTCCCTAGACAGGGCAGGCCGTTAAAGCTGTTGGGTACTCATTTCGAGTTACTCATTTGTTTGCCAACATCGTTTCTGCCTGTTCTTTAGTGAAAACCAACCCTGATGTGTCGGGCTGGCTCTTAAGTTTCAAAGCTCGAAAAAACGCTCTTCGAGAAATTGCTAACTCTAAACATTGCTGCGCTTGATGAAGCCAAGCCCCGCGGCCGGGCAAAGATTTGTTGCGATCGAAAATCAAAGAATTTGACTGCTCGACCACGCGAATTAGATTTGCACGCTCGGAACGCTGGCGACAACCAACGCAGGTTCTCTCCATTCTAACCCCTGCTGCGCTAAACGGCTAGAACTATTCGCCGTCGAGGATGCTGTCTGGCTGAATATCGATCTTGGCACCGGTTAGCTTGGCAGCAAGACGAGCGTTTTGCCCCTCTTTACCGATCGCAAGCGATAGCTGAAAGTCGGGAACCAAAACGCGAACCGACTTGGTGGCGGCATCCAGGGTGTAAGAGCTTGAAACCTTGGCCGGCGAAAGTGCGTTAGCCACATAAGTTGGCAGGTCGTCGCTGTAGTCAACGATGTCGATCTTTTCGTCGTTCAATTCGGCCTGAACTGCGCGAACGCGCTGGCCTAGCTCGCCGATGCACGAACCCTTGGCATTGACGCCGGCCTCGTGAGCGCGAACAGCAATCTTGCTGCGGTGACCGGCTTCGCGGGCAAGAGACACGATTTCTACTACCCCACTGGCAATCTCGGGAACCTCAAGCGCAAACAGTTTGCGAACCAGGCTTGGGTGAGTGCGTGAAACAGTCACCTGAGGCCCCTTGGTGCCCTTATTTACTGCGGTCACAAAGACACGGATGCGCTTGCCGTGCGAGTAATCTTCGCCCGGAACTTGCTCTTCTGGAGGCATGATTGCCTCGATGGTGCCAAGGTCGACGTAAACCATGTATGGCTTCTGGCCCTGCTGAATAACTCCAGCGACGATATCGCCCTCTTTGCCCTGGAACTCGCCGAAGATGCCTTCATCCGAAATTTCACGGAGGCGGTTGAAAATTACCTGCTTGGCAGCAGCGGCCGCTACTCGACCAAAGTTTTCGGGGGTGACTTCGGTTTCGCCGATGTTGTTGCCCTCTTCGTCGAGAGTCGGCGCATAAATGGTGACGTGGCCGGTCGACTTGCTGAGCTCTGCACGGGCTGGTTCGGTGTTGCCGACGTGCTTGTGGTAGGCCGCAAGAATTGCAGCTTCAATGATTGACACCAAGTCGGCAAATGGGATTTCTTTCTCTCGCTCAATGAACTTCAGAACGCTCAAGTCGATGTCCATGAAAATGCCTCCCAGGCCGTTAGTTAGTTGTAAATGTACAGATTTGAAGCTTGTAGCGAAAGAGTTTTAGAGCAACTCAGCCAGAGCCGATTCTAGCTTGACCGCGCGGCGCTCGCCCGATCGGCGATCCCAGAGGTCGACTTCGCCGTTCTCTAGACCCTTGCCAACGATGACGATGTTTGGAACACCGATTAGCTCGGCATCGCCAAATTTGACTCCCGGGCTTACCTTGAGGCGGTCATCCAAGATCACGGTCTTGCCTTTTGCCTCTAGATCGGCCGCTAGCTTTTCGGCCGTTTCGTAGACATTTTCGTCTTTGCCGGCTGCGACAACATAGACATCGGCAGGCGACACGGCTTCTGGCCAAATCAAACCTTTATCGTCACGGTTTGCTTCAGCCAAGACTGCGACCATGCGGGTAACACCGATTCCGTAAGACCCCATGGTTACGGTGACAAGCTTGCCATTCTCGTCGAGTACCTTGAGGTCAAGAGCCTCGGCATACTTGCGGCCTAGCTGGAAGACGTGACCAATCTCGATGCCACGAGCCAGCTCAAGCGGGCCTGAACCGTCTGGAGCTTGGTCACCAGCACGAACCTCGGCGATGTCGGCAATGCCATCGGCACCAAAATCGCGGCCCTTGACTAAGTCAAATACGTGCTTCTCGGATTCATTTGCACCGGTGATCCAGGCGGTTCCATCGACCACACGTGGATCTAGCAGATAGCGAATCTTTGAGGTGCCTTCGAGACCAAGAACAGCCTGGCCGCCCTTGACTGGCCCGATGTAGCCTTTGACCAGAGCGGGATTCTTAGCAAAGTCTTCTTCGGTGGCTGGCTCGACATCGTTTGGCGAGAAAGCGGCCTCCGCACGCTTTGCATCGACTTCACGATCACCCGGCAAACCAACCACAACCAGTGAACGCTTGCCCTCTGGCGAGGTAAGCGCAAGCACAACGTTCTTGAGGGTATCAGCTGCTGTCCACTCGCGGCCATCTGCCCGCTTGACTGAAGCATTCGCTAGGTCGACCAAAGAACTGATGGTTGGGGTGTTTGGCGAGGGGTGAACCACTGCTGCTGGCTGGCCTTCGATCGGCAAAGCCTGCGGCGCAACAGTGGCGACTGCCTCTACGTTTGCTGCATAGCCACCCGGCGACCGCACAAAGGTGTCTTCGCCGATTGGGCTTGGCGATAAGAATTCTTCGGATGCCGAACCACCCATGGCTCCTGCATCTGCCTTGACGATTACGTAATCAACGCCGAGACGCGTGAAGATGCGCTCGTAGGCGTCGCGTTGAGCCTGGTAGGCAGCGCGAAGGCCCTCGTCGGTGACATCAAAGCTGTAGGCATCTTTCATCACAAATTCACGGCCACGAAGTAGGCCGGCGCGAGGTCGGGCCTCGTCGCGATATTTGTTTTGAATTTGATAGATGCAGAGTGGAAGGTCTTTGTAGCTCGAGTAAAGGTCCTTGACCAGAAGGGTAAACATCTCTTCGTGTGTCGGAGCTAGAAGGTAGTCGCCCTTTTTGCGGTCTTGAAGACGGAAAAGGTTGTCGCCATATTCGGTCCACCGACCGGTTGCCTCAAACGGTTCACGTGGCAGTAGCGCGGGAAAGAAAACTTCTTGAGCGCCGGCGTTTGCCATCTCTTCACGAATCACCTGTTCGATCTTTGCCTTAACGGCTAGACCCAGAGGCAACCAGGTGTAAAGACCGGCACCTGCACTGCGGATGTAGCCCGCGCGGAGCAAGAGCTTGTGGCCGGCTACGTCGGCGTTTGCTGGGTCTTCACGCAGAGTGCGCAGGAAAAGATTCGAGAGGCGAATTGGCATTGTGCCAGTTTACCCCTTGGTCGCCCGATTACTTTTGAGCAACCACAACCGTAGGGCTGCCGACCAGGGATGGATCCATCTCGGCAGCAAGGCGGTTTGCCTCTTCGATTAGCGTGGCAACAATTTCACTCTCCGGCACGGTCTTGATTACCTCGCCCTTGACAAAGATTTGACCCTTGCCATTGCCCGAAGCAACACCTAGATCTGCCTCGCGGGCCTCACCGGGACCATTGACCACGCATCCCATCACGGCAACGCGCAAAGGCACGGTTAGTTTTTCAAGACCGGCGGTGACATCGTTGGCCAAGGTGTAAACGTCGACCTGTGCTCGACCACAACTTGGGCAGCTGACGATCTCGAGTTTGCGAGGGCGAAGATTGAGTGACTCAAGAATCTGAGAACCAACCTTGATCTCTTCAACCGGTGGAGCAGAAAGTGAAACTCGGATGGTGTCGCCAATGCCCTGCGCTAGCAACGCACCAAAAGCGACCGATGACTTGATTGTGCCCTGAAAAGCTGGGCCGGCCTCGGTTACACCCAGGTGAAGGGGCCAGTCGCCGCGCTCAGACAGCAACTGATAAGCCTTGACCATAACGACAGGGTCGTTGTGCTTGACCGAAATTTTGAAATCGTGGAAATCGTGCTCCTCGAAGAGGCTTGCCTCCCAGACAGCAGACTCGACGAGTGCTTCGGCGGTGGCTTTGCCATACTTTTGCAGAAGGCGAGGGTCAAGCGAACCAGCGTTGACACCGATTCGAATCGATACACCCGCATCTTTGGCTGCCTTGGCGATCTCGCCGACCTTGTCGTCAAACTGGCGGATGTTGCCAGGATTAACTCGAACCGCACCACAACCGGCATCGATTGCCTGGAAAACGTATTTCGGCTGGAAGTGAATGTCGGCGATGACCGGGATTTGAGACTTGCGAGCAATTAGAGCGAGACGGTCTGCGTCGTCTTGGCTTGGCACGGCCACGCGCACGATGTCGCAGCCCGAAGCAGTTAGCTCGGCAATCTGCTGAAGGGTCGCGTTGACATCGGTGGTTGGCGTGGTGCACATTGATTGCACCGAGATCGGCGCATCGCCACCAACGGCAACCTTGCCAACCATGATCTGGCGGGTCTTGCGACGAGGCGCAAGAACAGGGGGCGGTGCCTTTGGAAGACCTAGATTTGTGGCGGCCACTAGAGCTCACTTTCGATTGCTGTTGCCACAATCATAAACAACCTTTAGTAGCTAATTGGGTTGATGATGTCGGCAACGATGAGAACCGCACTCATGGCCATGAGCAAGATGAAAACGAACCAAGTTAGCGGCATCAAAATAGCGGTGTCTACTGGGCCCGGATCTGGTTTGCGCAACACCTTGAAGACGCCACGTTTGATCCATTCATAAACCCCACCGGCTATGTGGCCGCCATCAAGCGGCAACAGCGGCAACATGTTAAAAGCGAATAGCGCAAAGTTAAGCGAAGCCAGAATCAGTAATCCCGTGGAAAGCTTTTCGAATCCAGAGGCGGTTTCTGAAGACGACACCTCACCGGCAATTTGGCCTATGCCGACGATGGAGATTGCTCCGGAAGTCTTGCGTGGTTCGCCAGAGAAGGTAGCCACGGCGGTTTCGGTTAGCTGTTGCGGCAAGTGGCCGATCATGTCAAAAACCTGACCAACCGAACTGGCAGATTGGGTTAGCGAGATGCCCAGCGGCAGTGGCCTTAGCTCGGTGCCTAGCGAGATGCCAAGGACCGGCGTCGAGATAAGAATTGGCTTGCCGTCGGCATCGACCTCTAGCGAACCATTCGGCCCGACCTTGCCGCGCAATGCCTTTGCCGGCGTGATGTTTAGAGAGACTAGTTCTCCTGAACGCTCAACCACAATTTCAGCTGTTTCGGAAGCTTTCATTAGGCCAGAGAGAGACTGCCAATCACCCACAGGCGTTGAGGCGTAAGACACAATTTTGTCGCCGGCAGCGAGCCCAGCGACCTTGGCAGGCGACACCGGGTCAGTTGCTTGGCAAGCTTGCTGAATGGTGGGGTCGAAAATGACACACGCACTGACATCGCCCACTGTGAGTGATCGCTGCTGGACGCCGATGCCTGAGAGTGCCACGGACATTAGAACAGTGCCCAAAATTAGGTTCATTAGGGGGCCACCAAACATGATGACCAAGCGTTTGTAGACCGGAAGCTTGAAGAACATGCGGCCTTCGTCGCCAGGCCCTACGTGTTCTTCATGAGCGTGCCGGGCACTTGTGACCATGCCACTGAAAAAACCCTGACCTTCTTTTTGGCCTGGCTTAGAGGGCAAATACATGCCGATCATGGTGATGAAGCCACCCAGAGGAATCAGGCGAATGGAGTATTCGGTTTCGCCAATTTGCTTAGAGAAAAGCTTTGGGCCAAACCCAATCGCGTAGCGAGGCACCTTGATGCCAAAAAGTTTTGCCGGCAAAAGGTGCCCAAGCTCGTGAAGACCAATTGAGAAGCCAATGCCGACGGCGACAGCCAGAATGCCTAGAACGTAGAGAAGAGAATCGGTCACGACTAAACCCTAACCCTGCTGTCTGACAATTTGCCTAGCACGCCTGGGCAATGACACCGTTGGCCCGATTGCGCGCCCAAGCCTCGGCAGCCAGCACAGACTGCAAAGAAAGCTCTTTGTCGGCTTCGTGGGCGTCAACCACCCGCTTTACTAGGTCGACAATCTGGTTGAAACCGATCTTGCCGGCGTGGAAAGCTTCTACTGCTTCTTCGTTTGCTGCATTGAAAACCGCAGGATATGTGAGCCCGGCTGAGCCAACCTGACGAGCCAGACGAACGGCGCCAAAAACCGATTCGTTTAGCGGTTCAAAGTTCCAGGTTGCGGCCTGAGTCCAGTCGCAAGCCGCCGCAACATTTGGCACGCGATCTGGCCAAGACATACCGAGGGCAATCGGAAGCTTCATGTTCGGAGGCGAGCATTGAGCCAGCACCGAACCATCGACGAATTCAACCATCGAGTGAACCACAGACTGAGGGTGCACGGTTACATCTATGCGATCAAAGGGAATATCGAACAAGAGGTGAGCTTCGATGAGTTCAAGCCCCTTGTTCACCAACGTCGCGGAATTGGTGGTAACCACCTTGCCCATGACCCAGGTTGGGTGCGCGAGTGCTTGCGCCGGAGTGACGGCATCGAGTTGCTCTCGAGACCAGCCGCGGAACGGACCGCCCGAAGCGGTGAGAATCAGCTTGCGAACTTCGTCCTTGGTTCCGCCAAGCAGACATTGCGCGAGCGCCGAGTGTTCGCTATCGACCGGCACAATCTGTCCTGGTGCAGCCGCCTCGGTCACTAACCGACCGCCGACAATAAGCGACTCTTTATTTGCTAGCGCCAAAGTCTTGCCAGTCTTGAGAGTTGCAAGGGTTGGCGCCAAACCAATCGAGCCGGTAATTCCATTAACTACAACATCGGCTTCGGTCTCTTCGACCAGACGGGTAGCTGCTTCGGCTCCCTGAACCGCGCGCACTCCCCCAAATACTGAGCTCTGCTGATCGAGTAATTCTTTGTTCTGGCCGGCAGCGAGACCAACCAACTTGAACCGGTCAGGATTGGCGGCAATAACCTCGAGGGCTTGAGTGCCAATCGAGCCGGTTGAACCAAGAATAATCACGCGACGCATGGGTCAATCTTGCCACTTCAATGAGAGTTTTCGGTCATGGGCTTCGATAGCCAAACCCGAGGCTTAGACTTTTAGTTATGAGCGAGTTTCCAGTCGCGCAAGAGCGCAAAGTAGTCACTTCAATCCCCGGCCCTAAGTCGCAAGCACTTCATGCGCGCCGACTTGATGCAGTATCGGCCGGTGCCGGTGCCGCCCTTCCGGTCTACATCGAAAAGGCGCATGGAGCCATCTTGGTCGACGCCGATGGAAACCACCTGATTGACCTTGGTGCGGGTATCGGAGTAACCACAATCGGTCACACCAACGAAGCCGTGGTTAAGGCCGTTCAAGAGCAGGTTGCCAACCTGACCCACACTCTTTTTACCCTCACCCCCTACGAGCAGTACGTAGAGGTTTGTGAGCTTCTAAACAAGAACACCCCCGGAAACCACAAGAAGAAGTCAGTACTCTTCAACTCGGGTGCTGAGGCAGTTGAGAACGCGGTCAAGATCGCTCGCAAGGCAACTCGAAAGAACGGCATCGTGGTCTTCGACCACGCCTACCACGGTCGCACCAACCTGACCTATTCGATGAACTTCAAAGCGGCTCCCTACGGCAACGGTTTTGGCCCCATGGCTGGCAGCATTCAGCACGTTCCGATGTCTTACCCGTTCCGTGACCCAGCGGGAATGACCGGCGCCGAGGCAGCGCAGCGCGCAATCACATACATTGAAAAGCGAGTCGGCCTCGAAGACCTAGCAGCAGTAGTTATCGAGCCAATTCAGGGCGAGGGTGGCTTTATTGTGCCCGCCCCAGGTTTCTTGAAGGCTTTGAGCGACTGGACCCACGCGAACGGTGTTGTTCTGATTGCCGACGAAGTTCAGTCGGGCGTTGCCCGCACCGGTCGCTGGTTCGCTAGTGACTGGGAAGAAGGCTTTGAGCCTGACCTTATGACCATCGCCAAGGGTATTGCCGGCGGCATGCCCATCTCGGCGGTTACTGGTCGCGCTGAAATCATGGATGCCTCGCACCCCGGCGGACTTGGTGGGACCTTCGGTGGAAACCCGGTTGCTGCCGCGGCCGCCGTTGCCGTTCTAAAGCAGATTGAAGCCGGCGGCGTTATTGAACGTGCGCAGCAGATAGAAACCCTGCTCAGCGCCCGCCTAAACGAACTGAAGGCCAAGTACCCTGTGGTTGGCGATGTCCGCGGCCGCGGCGCAATGATGGCTATCGAGTTTGTTGAACCCGGCACCTCGAACCCAAACCAAGCCGCAGTCGACAAGCTAGTTAAGCACTGCCACTCAAACGGCGTGCTGATCTTGAACGCCGGCACCTACTACAACGTGATTCGCTTCTTGCCGCCTTTGGCAATCAGCGACGCACTGCTGAACGAGGCCATCGACGTGCTTGAAGAGGGCATCAAGAGCCTCTAAACGTTTCCTGGAAAGTCCCCTTAGGCTTTAGGTCTAGGGGGATTTTTCATGACTGATTCACAACCGACTTTTCTTGCACGCCTGTCGGGTGCCTTTGCCATTTCGAGTGCGGTGTTTTTTCCGGTGATGCTCTGGGTTGGCATTTCGGGTGCGCTGCAGCAGCGGCAGCTAGACACGCTGGACCACACCCTGGTTTGGCTAGTGAACAGCCTGGATGCGGTTACCTTCAGCGTGGTACTCATCTTGGCTGTTATTTTTGTCATTGCCTATCCGGTTGAACGATGGCTGATTAAACCCGGTGACAGCAAGTGGCGTGCAGCCGGGACATACGGGTTGGTCTTTGTTGGGCTTTTGCTTTTTGACGGTCTGTGGGTGCTATTTAATGCAGGAATCGATGAAACCAACCAGGACCATTTCACCGGCATAATCGTCGCCTATGCGACCTTCGCCGCCGGCATCGTGGCCTTTTTTGCCCGAGTTTTATACCCGACCACCGTAAAGTTCAAGAAAACAAACTTGACCATTTCAGCGCTGCTTATTGCCCTAGCAATTGCCGGTGCCGCAACCCCGACCATCACCGCAAATGCAGCAGTAGGTACTGGTTTTTATCCGAAAACCCTAACGGGCGAAATTGCGCGCGGCACATACGAGATAAATGAGGCAGACGGTAGCGGAGGCACCCAATCAAACAACGGCAGGTTTGTGCCAAACGGCGAGGCTTATGACGACGGAATATATTTCGCCTGCTCTGAGCCAGCCTCGCAGAAGTACCAAATCATTGTTCGAACCGCCGATTATGTGAACACTTTTGCCGACTTCACGGTGGTGTGCAAAACCACCAACCCGGTTTATTTCAAGATAAATCTTGGTTCAGAAATGGCCGAAGTAAACGTGCTTGTAGCTGGCGTTGCCAATTCGGAGAACGATTTCGTTGGCACAGTCAACGGAAGAAGCACCCACCCAGATGCTTACGCGGTCTTGGTTGCCGGAGTTAGTTACTAAGCCGTTTTTGCTTGATTGAAGTGCGAATCTGCACCGTCATCACGATTGCAATAGCGAGGATGAAGACTGCGGAACCGATCACGTTTGCCTCGGCTGGAATGCCTCGGGCTGCAGCCGTGTAAACAAATTTCGGGAAGGTAGTTTCTGGGCCGGCGTTGAAGTTGGTGATGATGAAGTCATCGAAGCTGAGCGCAAACGCGAGCAAGGCCGCCGAGATGATGCCTGGCAAAAGCAGCGGGAAAGTGATCTTCCAGAACACCTGGGTTGGCGAACCATAAAGGTCGCGACCTGCTTCTTCGAGCGATGGGTCAAGCGATGCAACACGTGCTTTTACCGTGACAACCACAAAGCTCAGACAGAACATCACGTGCGCGATAATGATGGTCACCAAGCCCTTTTGGGTGCCCATGCTCAAGAACTGAGAAGCTAGACCGGCACCAAGCACTACCTCGGGCGTTGCCATCGGCAAGAAGAGCAGCAGGCTTACCGCAGAGCGGAACTTGAAACGGTAGCGAACCAGGGCGATGGCAATCATGGTGCCCAGAGTGGTGGCGATGACAGTAGAGATTACGCCGATCAACACCGAGTTAGCGAATGCCTCACAGACGCCCTGCTGATTGCACACGCCCGTCCACTTGTCGAGCGTGAATCCACGCCACGAGATGTTCGATTTGACCGAGTCGTTGAATGAGAACGCGAAGGTGTAACCGATCGGAATCAGGAGGTAGATGATCGCAAGCAGCGAGTAGATCGCTAGTGCGTACTTGCCAAACGAAAACTTTCTCACAGCAGGTCATCCGTTCCGCTGCGCTTCACATAGAAGGTGACCAAAAGCAAAATCGCAAGCATCAACAGCACCGAAAGCGCCGAAGCGGCCGGATAGTCGTTGATCTGAAGGTAGTTGGTCTCAACGACGTTTCCGATCATTGCGGTCTCGGTTGAGCCCAAGAAGTCTCGGCTGGCGTTTACGTAGTCGCCGGCAATCGGAATGAAGGTGAGCAAAGTTCCAGAAATGATACCCGGAAGCGAAAGCGGCAGAGTGATTTTGCGGAAGGTTGTTGCTGGGCTGGCATAAAGATCAGCGCCAGCTTCTAGGTATCGAATGTCGAGACGCTCGAGGGTTGAATAAATCGGCAGGGTCATGAATGGGATGAAGGCGTAAGTGAGTCCAAAGATGACCATGAAAGGCGTACCAACTAGGTACTGGTCGCCTGCCAGCAGGCCTGTGCTTTGCAGAGTGTTTACTATCCAAGATTCGTTCGAAAAAATCTGCTTCCAGGCGATCGTGCGAAGCAAGAAGCTGATGAAGAACGGTGCAATTACCAATGTGAGCATCAGACCTTGAAGCAGCGGTCGACGACGTGCTTTTACACCGATGAAATAGGCCAGTGGGTAGCTGATTAGCAAAGCTAAGACGGTCGCTGCCAAGGCATAAGCGAAAGATCTAAGGATGTGTGGCCAATAACTTTCGATGACTAGCCAGTAGTTTTCAATAGCGAAACCATACTGGTAACGACCGATTTCGCCGCTTGCGTCAGGAACCTGCAGTGATGTGATGATTAGCGAAAAGAGTGGCGTCAAGAAAAACAAGCCGAGATACATGAGCCCCGGAAGGAGCAAAATCCAGGCGACTCGACCCGACTTTGTTGGAGCCTTTGCCGATGGGCCGGTGTTTTGGCCGAACGCTGCAAATGCCATCGTTAGATCACCGAAATTGATTCGGTTTGGCTGTTGGCAGGAAGATCCGCTAGACCGAAGCTGTGCTCAACCTTCCAGCTAACCCAAACCTTGGCTCCAAGTTCTACCACCGGGCTCTTGCCAACGTTCTGAGCGAAGACCGTGACGTTACCGATAGCCGGAATCTCAATCAAATACTGGTTGCTAACTCCGGTGAAACGAATGTCGATGATCTCGCCTGGGCCAATCAGGTTCGAGTCTGAAGCCCGCTGCGGCTCTTCTTCGTGGAAGAAAGCTTTTTCTGGTCGAACGCCAATGGCGATAGTGCCGGTGTGGTTTTCGGCACGTGCTTTAGGCACTGTGATCTTGTTTCCGGAGACGTTGATGCTAACTGAGTCTGCATTTGACTCGGCAACTTCGCCAACGAAAAGGTTTGACTGCCCAAGGAACTTAGATACAAACACTGTCTTTGGTCGATCGTAGAGCTTTTCAGGTGCTCCCATTTGCTCGATGCGGCCCTTATTCATCACCGCGACGGTGTCGGCCATATCCATAGCCTCTTCTTGGTCATGGGTGACGTGCAAGAAGGTAAGGCCGACTTCCATTTGGATTGCCTTAAGTTCAATCTGCATCTGGCGACGAAGCTTCAGGTCGAGTGCGCCAAGCGGTTCATCTAGAAGCAAAAGCGATGGGCGGTTCACTAGCGCTCGAGCAAGAGCCACACGTTGCTGCTGACCGCCTGATAGCTGCTGCGGCTTGCGCAAGGCCAGGTGGCCGAGCTCAACCAAATCGAGAGCTGCTTGAGCCTTTGGCATCGGATCTTCGATTTTGCGTTGCTTCAAACCAAAGGCCACGTTTTCGAGAACGCTCATGTGTGGAAACAAGGCATAGCTCTGGAACACTGTGTTCACTGGTCTCTGGTGCGGCTTGGTCGCCGTAATGTCCTTGCCACCGATCAAAATCTGGCCGCGGGTTGGTTCATCCAAGCCTGCAACCAAACGCAAGGTTGTGGTTTTGCCACAACCCGATGGGCCAAGTAACGCAAAGAATTCGCCAGCCGGAATGTGCAAATCGAGATTTTCGATTGCGGTGAAACCTGGGTACTCCTTGCGAATACCGATTAGTTCTAAATCTGCACCTCTGGCAACAAACTCTGTTGCCAACTTATGCACCCAGCAAAATCTTCTGGAAGGCAGCAGTGAACTTCTGCTCCTCAGAACCGCTCAGAGCACGGAAAGCGTGGGTCTTAGCCAAGGTTTCTGCACTTGGGAAAATTAGCTGGTTTTCAGCCAAAGCCGGGTCAAGTTTGATGGCCTCTTCTTTTGCGCCAACCACAGGAGTGACGTAGTTGACCCAGGCGGCCAACTCGGCAGCGTTTACTGGGTCGTAGTAGTAGTTCATCAGCGCTTCGGCGTTCTTCTTGTGAGTCGCACCCATAGGAATAACGAACGAGTCAGCCGAAATTGTTGCACCAGCTTCTGGGAAAACAAAACCAAAGTTGTCGCCATCGGTCTCGGCGTTGATGACGGTGATGTCGCCAGACCACGCAACCGCTGCAATGGTGTCGCCGTTCTTCAGGTCTTCTAGGTAACTGTTGCCCTTAATCTTGGCGATTTGACCATCGTTGACTTTACCCTCGAAGAAGTCGAGTGCATTCATGAATGCGTCGAGAGTAAGGCTCGAATCGCTGGTGATGTCGATGCCCTGCTCAAGAAGGATGAGGCCGATTGTGTCGCGCATCTCTGACAGCACGCCGATGCGGCCCTTGAGCTCAGGTGCCCATAGGTCGGCCATTGAAGTCGGTGCATCCTTGCCCGTTGCAGCCTTGTACGCCTTCTTGTTGTAGCCGATTCCCGAAAGAATGCCCTGCCAAGGCAGAGACTTTTCGCGCTTAGGGTCAAAAGAGTTGCCTAGGTAGGCAGGTGCCAGGTTGGCCTTGTTTGGAATGTTTGCTTCGTCGAAAGTCTGAACGTAACCAAGGTTGACTAGACGTGCCACCAACCACTCGGTTGGGCAAGCAATGTCGGCACCGATGTCTTGACCCAGCGCTAGCTGGTCTTTTACCTTGCCGTAGTAGCTGTTGTTGTCGTCGATCTCAATTTTGTATTCGACCTTGATGCCTGATTGCTCTTCGAAGCGCGCGAGGGTTGGGTATGTCTTGCCGTCTTCCGATTCATCCATGTATGCCGGCCAGTTGTGCCAAACCAGAGTCTTCTCGGTGTCAGATACGTCGGTCGCAGGAGTTAGAGCCGTGGATGAGTTTCCGGCTGGGGAACAAGCTGCTAAAGCAAGCGTTGTTGCTGCGGCGCCGGCGCCGGCCAGAGCCGCACGTCGAGTCATTTGGTGACGGCGGGCCATTTTGACCAAGTCGCGCATCATTGGGTCTTCTGGAAGAGGCTTATTCATTGCCGTGACTCCTATACAAGAGGGGCCAACATTGGCCCGACCAACACAACCAAATGCACCCGAAAGCGCATCTAATCAAATACTGCCACAGTTTTTGGTTGCCCCAAGCGGAAAAACGAATTCTTGAATTCGCGAATTTTCGTCAAGAAGTTTCGCTGGCCGCCAGTTAGTTTCGTGATTCGAGCGTTGTGTCTCTGATCTCGAGTGCATTCCCATCTGCATCAGGTCAACCGGGTCAACATCACCGACCGCAATTCGCAGTCGAACATTGGCCAGAACTTGCCTTGGTAAACCTGTCAAAGTTTGACTGGCAAGAATGAGGTGAACTCCTAGACTTCGGCCTCTGGCGGCAAGTGATTCGACCAACTCGGCCGCGACCTGGCCGGAGCGCATGTAGGTCGTGGCTTCGTCGATGATCACAACCATGCGTTTCAAGGGTTCAATTTGTCGATACTCATCGATGCTAGAACACGAGGAATCAGCAAACAGCCTTTCTCGCCTTGCCAACTCGGCCGCCAAGCCTGCTGAGAAAAGTTTGTGGTCTTCAAGATCGGTGGCCATGCCAACAACACTTGGATGCGCTGTCAAAAAACCGAAGGTCGCTCCCCCTTTGAAGTCGATGAAAGCCAACTCGTAGGGAGCCTTAGGCAGGTTGGCCAAACCGACTGTCAACAGCCGACAAAGCTCGCTCTTGCCTGAGCCGGTGGGGCCAACGATTAATAGGTGTGGCGCCGAACCAGCTAGGTCGATGGTCACATCGGCGCCATTGCGCAGGCCAAGCCAGAGGTGTGACTGACCCGGTTCGGCAAAACCTAGCCGTTGAAGTTGTTCCAGCCGCTCGACGTTAAGTCTTTTAGCCCTTTGGCTGGCAAGGTGTTCAGCGGCCACCTCAACCCATGCCTTGCGCCAAAAGATTTGGGCCCGGGGTAGGCGCTTTTCGCCAAGATAATGACGGCGGCCGACTTCACGAATGACTGCATCTGGGTGCAGTCGATAGGCTTGGCGCCCGCGAACGAACCAGGCGATTAACCCACTCATTCCAGACATTGCCAGCATGTACCAAGAACCGGTGGTGGCTCCAAGATAAGCGCCAAGAACCAGAGACGGAAGAATCCAGGCGAGCTGCATTCATCCAGTGTTCAATGAGCTCAACGCCAGGTCGGCCGGCTAGGTCAAATCTGTGGAAAAGTGGTTTCCCACCGGCTCACTTACTCGCCGATGTAAGACATGACGTGCTTGATGCGGGTGTAGTCTTCGAATCCGTATTGCGATAGGTCTTTGCCGTAGCCCGAGTGGCGGAAACCGCCGTGAGGCATTTCGGCAGCAAGCGGAATGTGTGTATTGATCCACACGCAACCGAAGTTGAGAGACTTTGAAAAACGCAGGGCTCGGGTGTGGTTTTGAGTCCATACCGAAGATGCCAAACCGTATTTGACATCATTTGCCCAACGAAGTGCCTCTTCATCGGTGCTGAATTTTTGAACGGTAACCACGGGGCCGAAAATTTCGCTTTGAATGTGCTCGTCTTTTTGCTTCAAGCCAGACAGAACTGCGGCCTCTAAGAAGTAACCTCGGTCACCGACACGCACGCCACCGGTTTCAAGGTTTGCATGGTCAGGCAAACGGTCGATGAAACCTTGAACCCGCTCGAGCTGGTTCACATTGTTGACCGGGCCATACAAAATATCGTCGCGGCTTGGGTCTCCGGTGGTTGCAGTCGCTTTTACCTCAGCTACCAGTAGTGCCAAAAACTCATCGTGCACAGATTCATGAACCAGGATGCGGGTTGCCGCAGTGCAGTCTTGCCCGGCATTGAAGAAACCTGCGATGGCGATCTGCGCTGCAGCTTTTTGTAGGTCGGCGTCGGCGCAAACAATTACCGGTGCCTTGCCTCCGAGCTCTAGATGCACTCGCTTTAGGTCTGTGGCTGCCGACTTAGCGACCTCCATGCCGGCACGCACCGAACCGGTGATGGACACCATCTGAGGGATCTCATTTTCGATCATTGCTCGACCGGTATCACGGTTGCCGGCGACTACGTTGAAAACGCCCTTTGGCAAAAACTCGGCAGCAATTTCGGCGAGCAAAAGAGTCGACGCAGGTGTGGTGTCGGATGGTTTCAACACCACGGTGTTTCCGGCAGCAATCGCTGGCGCGAACTTCCATACCGCCATGTTTAGCGGGTAGTTCCAAGGGGTTACCTGGCCAATTACGCCGATTGGCTCACGTCGGATAGAAGATGTGTGGTCTCGCGCGTACTCGGCCGTTGCGCGACCTTCTAGGTTTCGAGCGGCTCCGGCGAAGAAGCGAATTTGATCAACCGAAGGTGCCATCTCGTATTCGACAAGAGTGCTTCGAGGCTTTCCAGTGTTTTCTGACTCGACATCTGCCGCCTCTTCAGCTCTGGCCTCAAGAGCATCTGCGATTCTGAACAGAGCCAACTGGCGCTCGCCCGGCGTGAACTGGCTCCACTCTTCAAAGGCTTTTTCGGCGGCCTGGTAGGCGCTAGCGACATCCGAGGCTGAAGAAACAGGTGCCGTTGCGTAGGTCTCGCCGGTGGCCGGATTAATCACATCGCTGGTCTCACCAGATTTGGCCGAAACATATTCACCGTTGACAAAATTCTTGAGTTCGCGAACCGACACTTGTGACTCCTCTTCGAGCAATTGCGCTGTTGATGCGATTCTAGTCACGAATTTCGGACCGATTTGCAACATTTTGCTATCAAATCAGTCGCAATATCGCGAAACGGGTGCGGATTCGTTTGCGGAAAGCCATTTTGACTGCCAAACTCGAAACATGTCCAGAGTAATGCGCACCAAATCGAGCCAACTAGACGACGTATCTAAGGCGATCGTTGAGCAGTTGCAACTCGACGGGCGCCGTTCATACGCCGAAATCGGCAAGAAGGTTGGCCTTAGCGAGGCGGCAGTTCGCCAGCGCGTTCAAAAACTAACCGACTCGGGCGTAATGCAGGTAGTTGCAGTAACCGACCCGATGCAGCTTGGTTTCTATCGTCAGGCCATGATTGGCGTGCGCTGCGGCGGCGACACTCGCGAAGTTGCCGAAGCAATGGCCGAGATGCCTGAAGTCGACTACGTAGTAATGACCGCTGGAAGTTTTGACATTTTGGTTGAAGTGGTGTGCGAGAACGATGACGATCTCATCGCGCTACTCAATTCAAAGATCCGGACACTGCCCGGAGTGACCTCTACCGAAACGTTCGTGTATTTGAAGGTTGCGAAGCAGGTATACAACTGGGGAACCAGATGATTCCCCTGAAAACCCAATGTAAAGAGTGATATCAAATGGCTATCTGGAATCGTAAGAAAGCAGAATCCGCCACCCCGCTTCTAGACGCTCGACGAGCAGGTCAAGAAGCAACCCCGCAAATGCTGCAGCAGGCCGCAAAAGACAACATGTTTTTGCACTTCACCCGCCACAGCCCGTTCTATACCAAGAACGGTGAAATTCCAATCATTACCCATGCCCAGGGCCACCACTTCTGGGACCAAAACGGCAAGCGCTACTTCGACGGCATCTCGAGCCTGTTCTCGGTAAATGCTGGTCACGGACGTGAACGCCTAGCCGAAGCTGCAGCGAAGCAGATGAAAGAGCTCGATTACTTTCCGCTTTGGTCGCACGCGCACAAGCCAGGCATCGAGCTATCCGAGCGCCTGCTTTCATACGCACCGAAGAACCTTTCGCGAGTGTTCTTCACCACCGGCGGTGGCGAGGCAAACGAAACGGCTTGGAAACTAGCCAAGCAGTACTTCAAAATGACCGGCAAGCCGATGAAGCACAAGGTATTGACTCGCTCGGTTGCTTATCACGGCACTTCGCACGGCGCCTTGTCGCTAACCGGCATACCATCCATGAAGAAGGCCTTTGAACCGCTGGTTCCATCGACCTTCCGTGTGCCAAATACAAACTGGTACCGCGCTCAAGATCAGTTTGAGACCGAAGAAGAGTTTGGCCAGTGGGCGGCTGATCGCGTCGAAGAGATGATTCTGTTCGAAGACCCAGACACCGTAGCGGCGTTTTTCCTTGAGCCGGTTCAAAACTCTGGTGGATGTTTCACCGCGCCAAAGAGCTACTTCAAGAAAATCCGTGAAATTTGCGACAAATACGACGTGTTGATTGTCGCCGATGAGACCATCGATGGCTTTGGGCGTGTTGGCAGCATGTTTGCATCAAACATGTACGATTTCGAGCCCGACATGTTGGTTTGTGCAAAGGGCATGACCTCGGCTTACGCACCAATCGGCGCATTGATGGTTGCCGAAAAGCTCTTCGAACCTTTCAAGCATGGCACTGCGCTGTTCCCGCACGGATACACCTACGGTGGCCACCCGGTCTCTTGCGCAGTCGCACTCGAAAACCTAGACATCTTCGATGAAGAAGACTTGGTTGGCAACGTCGCTCGCAATGCTCCAGAGTTCCGTCGCACCCTAGAAAAGCTGAAGGACCTACCAATCGTTGGCGATGTTCGTGGCGAAGGATATTTCTGGGCCATCGAACTAGTCAAGAACAAGGAAACCAAGGAGACCTTCAACGACGCAGAGTCGGAGAAGCTGCTGCGAGGCATCTTGTCGCACCGCATGTTTGAGGAAGGGCTCTACTGCCGATCTGACGACCGTGGCGACCCGGTTGTGCAGCTCGCTCCACCGCTAACCATCGGTCGCGACGAGTTCAACGAGATCGAGCAGATCTTGCGATCTTGCCTCGATGAAGCATGGAAAGCGATGTAGTTATCAACATTGACGAAAGCCGGATCTTTTCTACAGATCCGGCTTTCGTGTTTGGATAGACCAAAGGCAAACCTAGGTTGGAAACATGATTAGAAAAGACTTTGACGCAAGCGCACAGTTTGATTCGCCAATTGGCTCGATTGCCCTCTATGCCAAGAATGAAAAAATCGTTTTCCTAACTATGGGCGCCGACGCCATTGCACCGTTGGGCAAGGCAAAGGTCTTGGCCGAGGCCGAAAAGCAGTTGAAGCGCTATTTTGCCGGCAAAAGCAAGGTGCTCGACTTCGCGGTCGATTTGCAGGGGACAGATTTTCAAAAGGCGGTATGGGCACAGATCGCCAAAATCGGCTTCGGTGAGACCAAAACCTACGCTGACATCGCCGCGGCAATCGGCAAGCCCAAAGGCTCAAGGGCTGTCGGTGGCGCAGTTGGCGCTAATCCGGTGCCACTCATCGTTGGATGCCACCGTGTGCTAGGAGCATCGGGCAAAATTACCGGATATTCAGGTGGAGACGGTCTGCCAACCAAGCGGTGGCTTCTTAGGCTTGAAGGCTTGACTGCCAAAGAATGAGCTTTACAAAACAATTTGATGATGGATTGGCCCGTTGTGCTTGGCTGACAGACGACCTGCTCTATCGCGAGTATCACGACACCGAGTGGGGCGTCGAAGTGCGAGGCGACCAGGCAATCTTTGAACGCCTCACCCTAGAAGGATTTCAAGCCGGGCTCTCATGGCTGACAATTTTGAGACGACGCGAGGGTTTTCGCGAGGTGTTTCAAGGGTTTGATTTGCACAGCGTGGCAAATATGCAAGATTCAGATGTCGATAGATTGATGTTGGACGCTCGAATCATCAGAAATCGAGCCAAAATTCTGAGCACAATTAAGAACGCAAATCTCATTCTTGACATGCAGTCGAACGACGAGAGCATCAGCGACTTAGTCTGGAGCTTCAGGCCAACGAACGACCGCGAAGATTTTGAGTGGCTGGCCACCAGCACTGAATCAACCGCGCTAAGCAAAGAACTTCGAAGTAGGGGCTTCGGCTTTGTCGGCCCAACCACCATGTATGCAATGATGCAGGCAATCGGCATGGTTCAAGACCATGCACCAGGTTGTTTTAGGCGATACTGAATCTATGTTCACAAAACGGTTCGCTACTGGTTCGATTGCACTGCTAGCAATTGCGGTGGTCTTGTTGATTGCTGGCAGCCTCTTGCCACGCAGCCCCTTAATCTCACTATCGCCTGACCAACCTGCAAACGCTTCGATGCTTGACGCTGCTGAAGGCAAACTTGCCAGCGACAAAATGATGATAAACCCGGTGAACTACACCTACTTAGCTGGCGCGAACCTAAGCAACGATGCCGGACAGGGCCACGTGTATCAACTGTTGCTCGAAGGCAGACCAGAATCGGTGCTGGCACGAGCCGCAGCCGCGCTGGGAGTATCGGGTGAAGTTAAGCAAAGCAGCCAGTGGAGCCCAGAGAGCCCCTCGTATTTCATCGGCACCGAGGACGGAACCGGCTCGAGCGTGAATATTTGGTGGGGCGGAACCGGAAACTGGTACTTCAATAACTTTGTGACTGCCTCTGAGCCTGAATGCAAAATCACTCAGAAAGCCGAAGACGGTTCGGAGTACTGCTCAGAATATGTCGAGCAAAAGCCCACCCCCGAGTTATTGCCCAGCGAATCTCAAATCGTGCGAGACGCACTTCGCATCTTTAACGCAACCGGACTCTCAGTTAGCAAGCAAGAGATCAGCGTTTACAAAGACGATTGGTCAGCTGGTGCCAGTGCGAGCTTGAGCGTCGCCGGTCAAGAAACCGCCATAACTTGGAATATTGGCTATGACTCGAAAGGCCGCCTAGCCTGGGCTGGCGGGCACTCGGTTCGGGTTGTCGATCGCGGCAGCTATGACACCGTTTCAGCTGTGGCGGCAGTACAACGACTTAGCGACTGGCGTTGGTATGGAAGCCCCGCGCAAGGCGAATTTCCGGTTTACTCGGTTACTAACCGAGATGTTTCGACTCCCGCGCAACCTGAACAGCAGCCGACCGAGGTCACAGTAACGATCAAAGCGGCAAAGCCTTTGTTGCTGCAGGTTTGGGACAAGAATTTCGGATCATGGCTTGTCCCTGGGCTTGCCTTGACCGGCGATGAGGGCTCGGTGAATTTCGTGGTCTCGTTGATTGAAGGTGTGATCGAGTTACCAGATCCAGTGATGGTTGAACCGATGGTTGATCCGATGTTCGGGCTAGGTGGCGCTAGCGGTAATAAGGGTTAGCTCGTTGCCCTTTACGTTCAATTTCAAACCCGCGGCCGCTGCACACTTTTGAAGATCCTTGATGGTTTCGGGGGCCTTCTTTGCCATCAAAGCGGCACGCACCAACTGCCCCTTGGCTTTCTTGTTGAAGTGGTTCAACTGTTCGAGCATGCCATCTTCTCGCTCCACAAAGACGGTGACCGTGTAGTGCTGAACCGAACTCGGAATGGGAGCGAGATCGGCATAAGACTTCGAGCGCAGATCGATGACTAAACCCTGCAACCTAGGCCAGATTGCCAAATGTGCTTCGCTCCAAGTTTTCTTGAGGTTTACTCCCCCGATATTCTTCGTGGGGCTCAACTTGTATTCGGGAATCAGGTCGGTCACCGGAATTAAGCCAAACAGCGCCGACTGAACCAGTACCGATGTTTTGGCTCGAGCACGCTCTGGCGCTGAGAGTTGATTGTGTTCTGTTGGGGTGCCCTTTAGGCCACGCCCATGTATTGCGCCGTAAAGGGTGCCGGTGTATCGATCAATTGCGGGCATGGTGGGCATCGTCAGAACGCTCTCGAGACCAGCAGCGTTGCGAACCAGGTCGCGTGCAGCGTTCAAACCGCCAAAAGTTAAGGCCACCTGATCGATAGTTAGCCCGCCGCCCCCTTGGGCTTTGGTTTCGGATGGAGGCAGCAAGAAGAGCATTTTTCAATGCTATTTCGACAATCAGCGAAGCCCAGCCAAGACACCGACCTACACTTGGAACATGGTCAAACTAACTAAGATTTACACCCGCACCGGCGACGAAGGCATGACCGGTTTGAGCGACTTTTCGCGCACCAGAAAGACCGACCCCCGAATCGAGGCCTACGCAGATGTTGACGAGGCAAACTCGGCTATCGGTGTGGCTGTTAGCCTGGCCAAGAATGAATTCGACGAGGCTACCCTTCACCTGCTATCCCAGATTCAGAATGACCTGTTCGACCTAGGAGCAGACCTATCAAACCCTTTGAACGAACACTACGAGTATGAGCCACTTCGTGTTGACGCGATTTGGATTGACGCACTCGAAGAGGCAATCGACCACTACAACAAAGACTTGACCAAACTTGACTCGTTCATTCTGCCAGGCGGATCAGGCCTTGCCGCCGGTCTTCACCTGGCCCGCACCGTGGTGCGCCGCGCAGAACGTGCGACCTGGCACGCAATCGAGGCATACGGCACCGAGCCGGCCAAAAAGGGCCACCACAACGGCGGCGTGAACATTCTTGCCGTCAAGTATTTGAACCGCCTCAGCGACCTGCTATTTGTTCTGGCTCGCTATGCGAACGTAAACCACGGCGGCGATGTGAAGTGGGTTCCGGCCGCCAACCGCCGCGAACGACCAAATGTAAAGCCTCGCGGAACTGAGAAGTAAAAAACCCCGGCCATTGGCCGGGGTTTTTCAATTCAGTTGAAGGTTTAGACGAGAGCCGCGTTGCGAGCCACTACAGTGACAACATTGTTCTCGACAGACAAGAAACCATCTTCGGCATTGGCCTTGATGACGTTGCCGTCTTCAAGGGTGATGCGAACCTCGCCGGCGCCAAGAATGGCGAGCATTGGCTCGTGACCAGGTAGCAAACCGATCTCACCTTCGACGGTCTTAGCGATGACCATCTTGGCTTCGCCAGTCCATACGGCCTGGTCGGCTGCTACAAGTTCAACACGAAGGGTGGCCATTATTACTTACCTGATTCCTTCTGAATCTTGTCCCATTCCTTGAGAACATCGTTGATGTCACCAAGGTTGAAGAATGCCTGCTCACCAACGTGGTCAAAGTCACCGCGTGCGATGGCCGAGAAGCCTTCGATGGTGTCCTTTAGAGGAACGGTTGATCCAGGAACACCGGTGAACTTGGTAGCCATGTAGGTGTTCTGTGACAAGAAGCGCTGGATGCGACGTGCGCGAGAAACGGTGATCTTATCTTCTTCAGAAAGCTCTTCAACACCAAGGATGGCGATGATTTCCTGAAGTTCCTTGTTCTTCTGAAGGATTGACTTAACCAAGGTTGCGGTCTCGTAGTGATCCTTGCTGATGTAGCGAGGGTCAAGAATACGAGAGGTCGAGGTTAGCGGGTCAACCGCTGGGTACAGACCCTGAGAAGCAATGTCACGCGAAAGCTCGGTGGTTGCGTCTAGGTGGGCAAAGGTAGTCGCCGGGGCTGGGTCGGTGTAGTCGTCCGCAGGCACGTAAATTGCCTGTAGCGAGGTAATCGAGTGACCACGGGTCGAGGTGATGCGCTCCTGAAGAAGACCCATCTCATCGGCAAGGTTCGGCTGGTAACCCACGGCAGATGGCATACGACCTAGAAGGGTCGAAACCTCAGAACCTGCCTGAGTAAAGCGGAAGATGTTGTCGATGAACAAAAGAACGTCCTGCTTCTGAACATCGCGGAAGTACTCCGCCATGGTTAGAGCAGAAAGAGCAACACGAAGACGGGTGCCAGGTGGCTCATCCATCTGGCCAAAGACCAGTGCAGTTTTGTCGATAACGCCAGACTCGGTCATTTCGTCGATCAGGTCGTTACCCTCACGGGTACGCTCACCAACACCGGCAAATACAGACACACCATCGTGGTTTTCTGCCACGCGGTAGATCATCTCTTGGATCAGAACGGTCTTACCAACACCAGCACCACCGAATAGACCGATCTTTCCACCCTGAACATAAGGGGTTAGAAGGTCGATGACCTTGATGCCGGTCTCGAACATGTTGGTCTTTGACTCAAGCTGGTCGAAGGCAGGTGGCTGACGGTGGATTGACCAACGCTCGTTGACCTCAATCTTCTCGCCAGGAGCCGCGTTTAGAACCTCACCGGTCACGTTGAATACGCGGCCCTTGGTGACGTCGCCAACCGGCACCGAAATAGGCGCGCCGGTGTCGCTGACTAGTCCGCCACGAACCAAACCATCGGTTGGCTTCAGAGCAATGGCGCGAACTAGGTCGTCGCCAAGGTGCTGAGCAACCTCAAGAGTAAGAGTGGTCTTCTCGCCATCCAGGTTGATTTCAGTGGTGAGTGCGTTGTAGATCGCTGGGATTGCATCGTGTGGGAACTCGATGTCAACCACAGGACCGGTAACGCGAGCAATGCGTCCGGTGCCCGCTGCTGGTGCAGCGACCTTCTTCTTGGTCTCGGCCATGTCTCTTTCTTTCTCTTAGTCTTCGTCACCGGTGGTAGACAGTGCGTCTGCTCCACCAACGATTTCGGAAATCTGCTGGGTAATTTCTGACTGACGAGCTGAGTTGCTCAATCGGGTGTAGTTCTTGATGAGCTTTTCGGCGTTGTCGGTGGCCGATTTCATGGCCTTCTGACGTGCTGCGTGCTCAGAAGCTGCAGACTGCAACATTGCGTTGAAGATGCGACTCTCGATGTAAACCGGTAGCAGTGCGTCGAGCACCTTGTTTACGTCTGGCTCGAACTCGTAAAGCGGGAAAACCTCGCCTGCAGCAGGAGGCTCGGTGCCTTCTACTACCTCTAGAGGAAGCAAACGGACAACCTCAGGAACCTGGGCAATCATCGAAACGAAACGGTTTGAAACTAGGTGAATCTCGTCAACGCCACCGTCTGCATAGTCGGTGTTGAAAGCCGCTACGACAGCATCGGCGATCTCTTTGGCGGTGTCGAACTGTGGCAAGTCGGTGCCGCCAATCCAGCTGCGAACAGCCTCGCGACGGCGGAAACCGAAGTAAGCAACAGCCTTGCGACCAACTAGGTAGTAAACAACCTCTTTGCCCTGCTCTTTGAGCAGGTTGGCAAGCTGGTCGGCCTCTTTGAGAACGTTTGATGAGAACGCACCGGCTAGACCACGGTCAGAAGTGAAAATCACAACCGCGGCACGATCGATGCGAGCTGGCTCGGTGGTTAGCGGGTGGTCAACATTCGAGAATGTGGCCACAGCCGAAACCGCGCGAGTAACTGCACGCGAGTATGGAGTTGATGCTGCAACGCGCTGCTGAGCCTTGTAAATGCGCGAAGCGGAAATTAGCTCCATGGCGCGAGTAATCTTCTTGGTCGTCTGGGCAGACTTAATTTTCTGCCGGTAGACGCGAAGTTGCGCTCCCATGTCTCTCCGTTCCTAAATTCTGGTCGTCAGTTTGGATGGTCTCTAAAAGAGAAGAATTACTTCTTCTTCTTTTGCTTGACGATCTTTTCCTGAGTGACTTCTTCTTCGTCTAGGACTGATGCGTCGCCGGCCGAAGCTAGTGCTTCGCCGCCCTTGGTTGCAAAGCTCTTCTTGAACTTAGCTACCTGCTTTTCAAGCTCTGCCACGGTGTCGCTCTCCAGCTTGCTGGTCTCGCGAATGGTGGTTAGAACCTTGGTGTTGCGACGCAGGTGCTCTAGAAGTTCAGCCTCGAAACGCAGAACGTCTTCAACTGGAACCTCGTCGAGCTTGCCAGTGGTTCCGGCCCAGATCGATACAGTCTGTTCTTCAACTGGGAACGGTGAGTACTGAGGCTGCTTTAGAAGCTCCATCAAACGTGCACCGCGGGCTAGCTGCTGACGTGAAGCCGCGTCTAGGTCTGAAGCAAACATTGCGAAGGCCTCAAGAGCGCGGTACTGAGCAAGCTCAAGCTTCAGGGTTCCTGAAACACCCTTGATGCCCTTGACCTGTGCCGCACCACCAACACGTGAAACCGAGATACCTACGTCAATCGCAGGGCGCTGGTTCGAGTTGAAGAGGTCTGACTGCAAGAAGATCTGACCGTCGGTGATCGAAATCACGTTGGTTGGAATGTATGCAGAAACGTCGTTTGCCTTGGTCTCGATGATTGGAAGACCAGTCATCGAACCGCCACCTAGCTCGTCGTTTAGCTTGGCACAACGCTCAAGTAGACGAGAGTGTAGGTAGAAGACGTCACCAGGGTAAGCCTCGCGGCCCGGTGGACGACGTAGAAGAAGTGAAACGGCACGGTAGGCTTCGGCCTGCTTTGACAGGTCATCGAAGATGATTAGCACGTGCTTGCCGCCGTACATCCAGTGCTGACCAATTGCAGAACCGGTGTATGGAGCTAGGTACTTGAAACCCGCTGGGTCTGATGCAGGTGAAGCCACGATGGTGGTGTACTCCATTGCTCCGGCTGCCTCAAGGGCACCCTTTACTGCAGCAATGGTTGAACCCTTTTGACCGACGGCAACATAGATGCAGCGAACCTGCTTGTTGACATCGCCTGACTCCCAGTTGGCCTTCTGGTTGATGATGGTGTCGATCGCAATCGCGGTCTTACCGGTCTGGCGGTCACCGATGATGAGCTGACGCTGGCCACGGCCAACTGGAATCATGGCGTCGATTGCCTTGATACCGGTCTGCAGTGGCTCGTGAACAGACTTACGGGCCATAACGCCAGGAGCCTGAAGCTCTAGTGCACGGCGGGCCTCGGCCTTGATGTCACCCAAACCATCGATTGGGTTGCCAAGTGGGTCGACAACGCGACCTAGGAACTTGTCACCGACTGGGACAGATAGAACTTCACCGGTGCGGTGGACTTCCATGCCCTCTACGATGCCTTCGAAGTTACCGAGAACAACGGTACCGATCTCGCGCTCGTCAAGGTTTAGAGCTAGACCCAAAGTGCCATCGGCAAACTTTAGAAGCTCGTTCGCCATTGCGCTTGGCAGACCTTCAACGTGTGCGATACCGTCACCGGCGTCGATTACGTGGCCTACTTCGGCACGCGAAGCCTTGGCTGGCTCGTAGGACTTTACGAAGTCCTTCAGAGCGTCGCGAATCTCGTTCGGGCTGATGTTCAGATCTGCCATCTCGTTCCTCTACTTCTGGGGCGAACCCCGGTTGGTCTTTCTAGGCCAGTCACCTGGATGACTGAAATTTGTGGGTTATGCCAGTTGCAGCTTGGCGGTGGTCAATCGGGTGCTTAGGCTGCCATCGAGGATTTCTCCTGCGACCTGAACCTTAACTCCGCCGAGAATAGACGCATCTACCTCGACGTTTAGCTTGAGGCTGTTGCCGTATGCCTTGGCCAAAGCACCTTCGAGGCGCTCTAGCTGTGCCGCGCTGATTGGCGCAGCAACGGTAACGGTTGCCACTAGGCGCTCGGCATAGGCAGAAACCTGCTTGCCGAACTGCTCGAGAACAACTGAAACACGGCGACGGCGAGCACCAATTACGCTCTGACGAATCAGTAGCGCAGCTTCATCGGTGGTCTTGCCCTTGGTTAGCGAGGCAACCAGCTTGGCCTTGGCTTCGTCAGAAGCAAGGCGGTCACCGAGTGCGAACTGAAGCTCTTGGTCAGAGTCGACTGCCTGCTGAAAGGCAAACAGATCGCTCTCGACACTGGCTAGGTTCTTGGCCGAAGCAGCGATTGCTGCAACAGCGTGAACCGCAAGCTGCTCAAAGGCCGAGACAAGGTCTTGGCCGGTTGACCAGCGAAGTGCAACCAGGGAGGTAGCAAACTCAAGCACGTTGGCCGAAACGTTCTTACCGAATACAGCGGTAAGCGCGCCAGCCTTTGACTTAGCCTCGGCGGAAGGGTCCGAGAGGATGCTGCGCAACTGAGCCGAAGACGCAACGGCAGAACCGATTGCGAATAGCTCTTCTGCGAACTTGAGATTGGCCTTGGCTAGAAGCGGAGTTAGCGCTTCTTTAGCTGCGGCTAGTGACTGCCTGGTTGAACTCGCCATTACTTCTTCTTGCCTGCTTTAGTTTTAGCAACACTGTCGCCAGCTTCGAGGTCGGCCAAGAACTGGTCGACAACGCCAGAGGCGATCTTGTCGTTCTTTAGGCTTGCACCGACAACGCTTGACGCAAGGTCGATGGCAAGTGAGCCAACTTCTGCGCGAAGCGAGATAAGTGCTGCCTGACGCTCAGCCTCAATTTGGGCCTTTGCGGTCGCGGTCAGACGAGCTGCTTCGCTGGCGGCCTGCTCTTTGAGTTCAGCCAAAATGACTGCACCCTCGGCGCGTGCCTCTTCGCGAATCTTTGAAGCTTCGGCGCGTGCCTCTGCTTGCTCGGCTTCGATGTTTGCAGTCTTAGCTGCAGCCTCGGCCTGAGCCTTTTCAGCTGCTTCGAGGCGACCTTCGATTGCCTCGGTGCGAGCATCAAGGGTCTTCTTGAAGTTCGGCAGAACCTTGAACCAGAAGAAGGCCAACAGGATTACGAAGACAACCGACGACCACAGGAGATCGTAAGACTCTGGGAGAAGAGGGTTTTTTGCCTCTGTCTCCGCAGCACTCGCGAGAATCCTAGAAATCATGGTTTAGATCCTGACTGACTAAGCGAAGATGAATGGGGTTGCAAGACCGATAAGCGCAAGTGCCTCGGTGAATGCGATACCAAGCCACATGGTGACCTGAAGCTTTGCTGCTAGCTCTGGCTGGCGAGCGATTGACTCGATGGTCTTTGAAACAACAAGACCTACGCCAACGCCTGGGCCAACTGCTGCTAGGCCATAGCCGACTACTGCTAGGTTGCCGGTGAGTTCGGCGATGTTAGTTACGTCCACTTTGTATTTCCCTTCCGTGGTTTTAGAACTGACGGTTGTCAGTTCTGATTAGTGCTCGTCTGCTAGGGCCAACTGAATGTAGACCGTGGTCAGAAGAGTAAAAACGTATGCCTGCAGGAACGCGACCAGGATCTCGAAGAGAGTGAACGCGAAACCAAACACGAATGTGCCTGCACCAAAGAACTTGAAAGCACCTTCGGCATTGAACAAGAAGAACTGGGTTGCCGAGAAACAGAGCACTAGCAACAGGTGGCCAGCAATCATGTTCATGGTCAAACGAAGAGCCAGGGTAACCGGGCGAAGAATGAAGGTCGAGAGGAACTCAATTGGAGTGACCAAGACGTAGAAGGCCTTCGGTACGCCGGCTGGGAACAAAGAGGCTGTGAAGAAATGACCGCCGTGCTTTTTTACGCCCGCATAAATGAAGGTCACGTAAGCTGCCAGCGCCATGACAATCGGCAAACCGATTACCGATGTTCCCGCGATGTTTAGACCGGGGATGACACCGGTGATGTTCATGCCGAGGGTCACAAAGAAGATTGTGGTGAGCAGCGGTAGGAAGCGGTCACCGTCTTTTTCGCCAAGCTGGTCGTGAGCGATGCTCTTGCGCACGAAGTTGAGCGAGATTTCGCCCATCAGCTGGAACTTGCCTGGCACAAAGTTGTTGGTCTTGTTCGCCTGCTTGAACTTTGAAGTCCATAGCGCAAACACGATTACTAGGAGTGTTAGCACTAGAAGACGAATCAACATGATTCGGTTCAGTGCAAACGGGGTGCCTTCGAAGGCGACAATCTCTGGATAGAACTCCATGATTGAAGGGGCGTGGAAGCCACCGCCCGACTCGTCGGTGCTCGCTGCTACGTTGAGCAGGTTCAGTGCGTTAGTGAACAGCGTGAACTCCTGTTTCGGGGCAAGTTGGAACTGCCTTGCGGCGATTTACAGTGCGATTAGGCGAAGAAAAGCTTCTGTGCCTTCCAAAATCTTACCAGCAAGATTTGGCTTGCCAATACGGTTTTTCGGGGTTTGGCCAAGTTTTTTTGACCTTGGTGAATCTAGTCTCGGCCGAGTGGCAAACGGGCCTTCAAAACGGCGACCGAATCGAGTGCTAGCGTGCCCAAAATTGAGGCAACCAAAGTGAAGAACAAAACAGGGCCGTTGATGAAGTCAGCGCCCTTTAGAAGCCCAATCACCAGCACGAATCCAACCAACTTGAGAATCCAGCCTCCGAGCACGATTCCGAAAAACGCTCCCAATGGAAGTCGGCCACCGATGGCCACGCTTAGCGCCGTCAACGAAACAAAAACCAGAGCTAGCCCGGCGCCGATCAAAGCGCTGGTAAGACCGGCAACAGCGGCAACCATGAAACCGACCAGGCCTCCGATTAGCGCTATCCCGGCGATCAAAATTGAACCCCGAACTAGCACCTGTTTGAATAGCTCTCCGGCTGGGTCTTGATTAGTCACTGGTGAACACTCGCTTTCTTAGAACGGGCCAGATGGTAAAAGTGAATGCCGCGGCGGCACCAAGAAGCAGGAACAGCCAAACTATCCAGGCATCGACAAAGAAAAAGAGAACGCAAGAGATAGAAATAAGTGCGGTCCAGACGTAAAAAACCAAAACCGAACCCAAGTGGGAGTGACCGAAATCTTGCAGACGGTGGTGAATATGTTGGCGGTCTGCCGCAAATGGCGACTTGCCGGCACGCAGTCGCCTTAGCACCGCGAGAGTGAAGTCGAGCATTGGCAGAATCAAGATTGCAAGGGGCAGAATTAGCGGAATAAACGCGGGCACGAGCTCGCCCTTGCTGACCAGTTTGGGGTCGATCTGGCCCGTGACCGTCAGCGCGGATGTTGCCATCAAGAGCCCAAGTAGCATGGCTCCAGAATCGCCCATAAAGATTTTGGCCCGGTGCCAGTTGAATGGTAAGAACCCAACGCACATGCCGATCACTATCGCCGAAAGCAGCGAAGCCAGGTTGAAGTAGTTGGTTGGTGAGGTCTGCTGAGCCAATAAGTAGCTATAGGTGAAAAAGACCGCGGTGCCAATCAACACAACGCCAGCCACAAGGCCGTCGAGGCCATCGATGAAGTTGACCGCATTCATCACCAATACAGTCAAGAAAACGGTGACAACAAAAGAGATGCCGAAACTGCCGATTGTGAGTCCGGCGATTGGCAACGACACTATCTGCACACCCTGCCAGGCCAAAATGCCGGCCACCACGAACTGACCGGCTAGCTTTAGGCTCCAGTCGAGGTCATACAGGTCGTCTAGAAAGCCGATTAGGGTGATCAAAAATGCGGCACCCAGGATGGCGTATACGTGCACGGGTTCGGCGAAAACGCCCTTAAACCAGCCGAGCGAACCGGCGATCGGCATGGTGACTGCGAAGCCGGCAAACATGGCTACGCCACCAAGTCGTGGGGTCGGACGAGTGTGTACGTCGCGGGCCCTAATTTGTGGGTAGAGCTTATAGCGGTGGCTGATGCGCAGGGTCGCAAAGGTGCCCACAAAAGTAATCAGTGCCGAGATCAGCATGATTAGTAGATAGGCGCGCACCGGCTAAGCCTCGAGCTCTAGAAGACTGCCGGCAATCGAGCGGATTTGCTCGGGGCGAAGCGCACCGCGGCGAACAATTTTGATGGTGCCGGTGGTGGTTAGGCCACCGTCGGCGTCGTAGGAATCGACGATTGATGTGAGGTCAAGAATGGTTGACGCCTCGCCCTTCGGGCTGGTACCTCCATCAAGATATACCGAAACGCTGGCGCCCAGATAGGCCTCTGCCTGCTGACAGGTAGTGGCGGCAGGTTCACCAGTGAGATTGGCACTCGAAACTGCCATCGGGCCAACCTCTTCGAGCAACGCCAGGGCGATCTTGTGATCAGGCATTCTCAAGGCAACCGTTCCACGGGTTTCACCTAGGTTCCAATTAAGTGAGGGTTGCGCTCGAAGAATCATGGTTAGAGCGCCAGGCCAAAAGGTTTCGGCCAACCGAACCGCAACGTCGGGAACACTCTCGGCAAGAGCGTGAAGAGTTTGAGTGTTAGGAATCAATACCGGTGGCGGCGACTGCGGGCCTCTGCCCTTCGCAGCAAGCAAGGCCTCGACGCCTTTTGCCGAAAATGCGTCACAGCCAATTCCATACACTGTATCGGTCGGCATGACCACGAGTTCGTGTCTTCCGAGAGATACCTTCGCGAGGCGCATACCGGTGAGAAGGTCGGTATCGACTGAGCAGTCATAGATTCGCTCCATGGGCACTCCCCTTCTGCACTGAATTACTTTTTTGCGGTTACGGCTCGGTCTCGACCGGTTAGGTCTTGGTGGGCGCGAACATCACGCCATCCATCAGCCAATAGTAGTTGACAGACCTGTTCAGATTGTGAGTCTGCGTGCTCGACCACAAGCTCTCCCCCATCGATCAACAGGCGCTGTGCGGTAGCAGAAACCAGTTTCATCACCGACATTCCATCTTGACCGCCATACAGGGCAAGCTCGGGATCAAATAGTCGAACCTCTGGATCCCGCGGAATCATGTCAAGCGGAATGTAAGGCGGGTTTGAGGCGACAACCGCAACCTGAGCATCGAGCTGGCTGAAGGCATCGGCCAAATCGCCCTGAATTAGTCTTGCCCCGGTGTGTGCGTAGGTTTCAAAGTTGGCTGCCGTGAAAGGCAGGGCCTCTTCGGATTTTTCTACGGCAAAAATCTGGGCGCCTAAAACCTCGGTAGCCATGGCCAGCGCAATTGCGCCTGAGCCAGTGCCGAGGTCAACCGCAATTGGAGCGGTGTCATTTGCAAGGCGGGCGCGAAGAGCGTCGATGGCCAACTGGGCAACGAATTCGGTCTCGGGTCTCGGAATAAAGACTCCCTTGCCCACTTTGAGCTCTAGGTCGCGAAAGTAAGCGACTCCGGTGATGTGCTGCAGCGGTTCGCGCGATAGGCGACGTGCATAAAGGTGGTTCAGAGTCTCGGCCTGATCTTCGGTGAGAAACCCGCCACGAATGATTTCGGCTTGAACCTGACCTCGAGTCAACCCAAGCACGTGACCTGCCAATAGCTCTGCGTCAACAATCGCTGAATCAATGCCCACTTCGGCGAAGCGCTTTGCAGCATGTTCAACTACATCGAGCAGTAGCAAGTTACTTGTCTTCGCTGGTACCGATTGCCGCTAGACGGGCTTCTTCATCCATGGCAATTGCCGACTGAATGACCGACTCTAGGGCGCCATCCATTACTGCATCAAGGTTGTATGCCTTGTAGCCTGTGCGGTGATCTGCGATGCGGTTCTCAGGGTAGTTATAGGTGCGAATGCGCTCAGATCGGTCAACCGACTTAACCTGTGACTTGCGGGCAGCCGACTGCTCTGCTTCGAGAGCCTCTTGCTGGGCTGCAAGAATGCGGGCACGAAGAACGCGCATACCGGCTTCGCGGTTCTGAAGTTGCGACTTTTCGTTCTGCATAGCCACGGTGATGCCGGTTGGCAAGTGGGTAATGCGAACTGCCGAGTCGGTGGTGTTGACCGACTGACCACCGGGGCCAGATGAACGGTAAACATCGATTCGGAGGTCGTTAGGGTGGATCTCGACTTCTTCAGGCTCGTCGACTTCGGGGAACACTAGAACGCCGGCCGCCGATGTGTGGATTCGACCCTGAGTTTCAGTTGCCGGAACACGCTGAACACGGTGCACGCCACCCTCGTACTTGAGGTGCGCGTGAACGCCTTGGGCCGGATCAGTGGTGTTCGACTTGATAGCTAGCTGGATATCTTTTATGCCACCGAGATCAGACTCATTCTTGTCAAGAATTTCTGTCTTCCAGCCCTTTGAGTTCGCGTATTGAAGGTACATGCGAAGCAAGTCAGCTGCGAACAACGCAGACTCTGCACCACCTTCACCGGCCTTGATTTCCATAATTACGTCACGGCCGTCATCAGGGTCACGAGGAATAAGAAGGCGACGAAGTTTTTCATTTGCTTCGTGAAGTTTCTGCTCGGTCGCAGGAACCTCTTCGGCAAACATCTCATCTTCTTTGGCAAGCTCTTTAGCCGCAGCCAGGTCGTCGCCGAGCGAGTTGACCTGGTTGTAGGCAGCCACAATGGCGCTCAACTCTGCGTAGCGTCGGTTGAGTTTCTTTGCAAGAGCCGGATTGCCGTGTAGCGCTGGATCAGACAGCTTGGTCTGAAGCTCCAGGTGCTCTTCAATGAGTGGTTGTACCGAGGAAAGCAATTATTTACTCCGAGTCAGAACCTGATGGAACCGGCATCGACTTCTGAACCTGCATCAGGAACTCAACGTTGCTCGAGGTCTCTTTCAAGCGGTTCAAGACAAGCTCAAGAGCCTGCTGCTGCTCTAGACCGGCAAGCGCGCGGCGAAGCTTCCAGACAATCTTGGTCTCGTCAGGGCTCATCAACATTTCTTCGCGGCGGGTGCCCGAAGCGTTTACGTCAACTGCCGGGAAGATGCGCTTGTCTGCGAGTGAACGCGACAGACGAAGCTCCATGTTTCCGGTTCCCTTGAACTCTTCGAAGATAACCTCATCCATCTTTGAACCGGTCTCAACCAGAGCGGTGGCAAGAATGGTCAGCGAGCCGCCGTCTTCAATGTTGCGAGCGGCACCGAAGAAACGCTTTGGCGGGTAAAGAGCCGATGAATCGACACCACCAGACAGGATTCGGCCAGAAGCAGGAGCACTTAGGTTGTAGGCGCGACCCAGACGGGTGATCGAGTCGAGAAGAACGACAACGTCGTGACCAAGCTCAACCAAACGCTTTGCGCGCTCGATTGCCAACTCGGCAACGGTGGTGTGGTCTTCGGCAGGACGGTCGAAGGTTGAGGCAATGACCTCACCCTTGACGGTGCGCTGCATGTCGGTGACTTCTTCTGGGCGCTCGTCAACGAGAACAACCATAAGGTGAACCTCTGGGTTGTTGACCGCGATTGAGTTTGCGATCGCCTGAAGCACCAGGGTCTTACCGGCCTTTGGAGGCGAAACAATCAAACCGCGCTGGCCCTTACCGATTGGTGAAACCAAGTCGATGATTCGGGTGCTGAGCTTGTTTGGCTCGGTCTCGAGGCGCAAGCGAGTCTGTGGGTAAAGCGGGGTTAGCTTCTGGAACTCTACGCGGGTTGCCGCCTGCTCGACGGTTAGACCGTTAATCGAGTCGATGCGAACGATTGCGTTGAACTTTACGCGGCCGGCGTTGTCGCCCTCGCGTGGCTGACGGATTGCGCCAACCACGGCGTCGCCCTTGCGCAGGTTGTACTTCTTGACCTGACCGAGCGAAACGTAGACGTCGTTCGGGCCTGGAAGGTAACCACTGGTGCGAACGAACGCGTAGTTGTCGAGTACATCGAGGATGCCGGCGACTGGAACTAGAACGTCGTCTGGAGAGATCTCTGGCTCTGCCTCGTCGTAGCCGTTGTTGCCACGTCCACCGCGGTTGCGGTCACGGTCGCGGAAACGGTCGTTGCGGTTGCCATTGCGGTTGCGGTTGCGGCCACCACGACGGTCATCGTTGAAGTCACGCTCGCCGCGCTCGTTGTTGCGGTCGTTGGCTGAGGTTGAGTTGTCACGGTTTGAGTTGTCGCGCTGCTCGCGTGGCTCACGAGCCTCGCCGCCTTCTCCGTTTGACTCGCGTGATTCGCCGTTGTCGCCACCATTGCGGTTGCGGTTGCGATTGCGGTTGCGGTTGCGTGAGTTGCCCGAGCGCTCGCGACCTTCGCCGCCCTCGCCGTTTGACTCACGCGGCTCGCGCGCCTCGCCAGTTGACTCTGAGTTTGACTCTGCGGCACCTTCTGCCGACTTTGCCGCACGACGTGGCGCGCGCTCCGCCGGAGCCGATTCGGTTGAGTCTGCAGATTCGGCAGCAGGCTTTGCTGCACGGGTGCGAGTGGTCTTTTTTGGGGCTTCTGAGGTTGCGTCTGCTGCTGGAGCTGAGGCTTCTGCTACTACGCGGCGGCTCTTGCGCACCGGAGTGGTGTCCTGGATTTCATCCATGTTTTTGATTGCTCTTTCTTAGGAGGTTCGGTGACTCGAATTGATTTTGTTAGTCACCGCATGCACGTCTTGACCGTGCGGGCTCGCAGTTAGATTCTGCGAGGATTTCATCAAACGCCGAACTGAGAAAACGTTCTTGCGTATTTATTGATGTATTACAACAGTAGCACCTTTGAAGTCGACTGCCAACAGAAGTGAGTTCCACTCTGGGTAGTGTGTCTTCGCTAGTTTTGCTGCTGCAAGTCTTTCGGCCGGGCCGTTGGCAAGAACCAAAACCGATGGTCCGGCTCCTGACACCACAGCCGCAAAGCCGTGCTCACGCATTAGCTGAACCAGAGAGTTGGTCTCTGGCATGGCCGAAGCGCGGTAATCCTGGTGAAGGCGGTCTTCGGTGGCCGCCATCATGAGTTCTGGGCTCTGAGTCAGAGCAGCGATTAGCAGGGCCGATCGCGATACGTTGAACACTGCATCGTTGTGAGGAACCGAATCAGGTTGAAGCGACCTAGCCAAGGCGGTCGACATCTTGAAGTTTGGTACCAGTTCAAGCGGCGAAACACCGCGGTGCACAAAGAGCTTTTTGTGGTGCGGGCCGGTCTCGTCTTCCCAGGCGATGGTTAGACCACCGAAAAGCGCGGGGGCAACGTTGTCTGGGTGACCTTCTAGCTCAGTAGCAATGTCGAGCAGGTCTTTGTCGGTCATCTTTACGATGCCCTCGAGCAAACCCTTTGCGGCAATGATTCCTGAAACCACGGCGGCACCAGATGAACCCATGCCGCGGCCGTGAGGAATGATGTTGTGCGCAATTAGTTTGAATGCCGGCACCGGCTGACCAAACTTTTCGAAGGTGTAGGCAATCGACTTGACGACCAGGTTGCTGGCGTCGGTCGGAACCTCGCCCTCACCCTCGCCGTGCACCTCGACAAATGCGCCCGAACCCTCGACAACCTCAACCTGAAGTTCGTCGTAGTAGGAAAGCGCCATGCCGAGCGTGTCAAAGCCAGGGCCAAGGTTGGCCGAGGTGGCCGGAACCTTTACCGTGACTTTTCTGCCGATTAGTGAAGTCATGGTTACTTCTTTGACAGACCCAGCTGCTCGGCAACCTGTGCTGCGTTGTTTGGCACGCTGGTCGGTTCGATGTCTGAACCGTCTTCGGCCTTTAGAGCCCACATTGGGTCTTTCAAACCGTGACCGGTTACGGTAACCACGATGGTCGAGCCGGCTGGCACCTCGCCCATCTTTGAGTGCTTGAATAGGCCGGCAGCGCCGGTTGCCGAAGAAGGCTCAACGAACACGCCAACCTCTTGAGACAAGAATCGGTGCATCCAGAGAATTTCGGCGTCTGACGCGAAGCCAAACTGACCGAGTGAGCATTCACGAGCCGACAGAGCAAGGTCGTATGAGGCCGGGTTGCCGATGCGAATCGCGGTTGCGATAGTTTCTGGGTTCTTGACCGGGTTACCAAAGGTGAAGGGCGCCGAGCCCTCGGCCTGGAATCCCCACATCTTTGGAACGGCCTTGATGCGGCCCTCGTTGAAGTCCTCGAGGTAGCCCTTGAAGTAAGCCGAGTAGTTGCCGGCATTGCCGACCGGAAGCACGTGGAAGTCAGGTGCGAATCCAAGTGCGTCTACGACCTCGAAGGCACCGGTCTTTTGACCTTCGATGCGGTCTGGGTTGACCGAGTTGACCAGGTGAACCGGGTAGTTGTCTGATAGGTCGCGAGCCAGGTCGAGGCAGTCATCAAAGTTGCCCTGGACCTGAAGAATCTGAGCCTTGTGAGCAACTGCCTGGCTTAGCTTGCCGAGTGAGATCTTGCCCTCTGGAACGAGCACGACCGACTTGATGCCGGCGGCAGCAGCATAAGCGGCGGCCGATGCCGAGGTGTTTCCTGTTGATGCCGCAATGACAGCCTGGGCACCGTGGCCAACAGCCTTAGAGACGGCCATGGTCATGCCGCGGTCTTTGAACGAACCGGTTGGGTTCATGCCCTCAACCTTTAGCAGAACACGCTCTGCGCCAACCAACTTGGCAAGCGCCGGAGCCTCAACCAACGGGGTGCCACCCTCGCCGAGGGTAATCACTGGGTTGTCGCTAGAAATGTCTAGACGATCGATGTATTCGCGGATCACACCGCGCCATTGGTGAGCCATTAGATACCTTCTACTCGGATGACTGAAGTGATGGACTCGACCGCATCGTTAGCGGCGAGAGACTTTACGACTGCAGACAACGACGCATCGGTCGCTGCGTGAGTTCCTACCTCGAGGGTAGCGGTCTTGCTTGGAATGCCGGCCAGCACACGCACTGACTGCTCAACAGTTTCGATAGAAACGTGGTGGTCAGAGAAAACGTTGGCGATTTTGGCCAAGATTCCAGGTTGGTCGGTGACCTCGAGAGTGATTTGGTAGCGAGTCTGAACGCGGTCGATTGGCAAGACCGGAAGATTTGCGTGAACTGAGTCGGCAAGACCAGGGCCACCGGCAACGTGGCGCTTGGCAGCCGAGACCAGGTCGCCCAGAACTGCGGATGCGGTTTGCACACCACCGGCGCCGGCACCATAGAACATCAGAGATCCCGCAGCCTCTGCCTCAACGAATACCGCGTTGAAAGCGCCGCGAACGGCACCTAGCGGGTGCTCACGAGAGATCAACGCAGGGTGAACTCGAACCGAGACTCCCTCTTGGCCGGCTGCATCAGCGCCAACACGCTCGCAGATAGCCAGAAGTTTGATGACATAGCCGTCACGCTTGGCGGCAGCCATTTGCTCGGCGGTGATTTTGGTGATTCCCTCGCGATAAACAGATTCGAGCGGAACCTCGGTGTGAAAGGCAAGAGAGGCAAGGATGGCAGCCTTCTGCGCTGCATCGTAAGCCTCGATGTCTGCAGTTGGGTCGGCCTCTGCATAGCCCAGCTCAGTTGCTTCGGCGAGCGCATCGGCGAAGGTAGAACCGGTTGAATCCATACGGTCAAGAATGAAGTTGGTGGTGCCGTTAACGATGCCCATGATGCGGTTGACCTTGTCACCGGCAAGCGATTCGCGAAGCGGGCGAATAATTGGAATCGCGCCTGCGACTGCCGCCTCGAAGTAGAGCTGCGCACCAACCTGCTCTGCGGTATCGAATAGTTCGGTGCCATGAGTGGCTAACAAAGCCTTGTTGGCGGTGATTACATCTGATCCAGAGTTGAGCGCCTGAAGAATGTAGGTTCTAGCAGGCTCGATGCCGCCCATGACCTCGATGACAATGTCGGCACCAAGAATCAAGCTCTCGGCGTCGAGGGTCAATAGCTCACGAGGCACACCAGAGTTGCGTGGCGAATTGATGTCGCGAACCGCGATGCCCACTAGCTCAAGCTCGGCACCAACGCGGGCCGCGAGCTCTGACTTGTTCTCGATTAGAAGGCGGGCGACCTGAGAACCAACCGAACCGGCACCCAGCAGAGCAACTCGCAGCGGGCGGTATTCGTTCGAGTTTGTCATTAGTTTCTCGTCTCTGCTGATGCGTGCTCAGCTTGATAGCGAACATCTCTAGTAAACAAATCTGCCTCAGTTTCGGCCCTAATTACCAATCGAGCCTTGCCGTCGCGCACTGCAACAACTGCCGGTTTGGTCAAGAAGTTGTAGTTGCTCGAAAGCGAATAACAGTAGGCGCCGGTGGCAGCCACGGCCAAAATATCGTTTGGCTGCACGTCGGCCGGCAGGTAATCGTGGCGAACCACGATGTCGCCGCTTTCACAGTGCTTGCCAACCACGCGAGCCAAGGCCGCCTGCTCGGATGAGCTTCTCGAGGCTATGGTCACGTGGTACTCGGCTTCGTATAGGGCAGGGCGGGCGTTGTCGCTCATTCCGCCGTCAACCGAAACATACTTTCGAACCGCAGGTTCGGCCCCATCGGTGACCTTGACGTCCTTGATAGTGCCGACCTTGTAAAGGGTGATGCCCGGGTTACCGGCAATGAATCGGCCTGGCTCGAAGGCAAGGGCCGGAATCTTGATGCCGTGGATGGCACACTGCTCTGCAACCACGGCGGTGATGGCGTCGGCAAAGTAGCGAAGGTCAGGCGCCTTGTCGGCGGGCTTGTAGTTGACTCCGAAGCCACCGCCAAGGTTTAGCTCTGGAATCTCGGCGTCTTTGCTCAGTTCGGCGTGCAAAGCGATCAAGCGCTTGGTTGATTCCACGAAGCCCTCGACAGCGAAGATCTGCGAGCCAACGTGCTGGTGGAAACCCAAGAAATTGAGGTGGCTGTGAGAACGAATCTTGGCAACCAAGTCGGCAACGTCGGCCAGAGCGATGCCAAATTTCTGGTCTTCGCGGGCGGTCGCTAAAAAGTCGTGGGTGTTGGCGTGCACTCCAGTGTTCACACGCAGGCGAACATTTTGGGTCACATCCTGTGCCGCTGCTGCCGAGGCAACGCGCTCAATCTCTAGCTCAGAATCGATCACAATGGCCCCAACACCGGCACTAACGGCACGCGCAATCTCGCGAAGACTCTTGTTGTTGCCGTGCAGACCAATTCGGCTGGCATCTATTCCACCGGCGAGCGCTGCGGCTAGTTCTCCCCCGCTGGCGACATCAATATTCAGGCCAAGTTCGTTGATCCAGCTGACAATTTCGGTTGAAAGAAAAGCTTTACTGGCGTAGTAAACCTTGGCTGAGCTGCCGATCTTTTCGGCGGCACCACCCAGGATGCTCTTTGCCGCGGTGGCGCGGGCACGGAAGTCATCTTCGTCGATGACATAAAGGGGTGTGCCGAATTCGGCGACTAACGCCTTTGCCGAAACCGAAGCAATGGTTAGCTCGCCGCTTGCCTCACGTTTGGCGTGACGTGGCCAGACTCGTTCATCGAGAGCATTCACGTTGCCTGGGTATTGCAACCACTCGGGCGCTAGCGGGTTAGTCATCGATTACATCTTCTCTGGGGTCGAAACGCCAAGGAGGCGTAGGCCGTTGCGCAGCACGATGCCGGCCGCGTTGTTAAGCGAAAGTCGGGTGCGGTGAACGGCCTCAACCGCGCCGCCCGAGAGCGGGGTGACACGGCATTCGCTGTACCAGCGGTGGTAGGAGCCGGCGACCTCTTCGATGAAGCGGGCAACTCGGTGCGGCTCACGAAACTCGGCTGCCGAGGCAACCACTCGCGGAAACTCGCTGAGCTTGGCAAGCAATTCAGACTCAGTCGGGTGGTTGAGAAGGCTCGGTTCAAATTCGGTGGTGTCGACGCCCAGGCTTGCGGCGTTTACGGCAACCTGCTTGGTTCGGGCGTGGGCGTATTGAACATAGAAGACCGGGTTGTCGTTGGTCTTTTTTGCCAACTGCTCGAGGTCGATGTCGAGCTGCGAGTTGATCGAAGAACGGGCCAACGCGTAACGAGCCGCATCGGTGCCGACGGCCTCGACCAGATCTTCCATGGTGACCACGGTTCCAGCACGTTTTGACATGCGCACCGGCTCGCCATCACGCATCAGGTTGACCATCTGGCCAATGAGAATTTCGAGGTTTTTACCCGGCTCGTCGCCGAAGGCAGCGCAAAGTGCCATCATGCGTGGCACATAGCCGTGATGGTCGGCACCAAGCATGTAGATGCATTGGTCAAAGCCTCGCTCGCGCTTGTCGAGGTAATAAGCAAGGTCACCTGCGATGTAGGCGTGTTCGCCGTCACTCTTGATTACGACGCGGTCGCGGTCGTCACCGAAGGTGGTAGAGCGCAACCAGACTGCTCCCTCAGATTCGAAGATGTGGCCCAGCTCGCGAAGGCGCTCGATTGCCCGCTCGACGGCCTTCGACTCGTAGAGCGAGTTCTCGTGAAAGTAAACATCGAAATCGACACCAAAGTCGTGAAGCGATTCGCGGATCTCTTGGAACATTAGCTCGACACCCGCGGCACGGAATGCCTCTTGAGCCTCGGCCTCTGGAAGGTCAAGAATGTTGACGGCGGTTTCGGCAAGCACGCGCTGCGCAATGTCTACGATGTAGGCGCCGGCATAACCATCTTCTGGCGCCTCTTGCCCTCTAGCGCTAGCCAAAAGCGAACGAGCAAAGCGGTCGATTTGGGCACCGTGATCGTTGAAATAGTATTCGCGGGTTACGTCGGCTCCCTGTGCCTCAAAAACTCGAGCCAGCGAGTCTCCGACGGCGGCCCAACGGGTGCCACCCATGTGAATCGGGCCGGTTGGGTTAGCCGATACGAACTCGAGGTTTAGCTTTACTCCGGCAAGGTCAGTGCCGGTGCCATAGGCATCGCCGGCCTCGATGATGGCCTTGGCCAACTCGCCAGCGGCCGCAGCGCTCACCGAAATGTTGATGAAGCCCGGGCCTGCGATGTCTACCTTCGAAATGCCATCCAGGTTTGAAAGCTCGGCAGCCAAAAGCTCGGCAAAGGCGCGAGGGTTCATGCCAAACTTGCCGGCAAATTGCATGGCAACGTTGGTTGCCCAGTCGCCGTGATCTCGGTTCTTAGGTCGTTCAACCACAACCTCGGCCGGCAATTCGCCCGCACCAAGCTTGCCGCTTGATTGCAAAGCAGCAAGGATGCGAACAATCGCGGCAGAGAGGTCTGCAGGAGTCAAAGTATTGCCTAACCGGGAAAAAGTGTTGATCTCACCAAAGTCGGCACGCCAGAGGGACGACTCGAAAAGAGATATCCCCTAAATCATACCGATTAGCGCTTGATTAGACCACGAATCGGGTCGGCGGTCACCGGCACGGGGTCACATAATTCGCCGACAAACTCACCGTCTACCTCGTTTATGAAAGCAATCAGGTTCCAGCCGCCATCACGATCCTGAACCAAGCGCGACGCATACAGGTGGGTGTCTGGAAACAACGTAGCTCGATTGAAATCGACATCGCTCAGGTCGGGAGCAACCGCAAAACTGTATAGGCCACCGCGCTCGCCGGCACTTAGGCGCTCTTTAGAAAGCCATAGCGGCCCGCAGCAAAACAGAATGATGGGGACCCCGTCGACGATTTCAAACTGAAAGACTTCGGTCTCACCAAACCCTTGACCAGGTGCGCCGAGCGGAGGTTGCACCTGCCAATTCACCAGGTCAACCGATTTCGCGACACCCATGACCGCTTCTACCTCGCGACTGGCGGCATCTTTGGCACCTGCAGTTGTCAACATGGTCCACTCGGCCTGGCCGGGCAAGCGGCACACCCAGGGGTCACGGAATGGCTCGTTGGCGAATCCCGCTGACAAGGTTTTGTACCAGCGCGAATCGGCTGCGACCACGGGAGCTGGTTCTACCTTGGTCCAGGTCATCAAGTCATCCGAGGTCGCGGCGCAGACTGTTTGGCGCTCGCCGGCATCTTCGCGGCTGGTGCCGGTGTAGAACATCCGCCAACTGCCACCGTCTTCTCTAACTATAGAACCGGTCCAGGTTGTCCAACTGTCGGCAGCAGGCGACTCGCTCGGTGCAAGGGCGTCTCGAACTACGGTCCAGTTGGTCAAATCCTTTGAGATCGCATGGCCAACCGAGGTGTTTCGGTGACGTCGATTTGGGTCTCCCAAGGCACGGCTGGCCTGTAAATAAAAGGCGTGGTGCAACTCGCCATCAAAGGCAAACCAAGAATCCCAGACCCACTGGCCAGCTAACTTCAAACCCATGGCGTTTATCCTTCTCTCGGTCGCTACAAAGCAAAAGACTAATACCTGTCGCTGTTAGGCTTAACCCAACCTAAGCCCCTATAGCTCAGGGGATCAGAGCATTGCCCTCCGAAGGCATGTGCGCAGGTTCGAATCCTGCTAGGGGCACATGTTTGGAATGGATTGGCTGAAGCCAGAAACACTGATCGCCTCTTTTGGCGCGTTCGCAATGATTGGCGTTTGCCTGATTGTGTTCATCGAAACGGGTCTTTTGGTTGGCTTCTTTTTGCCGGGTGATTCACTCCTCTTTGTGACCGGTTTGATGATTGCAGCCGGGGCTATTCAATTTCCGATTGGCGACACTTCTTTCGCGGTGCCGATTTGGCTAGCTTGCATCATGATTTCATCCGCCGCCTGGCTTGGTGACCAAACCGGTTACTGGATTGGCCGCAAGAGCGGACCAGCGATCTTCAACAAGCCTGAGTCAAAGCTGTTTAGCCACGACAACGTGGCACGCACGAATTCTTTCTTTGAACGTTACGGCGCTCGCGCGATCATTTTGGCCCACTTTGTACCGGTCATGCGAACGTTCGTGCCGGTGGCGGCGGGCATCGGCGAAATGCCATACCGCAAGTTTTTGCGCTACAACTTCATTGGCGTGATTGGCTGGGGAACCGGTGTGACATTGATGGGCTTCTTCCTCGGCAAGATTCCATTTGTTGCCGAGCACGTCGAATACTTCACCATCGGATTCGTGATCATTTCGACAATTCCGATCGTGATCGAAGTGGTTCGTGCTCGCCGCCAGCACAAGACCGAACAGATTATTAGCTAATCCCGCCTAGTTAGCGTTTAGATAGCTAGCCAGCTGCTCAAGCGCCAGACTGCGGTGACTCATCGAGTTTTTTACCTCGGGCTCTAGCTGCGCCGCGGTTACTTCAAAGCCCTCAGGAATAAAGACCGGGTCATAGCCAAAGCCATGCTCACCCCGCTCTTCAAATGCCACTCGGCCGGGCCAAATGCCGGTGAAACTGATTTCTCCCTCGGGGCCAACCAGTGCGATTGTGCAAACAAATGAGGCTGCACGGTTTTGTTCGGGAACATCGGCAAGTTGGGCAAGCAGCAGCCTGCGGTTTTGCACGTTGTCGCGACCCCCTGCCCAGCGAGCACTAAAAATGCCGGGTGCTCCCCCAAGGATTTCGACCGCTATACCCGAGTCGTCAGCCATCGAAGGCAAGCCGGTGTGAGCATAGGCAGCGCGAGCCTTGATCATGGCGTTCTCTAGAAAGCTCGAGCCATCTTCAATTGGCTCAGGACCGTCGTAGCCGAGCAGTTCTAGGCCGTCGACCTGCCCACCGAGAATGGCGTTTAGCTCTTCAACCTTGTGAGCGTTGTGAGTTGCGACAACCAGCTTCATTAGAGAGCCGCATCCAAGGCGGTCTGCTGAATCTTGGCTAGTTCGCCCGTTCCCTTTAGAGCTATGTCTAGCAGGGCATTTAGCTCTTCGCGGTCGAATGGCACACCTTCTGCGGTGCCCTGAACCTCAACAAACTTGCCGTCGCCGGTGACCACGACGTTCATGTCGGTGTGGGCGCGCACATCTTCGACGTAGGCCAGATCAAGCATTGGCTCACCATCGATGATGCCTACCGAGATGGCTGCTACGCTGCCGGTGAGCGGCTTGGCTTTAGCGGGCATCAACTTGTGCTCTTTGGCCCAGTTAATTGCATCTACCAAAGCAACGTATGCACCGGTGATGGCGGCCGTGCGGGTTCCGCCATCTGCCTGAAGAACATCGCAGTCAATCACGATTGTGTTTTCGCCAAGCTCGCGCACGTCAACAATCGCTCGCAGGCTGCGGCCGATTAGACGCGAGATTTCGTGGGTGCGACCGCCGATTTTGCCCTTTACCGCTTCGCGATCGTTGCGGGTGTGGGTTGCGCGTGGCAGCATGGCGTACTCGGCGGTGACCCAACCCTCGCCCTTGCCGACCTTCCAACGTGGCACGCCACTGGTGAACGAGGCCGTGCAAAGAACCTTGGTGCCACCGAAGGTTATCAACGCAGAACCTTCGGCGTGGTCGCTCCAGCCTCGCTCAATGGTTACTTTGCGAAGTTGTTCTGGGGTGCGGCCATCGGCACGAACGGTCATGATGCTCCTATTTTTGTGATTGCTAAGCCAGGCGCTCGACCTTGGCCACCTCTGGGCCTAAGAATCGACGGGCAAGTTTTTCGAAAGCGGCTGCATCGCCGGTTGACTGAAAGCGAAGACTTGGTTTAGTCGAAGCGGTGCGCAACAAGTCGTGGGCAACCAGGGTGCGATACACATCTTTCGCTGTCTCTTCGGCGCTCGAAACCAGGGTCACATCTTCGCCCATCACATATGCGATAGCGCCGGTGAGCAGTGGATAGTGGGTGCAGCCAAGAACCAGAGTGTCCACCCCGGCATCTCGAATTGGACCCAGATAGCTTTCAGCAGCGGCCAGAAGCTCTGGCCCAGAGGTAACGCCACGTTCGACAAAGTCGACAAATGCCGGGCAGGCCGCGCTAGAAATTTCAAGGTCAACCGCCGCCGCAAAGGCATCGTCGTAGGCCTTGGAGGTGATGGTTGCGTTGGTGCCAATCACACCGACCTTGCGGTTTCGGGTGGCTGCAACTGCTCGTCGCACTGCCGGCTGAATAACCTCAACGACCGGTATGCCTCGGCCTTCGGTGTAACGCTCGCGTGCGTCTCTAAGCACTGCTGCCGAAGCCGAATTGCAGGCGATAACCAGAAGTTTGACGCCCTCATCAACCAGGCGATCCATAACCGCAAGTGCTAGCTCGCGAACCTCTGGAATACTCTTGGGGCCGTATGGGGTGTTGGCGGTGTCGCCCACGTAAATAATCGACTCGTTTGGAAGTTGGTCGATGATCGCTCGGGCAACGGTAAGACCGCCGACCCCCGAGTCGAAGATTCCAATTGGAGCGTCATTCACGAACGCAAGTCTACCTTCGGAGGTTTATTTTGAAGGCTCTGAACTCTTCGGGTCTTCTGGTCGAAGTCCCTCGTAAATGTCTTTACAGGTTGGGCAAATCGGAAACTTTTCTGGGTCACGACCCGGCACCCAGATCTTGCCGCAGAGGGCAACCACCGGGGTTCCAAGAACGGCAGATTCGACGATCTTCTCTTTGCGAACGTAGTGGCTGTTGCGCTCGTGGTCACCGGGTTCAACGTTTTGAACCTGCTCTTCGAGGAGGGTTGAGCCAGCGGTTTGCCCGCCTACGCCATCGCGACCGAAGTCATCCATGAATGTGCCTCTCTTTGACCTGTCAGCCTATTTTAGGTCGGCCGAGTTGCCGAGGGTAACCTGAATGCTCTGAACCTTGCCATCGCGAAGAAACTCGACGGTGGCCTTGGCCCCAGCTGGCTCTTGGCGCACAGCCGCGGTCAACTCGCTGGCACTGGTGACGACGGAGCCGTTGAACTTGGTCACTACGTCTCCGACCTTGAGGCCACCCTTTTCGGCTGCGCCGCCGGGGGTGAGCTCTTTGACCTCTGCTCCCACCGAGAAGCTGGCCGAGTTGTCAGAGTTGGCGGCATCGGCAACTGCCGCACCTAGCAAACCGTGACTCGCGGTGCCGGTTTTTATGATCTCGTCGGCAACTCGCTTGGCTACGTTCGCTGGAATTGCGAAGCCGACTCCGATGCTGCCAGAAGCGCCTGCCGAACCAGCCGAGGCAATTGCCACGTTGATGCCAATCAGCTGACCGCTCTGGTTTACCAGTGCGCCACCCGAGTTGCCTGGGTTAATTGCGGCGTCGGTCTGAATAACACGAAGGTTGATCGCGTTGCCAGAGCCGCTAAAGAACTGAAGACCACCGCCACCGTTGTCAGAATTTTCAGGGGCCGCCGACGAGGCAACCTGAATTGTGCGGTTTAGAGCAGAAACAATGCCCTGAGTGACCGTGTTTGAAAGGCCAAGTGGTGCGCCGAGTGCAACCACTTCATCGCCAACATTGAGCTTGTTTGAGTCGGCGAAGGCAATCGGAATCATGGCGACCGGGCTATCGACTTTGATCACTGCTAGGTCGTTGGTCGCATCAATGCCGACCACCGAGGCCGAATAAATGTGACCGTCGAAGGTCTTGACCTCAATCTTCACCGAGGCCTCTGAGCCATCGAGGGTGACCACGTGCGCATTGGTCAATGCATAGCCATCAGCGCTCAACACCACACCCGAGCCATTGCCGGCACCGGATGAACCTGAGACATTGATGGTGACCACCGATGGCGATGCCGTTGCTGCGGCGGCGGTGACCCAGGTGACATTTGCGGCGTTGTTGACCACGACCGGAGCAGGCTTAGAAATGTAGGTGTAAAGACCGATGCCAACACCGGCGCCGGCAGCGGCGCCGACCAGCGCACCGACCGAGATGGCCGCACCGATGGTCAAGAAAGTGGTTTTCTTTGCTAGTCGTTGCTTAAGCGAAAGCTTTGGTTTGGCCGGGTAAACGGCGGCCGGAACGTCGAATAGAAATTGGCGGTTGTAGTCGCTCAAGGTTTGCCTTTCAATTGCTTTTCTTGACTCAAGAGTTGCACGCAAGCCTGATTAGTTTATGAAAGGAATCTGAGAGTAATCTGAATATCGCTATCCGCTTAGACAACCAATCGCCCCAGCATTTGCGAGGCAATTTCGGGCCACCAGAAAGACAACTTTTTTAGGCGGGCTGACCGGTGTTGCTGTTGGTGGAGCAACTGTTCCGGATTCCGAAACTAAAACCTGAACCTGGGCAGACATGTCGATCGAACCCTGAGTAACCCACCCACCTCCAGCAACAAAGCGATAGGCCACCGAGTAAGTCACCGAAGCGATTGCGGTTTTGCTACCCGAGCTCGCGAATGAATGACTCGCGTTCGCGCCGCTGGCCTCACCGCCATCGCTAAACGACCAACTCACCGAAGACGGAGTAAAACTCACCTCTGTGGCCCGACCAAGGATGGTTCCGGTTCGGAAGTGCGCGAAGGGATCGGCCGAAAAGATAGCCGGTTGCCCAACTCTGAGACTCGAATCTGAAACGCTTGCTGACATTGCAGCCGGCGTGAATGAAACCGAACCGACATCGACGGTTGTGACGCTCGGGGTGGTGACTACGGTAACCAGCGTTGTCAATGTTGGTGCCGGTGCCGTTGGCACGGGGATCGGCTTTCTTGGCGTTGGTGTGGGGGTTGGCTTGGGTGCAGGCCTGACTGGAATCGGCAACACCACCTTCGGTGGAGGTGGAACATAGCGGTCAACCATGATGATTTTTAGGACAACCGGGGTTTTGATTTGAACGATGGGTTGGACCTTGACTGGTGGCTTTGTGGGAGTGGGTGCAGGCTTGGGAGCCACGGGTTTGGGAGCCACCGGTTTCGGCGTGACAACCGTTACTGGACGAATGGTTGTGGTGATCACGACCGCGCTGCGGGCGGGCTGAACCTCAACCGCCTTGCCACAGAGCGTGACGACATTGCCACTTATCTCGAACCCTGACGAAAATGAGCCCTCGCCCGAGGTTTGGCAGGCGGCGAAGCTTGGCACCGGTGCAAAGGAAATTAGACAGGAGACCAAAGCCAGTCCGAGAAGCCCATTCATCCACCTTGAAAACATGGCTCGAGATTAGGGCTAAGCGGAAAATTGCGCCGAGGTTATTCACAGGCTCGGTTAAAGCAAAAGTTCGATCTCTCTCGAGATCGAACTTTTGTTTCTAGTTGCGGGGGCAGGATTTGAACCTACGACCTCCGGGTTATGAGCCCGGCGAGCTACCGAACTGCTCCACCCCGCGGCGAAGTTCCAAGTGTAGCACGCCTTTGAGGCGGTTGCTAATCCTCCTACTTAAGAGCAGCCAAAGCGGCAGCGATTGCAGCGGTTAGAGCTTTTTCAGCCTTTCCATAAGCAGTCCAGTCGCCGGCCGCAAGGGCCTTCTCTTTATCGCTAATGGCGGTTCGGGCCTGCTGCAGCGCCTTGGTTAGAGCAGCATTGTCGCCACCGGTTGGGTTGTTCGGTGCTCCCGGCTCTGAAGGCGTGACCACTGTTCCGCCGCCGTCTCCTGCAGCCGCGCCTGAGTCACCGCCAAACAAGACATCCAAGGCCTGGCTAAGGGTGTCTTCGAAGGCAATTTTGTCGCCGAAGGCAACCAGCACCTTTTTGAGAAGAGGGAAGCTGGTTTCACCGGTTGACTGGATATAAACCGGTTGCACGTATAGAAGGCCGCCACCCACTGGAAGGGTGAGCAAGTTGCCATTGAGCACCTTGGTCGAGCCCTGTCTGAGAATGTTCAGCAGACGAGAAACCTCGGAGTCGGCGTTGAATGAAGCCTGCACCTGACCCGGGCCCGGAACAATCGTGCTCGATGGGAGGGTTAGCAATCTGAGCTTGCCATAGTCGCCCGAAACCTTGCCCGCGACCGAACCGGCATCAGAGTCGGCAACAAAGTAACCCTTCAACACGTTTCGAGTCGATTCACCGGTCGAGCGAGGGATAAAGCTCGAGTAGATCGAGAAAGCCGGACGAGTCGTGCCCGGAACCTGCATTGTCAAGAAGTACGGCGGCTGTTCGGTGCCGGTCGCACCAGATACCTGACCAACCGGGTCGTTCGGCGTCATCCAGGCGTCTTCTTGCGAATAGAACGCGCCAGCCTCGGTGACGTGGTACTGGCCGAGAATGGCACGCTGCATCTTGAACAAATCAGCAGGGTAACGAACGTGGCTCAACAGGTCGCCAGACATCTCAGAAACCGGGCGAATGCTGTTCGGATAGACCTTTGACCAGGTCTTCAGAATTGGGTCTTTGTCATCCCAGGCATAGAGCTTGACTTCGCCGCTGTAGGCATCGACCGTAGCCTTTACCGAGTTTCGAATGTAGTTGATCGAACCGCGAACCAATGGGTCGGTGGTGTTGCTGTCGGCAACCGAAACGCTGAGGTTTTCGGCACGAGAGTATGGGTAGTTTGCCGAGGTAGTGTAGCCGTCGACGATCCAAACCACACGACCGTCAACAACAGCCGGATAACTATCGCTGTCGAGGGTTAGATAAGGCGCGACCGCCGCGACACGTTCGCGAGGTGTGCGTTGGTAAAGAATCTGAGATTCGTTCGTGATCGCGTCAGAAAGCAAAATCTGCTCGCTCTGGAACTTAAGCGCGTAGGCCAAGCGAGCAAAGATGTTGTCTAGTTTTGGACCACCGTTGCCCTTGAAGGTTGTGTAGGTTTGGTCCGCTTCGCCGTCTCCAGCCGGGTAATCCATCTCACGAGGTTCGGCGCCGGCGGGAGCACCCACGATTGAGTAGGTCGGTGACTTTTCACCGAAGTAAACCCTTGGCTCGTACTTGCCAAGTAAGCCATTGGTCGGGATTCCCTTTTGCAAGAAGACCGGCTGACCCTCGGTCGAACCTTGGTTTCCGTAGGCAGCCACTACGCCGTAGCCGTGGGTATAGACAATGGTGCTGTTGTACCAAGACTGGGAAGAGCCAAGGCCCGACTGGTCAAGCTCTCGAACCGCGATAACTGTGTCTTGAACTTTTCCGTCTATCTCGTATCGGTCGACATCGAGGTGCGACTCGAAGTTGTAATACTGCTTGTACTGCTCTAGCTGCTTGAAAGATGCGCTCACGAGGGCAGGGTCAATGATTCGAATGTTGGCAGTAGTTTCGGCATCGGTGCGCAACGCGCCAGGCGCGGCATCCGTGGTTGCCTTGTAATCGACCACTTCGACCTTGTCTAGGCCGTAGGCCTTTCGGGTGGCTTCGATATTTCTATCGATGTATTCGGCTTCGAGGGTGCGCTCGTTTGGGCCTACCTGAAAGTTCTGAACCACCCAGGGGTAAATGCCGCCAAGAACTATTGAGCTGATCACCATTAGGGCGGTGCCCATGATTGCCAAACGCCACTTGCCGATGACGGCAGAAACCAAGAACAGCGCAGCAACCACTGCTGAAATCATCGCCAAAATCTGAAAACCTGGGATGGTCGCGTTGACATCGGCGTAGGTCGCACCGGTGTAGAGGCCAGACGAGCTGGTCATGGTGCGGTACTGGTCGAGCCAAAGGCTTGCACCTTGAACGGCAAGGTATAGGGACGCAGTGATTGCGAGTTGAACTCTGGCCGCCTTGGTCAGCTTTGAGTCGCGACCAGAAACTCGGATGCCACCAAAGATTAGGTGAACCGCAGCGGCTAGCAGACCGGAAAGCAGAACCGCAGCTGAGAGCAGGCCGACAAGACCACCTAGGAACGGAAGGTCAAACAGGTAGAACGAGATGTCGAGACCGAACTGCGCGTCAACTTCACCCGTGTAGGTTCGGTTCAACCAAGCCAGAACCATCTCCCACTGACTGCTCGCCGCGAAGCCTGCAAATACGCCAAGGAGGGTTGGCACACCGATCAAAATCAGCTTGCGAAGCTGGTCGAGAATGGCGCGATAGGCGCCAAACGGGTCGCGACCGTCAGGAAACTTTAGATAGATTGGGCGATTTTTGAATGCCAAGTAAACCCCGAGGCCGGTGATTGCCCCGAACGCCAACGCAGCAACCGCAAACAAAGCGGCCTGCGCATAAATGCGGGTGGTGAAAACCTCTTCAAAACCGAGCTGTCCAAACCAGAGCAGGTCGGTATAAACACCCGAGGCGCTGAGCAGCAAAACCGCAAGCACAACGATGATCGACAGTGCGATGCGGGCTGGGGTCTGGCGCTTTGGTGCACGCAAGTTTGTTGCAGTGGTCACGAATGTGCTCCTTGATGATGCTTAGTTACTTGGTCTTGCAGGTCGGTAATGTGCTCAAATCCGCACCGGCGCTTATTTTGCTAAGCACGTTCAGCGCGTCGGTGAGCTTTGCCACAGAGAAAACCTTCAAATCACCCGGGATGTTCCCGACTACCTCATCGCAATTTTCTGCCGGGGCTAGGAAATACTTCGCGCCTTGGTCGTAGGCGCCATAAAGCTTTTGACGAATGCCGCCAATCGGGCCAACTACACCCGACGCCGTGATGGTTCCGGTGCCGGCCACATACTTGCCACCGTTTAGGTAACCGGGGGTCAACTTGTCGATGATGCCGAGGGCAAACATCATGCCGCCGCTTGGGCCACCAACATCGCTCAGCTGCAGGTTGACCTTGATCGGAAAGTCATATTTATAACCAACCAGGATGCCGAGGCGATAAGCGCCGGTTGCGTCTTTGACCGGTGAAATTTGTTCGGTCAACACCTTTGAACCGCGCTTTACTTCGACCTTTAGCGGAGTCTTGCCGTCAAAGGTGTCTACGACGGCCCTTAGCTTTTCGATCTCGGCGACCGGAATGCCATTTACCGAAACGATGAAGTCGGCCGCAACCAACTTATTGCTCGATGCGCCACCCTTGGTGACTTCACTGATGTAGATGTGGCTGGGAATCTGGTAGCCCTGGGTGGTTAGGGCCGCCGCGATGGCATCTTGCTGGGACTCCTCCATCATTGCGCTCGACTCAGCCTCGTATTGCTCTTGAGTCTGTTCTGGCGGAAAAGCCTCGTCGAGGGGAATGATGATTTTTGCAGGGTCAAGGTAAGCCGCGGCAAGCTCGAACCAATTCGGGGTTTCTTCGCGGTTGCCGACCAGGCTCACAGTGAGCAGGTCGAGATTGCCCGCCGTCTTGTAGCTCTTGGCACCCTCGATCGAGATGACCTGCTTGCCGTCTGACTCGCCGAGCACATTGAAGGTCGGGCCAGGCTGTTCAATCACGTATGGAGTTGGCAGGTAAGCGCCAACTAGTAAGCCTGCAGAGAACAGACCCATCAGGCTCCAACCGAAGAACCGTCGATTGCGCCCGCGTTGACGGCGATTTTGCCATTCCTGGTCGTCGAAAAAGCTCAACAACTACCTCACTCTGATTCGTTGAGGTTAAGCCTAGGTGAGTTAGCGTTATTGAGGAGGCGAAATGAGCGAGAACCAGGGTAACGGCGGCGGAATGAGCCCCGAAGATTTCGAGGCGTTCTTGCGGGATTTTCTGGCCGGCCAAAATGGCATGGATGCCGACAAGCTTGCCGAGGTTGCCGGCCTGCCCAGCGACCCAGCGGCCCTGGCCAAAATGATTGAGCAAATCAAGGCTGCGATCGGCGGGCTAGCCGGTCAAGAGGGTTCTGGAGTCAACTGGGAACTGGCAACCAAACAGGCGCGCGAAATTGCTAAAAAAGATGCTCGACCGATATCTGAGGCGACTCGCAAAGCCATTGCCGATGCGGTCTCGATCGGTTCGCTTTGGCTCAATGGCGCCACTCAAATTTCAGAACTGACCAACGAACCGAAGTTTCTTTCACGCGACATCTGGGTTGCCGATGCGGCGGTTTTGTTCGAGGCGCTTGCCCAGCCCGTTGCCGACCGAATGAGCGAAGCGCTGTCGGAAAACATGAAGGCAAATGCCCCAGAGGAGCTGTCGGCACTGCTCGGTGATGCAAGCAGTCTGATGAAATCTGCCGGCGGAGCGCTTTTTGCCATGCAGCTCGGCCAAGCCCTGGGCAAACTTTCAGCCGAGGTGCTGACCGGCGGCGACATTGGCCTGCCGATATTCAAAGATCAGCGCGCGGCTTTCGTGCCCCAAAATCTAGAGACATTCGTTGGTGGACTTGAGATCGAGCACGATCAGGCCTACATCTATCTGGCCGTGCGTGAAATGGCGCATGCTCGATTGTTCAAACACAGCAAGTGGCTAGCAGATGCCGTAGTTTCGCAAATCACGAGCTATGCGGCAGGCATCTCGATTGATAACTCTCGAATCACTGAAATCGCCGAAGACTTTGACCCAAACAACACGGATGAACTGAAGCGCGCCCTCGAATCCGGAGCGTTTATCGCTGCTCGAACCGAAGAACAGAATTTGGCTTTAGATCGAATCGAGACCACGCTGGCACTCATCGAAGGCTGGGTCGACGTGGTCACCGAGGATGCGACGAAGCTGCTGCCGAAGGCTTCGTCTTTGGCCGAGGCAATTAGGCGCCGCAGAGCAACCGGTGGCCCTGCCGAACAGACTTTTGGCACGCTCTTGGGACTAGAACTCAGGCCCCGCAAACTTCGAGAGGCTGCCCGAATGTGGAGAATGATTGGCGATGCGGTTGGAGCGGTGAAGCGAGATGCGCTTTGGGATCACGTTGACCTGTTACCGCGGGCTGCCGACATCGCCGACCCGAGTGCACTGATTGCAAAATTGTCGAGCCCCGACCAAGACGGCGATGAAATCGACAAGGCTCTTCGCGATTTGCTGGGCGAATAACCTCGACCACTGGGGATAACTTAGGCGGTCTTTTTTCGGTTCGGTGAAAATCGTGGCATGGTGCTTCGAATCAATCCCAACCAACCGGCCCTGTGGCGCGACCCAAAACGCATGCAGTTGGGCGTTGGCCACTCACAGCTGGTCTTAAAGAACCTGAGCAAGGCTCAAGAACAGTTGATTGGCCTTTTGTATCGAGGCATCGCAGATGAATCTTTGCCTGAGATGAACCGCCACCTTGGCTTAACCGATCAAGAGGCCAACGAAGTGATCGATCAGGTTGGCCCGTTGCTGCTTCGCCAACCGAACCAAAAGCTGATCGAACCCGAACTCTCAAGCGAGTATATCTCCTCGGCCTTTTCTGAAATCATTCGAGCCAGTTTGGTTCATGGCGTCGAGGGGCAACAGATATTGTCGGCCCGCTCGAAACGAAGCGTTCACATCGAAGACCTTTCAAAACCCGGTTTGGCGGTTGCGTTGGGCCTGGCCGCAGCCGGAGTTGGACACTTGGTTACCCATGACCAAGGTTTGGTGGGTCGCACCGATTTGGGGCCAACCGGATACCCCAGTCAACTGGGTGGCCAACCTCGCATCGAGGCTCTTCGAGCGCTCTTAGCGGCGTCGCCGAATCAAACCTACGTTTCGCTTGGTCAACGACTTAGCGAACGGCACCTCGATTCAATTGACTGCGCAGTGCTCATCGGCCAACAGGTTATCGAACCCCGAAGATATGCGAGATGGCTAAACCGAGATGTGGCCCACCTGGCGATTGGCTTTGACAATGATGGCACTTCGATTAGCCCCTTGGTGATTCCGGGCTTGAGCGCCTGCCTAATGTGCTTGGAGCAGCTGCGAACGCAGCAGGATTCATCTTGGCCAGTGATTGCCAGCCAATTGGTTCATACGACCAGGCGAACCGACGATGCTGCAAGCACCATGTTCGCCGCGGGCTTGGTGATTCAGAAGATACTTAGTCGATTAGATGGCTTTGGTGGTTTTGAATTGAGCCACGATGAGCGTTCGGGTTACCACCTCGAGACCAAGAGTGGATTGGTTACCGAATTCACCTGGCCGGTTTGGCCAGAGTGCGGCTGTCAATCAGTGGCGGGGTTGCAAAGCGGCGAGGAATCTTGAGCCTTCGCGGTCACGACCGCCAAATCCCGCGGAGTCCCGTTTGGCCCAGCTAAGGGCCAGCGAACGCTTGGCTCTGGTCAGTCCAACATAAAGCAGGCGCCGTTCTTCGGCGATTTGAGCCGGAGTTTGGGCGTAGCTGATTGGCAAGTAACCCTCGGTCAAGCCAACAATGTGAACTGAATCCCATTCGAGACCCTTGGCCGCGTGAATTGTCGACAAAGTAACCGCAGCTTTCACGGGTTCGTGCTGAGACCTTTGCCTTTCATCAAGCTCTTTGGCAAAGTCAGCCAGGGTGGCCTCAGTCGGTAACTCTTCGACGATTGCGAGCAGTGAGTTTAACGACTCCCACTTATCGCGAGCTGCGCCTTGTTCAGCCGGCTGTTGGGTTTGCCAACCCAAGGTACGAATCACATTCGTGACTGACTGATAAACGCTGTTGCCGCTTGGCGAAACCAATTCGGCGCGAATGCCCCGGATTGCGTTTTGAATCTCGGCACGCTTAAAGAAGCGTTCTCCCCCTCGAACCTGATAGTCAACGCCGGCCTGAGCCAAGGCATTTTCTATGGCCTCGGACTGCCCGTTAACTCGGTAGAGAATTGCTATCTCGCTCGGTTTCTCGCCCTGGTCGATTCGACTCTTTATGTCGAAAGCCAAGGCCGAGCATTCATCTTGGATGGTTTCGAATTGGCGAATTCTTGGAGCCAGACCGATTTCGCCCTGTGATTGCAAGGGTTCGACGCCATCGTTTTCGACGGTCAGGCGATTGGCAAAGCTAACAATTTGCTGGGTTGACCGGTAGTTGCGGGTCAAAGTGATCACGTTTGCATCGGGAAACCGATTCGAGAAATCGCGAAGGTATTCGCTGGTTGCGCCGGTGAACGAATAGATGGTTTGGTTTGGGTCACCCACCACGCAAAGATCTGAGCGATTGCCAAGCCAGGCATCGAGCAAGGCGTGCTGAAGCGGCGAAATGTCTTGATACTCATCGACGGTGAAGAACCGATACTGCTGATGCACGTGCGCCAAGGCTCGCGGTTCCGCGCGCAAGAGACCGAGCGTGAGCACCAGCACGTCTTCCCAGTCAACTCTCTGGGCTTTAATCTTGTGGTCTTCGTATGCGGTCTGGAGCTCGAGATTTTTTGCCGGACTCAGGCTGGCAACCTTGGGCCTCGATGCCACGATCTGGGCATATTGCTCGAGGCTGAGCATCGAGTATTTACGCCACTCGATCTCGGCGGCAACATCGCGCACCGAACCAGCATCAAGTCGAAGGCCAAGCCCTTCGGCAGCTTGCGCGATGAGTCGCGCCTTGGATTCGATCACGCTGGGGGCAGGCACACCCGCAAACTGAGGCCAGAAGAACTCGAGCTGTGCAAGCGCTGCAGCGTGGAATGTCTTTACCGAAACTGCGCCGATTCCAAGCTGGCGGGCACGTGCGCGAAGCTCACCGGCGGCCCTATTTGTGTAGGTAAGGGCTAAAACTCGGTTTGCCGAGAATTCGCCTTTCGCGATGCCGTAAGCAATGCGGTGCGTGACAGTTCGAGTTTTGCCCGTGCCTGCCCCAGCCAGAATGCAGGTAGGCCCGATCAACGACTCGGCAGCCTGGCGCTGCTCTGGGTCGAGATTCTCGAGAATGTCTTCGGGGTTCATGAGGTGATGCGCTAGCCCTTAGCCTTCGCTTCAGATGCCGATTCAAGCGGGCCACCGTACCAGTGCTCGATCAGGGAGCGAGCGATTGTGATGCGCCCCGGCAGCAACATGTTTGCAGCCTCGACCGCTAGCTCTTCTCTGCTGAACCAGCGAAGTTTTTCGATCTCTTCACCGTCGGGAACCAAGTCAATCTGCGGGCGCTTTGGGTCGATGGTGGCGCTGAAGCCCAACATGAGCGAATACGGGAAGGGCCAAGACTGACTGCCCAAATACTGCGGATCAACAACGTGAACTCCAGCCTCCTCGTGCATCTCGCGAATCACAGCGGCGTTAAGCGACTCCCCCGGTTCGACAAACCCGGCCAAAACCGACCAGCGGTTATCCTCCCAGATGCCCTGAGAGCCGAGCAGAATTCGATCTTGCTGGTCGATTACCGCCACGATTACGGCAGGGTCGGTGCGAGGAAAAAGGCTATTGCCGTCTCGGGAACAGACTCGCACCCAACCCGACTGTTGCACCTCGGTTGCCGCACCGCACTTTGAACAATGCTGGTGAGACTGATGCCAGTTGGCTAGCGCCAGCCCCTGCACATAGAGCCCAGAATCGCGATCGCTCAAGCCGCCGCCGGTTCGGCGAAGCATGTGCCAAGCTTGCGGGTTTGGCTCGAGAGCCTGTGCCTGATCGTGAGTCAGCGAAACCATGATTACTGCCGAGCCCTCGGGCTGACCCATCGCCGCTTCAGTAGTGCGGCCAAGATAGGCCCAGAATTCGTAGCGTTCAATTTGGTCAAAAGTAAGCAATTTCAGTGCCGGGTTCGGATGGTGCAGCTCGCCCTGCAGTAAGACTTTTCCGTCGAACACCGGCAACACCAAAGTGCTCGGTTCAGCAACGAGCTCTTCTAGAAGATTCGGCCTTAGCCTGCTGAGGTAGTCGCGATCGACTGCCGACCTGGCAAGTGGTAGGTTCAGGGGTGCATTCATCGGAGCCTCTGTCTTGATTCGCGTGGCGGTGCCGGGTTCAGAGCCAGTCATTGTCTAACCTGAAACACATGGCCAAATCTCCCTTGATTTTAGCTGCGTTAGCTAAAGACGCTGTCCCTCATGTTGACTTCAAGCAGGTTAACAGCCTTTCGAGTGGCGCCGGCGGCGCCTTTGACACCGCCCTTCTGACATCCCTAGATGACAAGCACTACATCGTGAGAGTGGCCAACACTCAGGCAGCTGGCACCGAACAAGAAGTTGAGCTTCGAGCCTTCAAGGCGCTTGGCCCGGCACAACGCTCTTCGCTGCCATTCGCTGTTAGCACCGTGGTGGGCGAAACCAAAGATCTAAAAGGCCAGCGCGCACTAATTCTTGAGTTCGTTTATGGCAACCCGATTGACATCGCTTCGGTAGCCCCAGACAGCGAATTTTCGATGAGCATCGGCAAGGCGATTGCCGCAATTCACAACCTTGACTTGGCGGTCGTCGCAGATGCGCACCTGCCAGAATATGACCTTGCCGAGGTTACCCGCATGCGCGTTGCCGAACTTGATCGAATGGCCGCGACCGGCAAGGTTCCTGCAGTCTTACTCGAGCGCTGGGAATCAGCCCTAGAAGACTCGAGCGTATTTAGATTCACTCCTACCGTCATTCACGGTGCCCTCTCAGGCGATACCGTGCTGGGCCAAGACCGCGAGGTTACCGGCGTTTTGGCTTGGAGCGGCCTGAAGGTCAGTGATCCGGCCGAAGACTTTGCGTGGATTGCCGAATCAGGCAATTTTGACCTGCTAGATAGCGTCATCAAGACTTACAACTCTCACCGCAAGGTTGTCGATGCAACTCTGCGGCAGCGCGCGACTCTCTACAAAGAGCTCGAGGTCGGCCGCTGGCTGCTGCACGGCGTTGGCAAGAGCAACCAAGACATCATCGATGACGCAATCGGAATGTTGGCTGACCTAGCCGAAGATGTCTCGACCGGGGTGCTTGGCCGCCTAACCGCCGCACCGATGGTGGCACCAGCATCGGCTGTAATCGAATATTCGCAGATCGCCGCTGAGGTTACTGATGTCGAGGTTCTAGAAGTTGTCGATGAAGAAATCGAAGTGATTGATCTTTCTGAACCAAAGCCTGCCGAGCCAATCGACGACAAAACTCGCCCGATTGAGCTTCCAGAAAAAACTGACAACGAACTCTTTTAGCTTTATGCCTCTTGGTTGGCCAACGCGGCAGCCCAAAGTTCGAGCACTTCGCGCTCGGAAGGCACGGCCTTTGGAGTGACCTCGAGGTTATCTGCGACGAAGTAGAAACCAACAGAGATATCTTCTACCGGGATGCCCGAAAAGCGTGAGTAGGCGACTCGATAAAGAGCAAGCTGAAGAGTACGTTCAACCAGATCCAGGTCATCTGTCGGAGCCCTTCCCGTCTTCCAGTCGATGATTTCGACGCCGGTTTCGGTTTTGAAAACCGCGTCAAGTTTGCAAATGAATGTATTTGAGCCAACGGTCAGTTGAATCTCACGCTCGATCTCGACAGGCATAACACCCGCCCACCTTGAAGACTCGAAGTTTCGTTTTAGAACTTCGAAGACTTGGTCTTCGTAAGTTTCGTCAGCGTTATCTTCAGAGGTTTGTAGCTCGAGAGTTGTGGCCATTGAGAAGTGCTGCTCGACCCAGCCGTGAAAGAGCGTTCCGGTTCGAGTTTGTTTATAGGGTTTTTGGGGCATTGGCCTAGCGATTCGCGCTGCCATAGCTGCGGTGTCAGAGACGAAATCTTTGAAGCGCGATGCCGGAATGCGCACCGGCAACTGCACGAATAATCGGTCGACTAGCGCGGCATCTCGCTCGGCAAGAAGCAAATTGATTTGTTGCTGGATCTGATCGCCGGCAGCCAGGCCTTCTTGGTCTTCTTGCGCCAGGCTGGAGCGGTTTTCGATTGCCTCTCGGGTTAGCTCTGCGGCAGCCTCAATGACAGATCGATGGCGTTCCCCAAATGGATCGAGCGGCCAGGTTTCGATAGCCTCTTGCTGCTGGAGCGGATTCTCGTCTAGCTGGTTTTCGGCGATCTCTTGTTGCATTAGTTCGGCCGCGCTCAGCAAAAACCTCGAAACCTCACGAGCATTCTTGTTACCAGGCTTCCAATAAGAGCCGGTCAAAAGTAGCTCATTCTTTGGACGAGTGACGGCAACATACATCAAGCGCAACTCTTCGTTTAGCTGGTGCGCTTTTGCAGCCGCCTTGAACTCCTCTTGGCTGTCTCGAGCCTCGGGTTGGCTATGAACGTTCTTGTAATTCCAATCTGGAAGCGAGTCTTTGTCGCCGCGAAGTGGATAAGGAAGGCGGCCAAAGCCAAGCCAGCCTGCCCCGCGGCCATCTCCCGGAAAGTCACCCTCGATTAGGTTTGCGACGGCAACGTTGTTCCACTCGAGACCCTTGGCGGCGTGAATTGTTAGCACCTGCACTACGCCGCGCTCTGGGTTGGTGTTTGGAACCTCGAAGCGTTCACGTTGGTCGGCAAATTCGAGCCACTCTAGAAAGCCTCCAAGGTATGGCTGATGATTGTTGGCCGCATAGTTCGAGACAATGTTGGCGAAGGCGTTTAGGTGAGCCATTGGGTTTTTGCGACGCGGGTTGGCGGTTACTTCAATGTCTAGCCAAAGCTCTTGTTCAACTGCTCGAACAAAGTCGACCAGCGGCATGCCGGTTCGCCGGCGTAGGTTGCGCAGCAGGGCGGCGGCATCGCGCATGCGAACCAGACCAACTTCGCTAATGCCGGTGAAATCGGTGTTTGGTTCGTCGAGAAGCAGGTCTAGGGCATCAACGATTGAAACGGCATCTTCGGGTGCGAGACTCTCTCGAATTTTGACCCGGAGTTCATCATCTTTGGGTTTCGATTTGAGATTTGCATAGCGGCTCAAGCGTTCGAGGTCTTTCGCTGCGATTCGCCATCGCGGCCCAGCTAACAATCGGATGAGCTGAGAACCTGCCTGCGGGTAATGAATTACGCGAAGCGCACTGACTAAGTCGACGACCTCTGGGGTTTCTAGTAAACCGCCCAAGCCAACCACTTCAACCTCGAGGCCCAGCGACTCCATCGCCTCGACGTATAGGTGCATTTGGCTGCGCTTGCGCATTAGCAGCGCGCCGGTTTGGTCGCCTGTCATTCTTGCCTTGAACCAATTTGCAACCGTGCGAGCCTCTTGAACCATGTCTTGAGAGAACTCGACCTGCACCGACCCCTCGCCCGAACCATCGCGCGGCTTGAGTTCTACTACCTTTAAGTCGCCGGCAAGGTGATTGGCTAGCTTCAACACAATTGCCGGGTTGCGCCAAGAAGTTGAAAGTGTGAAATTCGAAGAGCCTGGTTTTGCCTCGAAATCTTTGTGGAACTCGGCCAGGTTTGAAGAGCTGGCCCCGCGCCAGCCATAAATGCTCTGGTTTGGGTCGCCGACGGCAAAAACAGATTTGCCAGCAAACAGGTTTTTTAGAAGTCGGGTCTGCAAGAACGAGGTGTCTTGATATTCGTCGAGCAAGACCTGAGTGTAGGTTGCCCGCTCGCGCTGACCGAGCGCTGGCACCTCGCGAACAGCTCTTTCGGCAAGGGAGACCTGATCGGAATAGTCAACATAGCCCTGTTTTTGCTTTTCTTTGGCGTATGCCTCTGCGAGCCTGGCAACGACCGGAGTGCCCAGTAGCGGGGTGATTAGTTTCTGCATGTAGCCAAATTGGGTGGTGTCTGTTGTGCCAGCCTTTTTGGGCAGGTTAGAGAGAGTGTCGACGATGTCTTGAATGACTGCTTCGACCTGACTTGCGTTGGCGATGTTGTCGTTCATGCTTTGAGCGAGAGCCAAAACCGCCTCGACCAATGGGTTCAGATTTATTTCTATATCGGTTAGCCGCGAATCGATATCGGCGCCATGCTTAACGATTACCTCGCGAGCCAATTGGTAGGCGGCTGCCTCGGTTAGCAAAGCCGCCTCTGGCTCGTAGCCAATTGCCAACGCAAAGTCACGAAATAGCCCGTTGGCGTATGCGTTATAGGTCGAAATTGTTGGTGCCGTGAAATCAAAATCGAGATCTTCAGGCCAGAGATCACTTGCCCGAAGTTTGAGCAGGCTCTCGTAGATGCGTTTAGATAATTCGGCCGCAGCCTTGCGGGTGAAAGTGAGACCCAAAATCTGTTCTGGGCGCGCGTAGCCATTGGCAACCAACCAAAGCACTCGCACGGCCATTAGCTCAGTTTTGCCGCTGCCGGCACCGGCAACTACCAGAGATGGCGAGTCAATCGGTGCATCTTGCACTGCTGCCTCTTGCTCGGGGGTTAGCTCGAACGGCTTGATGACTCGATAGACATCGTTTGCACTGAACTTGTGATTAGCCAACGTAGGTCACCGCCTTGACCAGGTGAAGTTGACAGGTGCCAAATTCGTTTTCGTTGTCGCAGTGCGAACCGACCTGGGCCACAAAAACACGATCTGACATGCCTTCGGTGGCGATGTGAATCATCTCTTCGAATCTGGCTCGAGCCTTCTCATCGCTAGCCAAAGATTCTTGAGCTCGCTCAACCGGTTTGTCGCCCGAAATCAGCAAGAGCTTGGCACCGGCAAGGGTTGCCTCGGTTGGCATTTCGGTTAGGTGATCGAAGGCACCGTTTTCAAAAGCAAGTTGATACATGCCCAGCTGGGCGTGCTCGGCGGCTTGATCTTTAGAAATATCTCGCGAACCGGTTTTAAGATCGACAATCATTACCCGACCATCTGGATAAAGCTCGAGGCGATCGACCTGGCCACTAACCGTGGCTTGGCCCGACTTGAATTGGAAACTAACTTCGCGGCCAATGACCTGAGCGCCTTCGGCCTCAAACTTGCGAAGGTATTGAACGAGGTTGGAAACCATGCGTTTGGCCTTGCGCTCGCCAGCCTGAGCCAACCAGGCCGATTCAAAACTTAGAGTGTGCCACTTTGACTCAACCAGCGACCAGAGTTGTTCTTCGGTTTGAGTGCTGATGTCGGCTGCTTCGAAAACGCTGTGCACCAGGGTGCCTAGATTGGCCGAGAAGGTCGAATCGCTGCCGCCATGGGCGTTTAAGAACCAATGGAGTGGGCACTTGAGATAGTTTTCAAGCTGTGAAGGGCGAAGGTAAATTTCGGCCTCTGGGTCGGTTAGTTCGGTGAGAGGTTCGATGGTTGAAAGCGGCAACAGCCCGTGCCAGCTAGCCGGGTGAGCCCCGGCGATGCCGGCTGCAGCCAACCGCGCAAGGCCTAGCGCCGCTGATTGCTTTACCGATTGGTTCGCAGAGCCAGCCAACGTGCGTCTGAGAGCACCAGACAGCCCGCGCAGCGTAAGAGAACCTGCCTCAAAACCAACCGGTTCTGGAACCTGCCCTAGCAGTAGCCCAACAAACTGAGAGAGTTGGTTGTCTTCTGAATCGGGCGCCGAAATGAGCAGTCGGTCGCTGGCAGCGCCAACAGCTTTGTAAAGCATTCGAAGTTCGTCGGGTAGTTCCGAGCGGCTCAGGTCACTTGGGTTGTCAAGGCGCCCAGTGATCAAACCATCGAGTGCGGTTGCGCCTAGCAATGAACTGCGTGGGCGAAGGTTTGGCCAAACTCCCTCGATTAGCCCAGGAAGAGCAACCACCTTGAACCGTCGAGAAATTAACCCGGATGGCGTGACCAGAGCCACGCTATCGTGGCTTTGATTGTTGAGTGCCAAGGTGTCTTCGGGCAGGCCGAGGGCCAACTGAGAATCGACGAATGCGGCCCCATCGCCATTCGGATTGCGCTCGACGAAACGATTTGCAGCGGCGAAAAGCGCGACCACTGCGTCGAGGTTTCGGTTTGCCTGCAAGGCGACCTCGCCGACACCTCTGGCAAGCTCGGCCCATTGGCGATCAAGGCCGCTGCCCGACCAAATGTGCCAGAGCAGGTCTTCGATGCTTTTGCCCGAATCACCAGCGATTTGAAGCGCCTCGAAATAGAGCTTCAAGAAACGATCGACCCGCTTGCCTTCTTGGCTCTTGAGAGTGACGACCGAACCCTCGGCGTCAAAAAGCGCCAAGATTAGCTCGTCGCTGTTGCGACTGCCCTCTGCCGTGAGCTCTTCGCGGCGAAGCGACCTTCGAAGTCGACGCAAACCAAGTGAATCAAGGCCACATATTGGCGAGGTGAGCAGCTCGATTGCCAGACCAATTTCGATTGGCCCTGCCAAATAAATTTGCCTGGCGAATCGCAACAGCATGCGCGAAGCAAATTCGTCTCGAAGCGCACTCTGGGCACCCAAGATTTCGACCGGCACTGACTGGTGGGCCAGGGCAACCGAATATTGCTCGAGGTTGCTTCGAGACCTAGCCACCACAGCCATTTGCGACCACTCGATGCCTTCGTAAAGGTGCAGCTCGCGAAGGCGGCGAGCAAGCCAAGCCGTTTCGGCCTGAGGAGAGTTGAAAACCAAGCCCTCGACGCTTGAGTCGGAGGCGGCGGTGTCTTGTGGTCTTGCTAAGCCTTTGCGCTGGCGACCGGCACGGGCAGTGTCGATTTGGCGAGACACCTTGCCCAGCACCGAAGCTATAGAACCAGAACGGACCGAGTCGAGCGCCTCTAAAACGATGGTTTCAAAGGACGAACCGGATTGCTTGGCCACAGCATCGGCGAGGTTGGTCATGGCGCGAGGGTCGGCGGCTCGAAAACCTAGGGTCGACGAATCTGGGTCGCCGACCAAAACCAACCCTGTGCCAGTAGAGCACAAGACTTTGAGCAAAGCGGCAGCCGCCGGAGTTAGCTCTTGAGCGTCGTCGACTACGACCAACTTCATGGAGTGTGCCGGGCCTGCCTGCAATATTTGAGTTGCCTCACGGAGCAGCATCGAGGCATCGAACCGGCCTTCAAAGGCGGGTTTCGAGACGAAGTCTAGGTATAGCTTGTAAAGCTTTGCAGCGGCCTGCCATTCGGGCTTGCCGTGGGCACCACCAAGTTGAGCGAGCTCTTCTGGTGAGACACCATGCTCGAGAGCCACGGTAACTAGGTCGCGAAGTTCGGCACGAAACCCATTTAGCCCGAGCACTAACTGATTGATGTGCTTTGGAAAACCAAGACCAGCGACACCACCCTCAACGGCCTGAGCCAAAACCTCGGCAAGAATGCGGTCTTGCTCGCTGCCGCTAATTAGTTCGGGCAATTTTTGCCCGTTTGAGATAGCGCGCTGCCGCAGGAGACCAAAAGCAAACGAGGTTAGCGTGCGCGCCATCGGGCCAGGCGTTGCCGTTTGAAGGTCGATGGCAATTTGATCGCGAAGCGAATTTGCCGCCTCGCGGTTGGCTGCCAAAACCAAAATTTGTTCGGGTTGCATGCCTCTGGCCAAAGAAGATTGCACGAGCGCTCGAACCGCAGTGGTTTTGCCAGAAGCCGGTGAACCAAGCACAACGGCAACTGCCCCCGGGTCGAGTTGCTCGACTGCTAGCTGACCAGGCGAAAGCTCGAAATCACTTGCCGCCGCAGGCGCTGGCAACTTGAAACGAACCTTGGTCATGCAGCAAAACTACCCTGCCCCACTGACATTGATGACGTAATCTAGAAATGAAAACGGAAGGCTTTCAATGGAGATCAGAATCGGCGTTCGTCAGAGCGCACGTGAAATTAGTTTCGAATCGGCTCAATCGGCAAGCGAAGTTGAGGCGCTGGTTGCCGCTTGCCTCGATTCTGGAGCAAAGACCCTCAAACTGACAGACAACAAGGGTCGCCTATTTATCGTTCCTTCCGACGCTCTTGCATACGTTGAAATCGGAGCTGAAGAGACTCGTCGAGTTGGGTTTATCGCCTAATGGACATGCTTTCGCTCTTAAACCTGCTGTTCATCGCCATCTATGCGATTCTGCTTGGCTTGGTCGCACCATACGTTGGTCTGGCCAGCGAGAACTATGGCACCTACGTGCCAACCGCTTTGGCCGTTGTTTCTGGCTCAGTGCTTTGGATGTTGGGAACCTGGTCTGGCTTGCACTACGACGAAGCCTGGATTTGGCTGATTGTGATGTTGGGTATGCCGGCCGCTATGTGGTTCGGATCCAAGTTGATCGCAAAAAAGCGCGCGTAGCCAAACTAATTCGCCTAGGCGGTTAAGCCAAGGGCATCCATTCGAACCGTGTGGGCGCCAATCAACTCGGTGATTAGGGGTTCGATCTTTGAGTAAGAAGCAAGGTTAACTTCGCGCTCTTCGGCGGCAGAAAGTTTTTTGCTTTTGGCAATGCCCGCGAGTTTGCGATTATCAAACGCGGCGCGAAGTTCGAGCAGGACGTCACCCATGAGGCGGCGACCCCACAGAGCGAGCCTCGAGCCAAGCTGCGGGTCTTTGGCCATCGATTCGGTCAATACTCGCTTAGCAAAGGCGTCAAACTTTTTGTCGCTCAAAGCCTTTTCAACCTCGGCGCGCAAGATCGGGTCAAGGCCAACCGCAAGTCTGCGATAGAAATCGTCTAGTAGACCCGAAACCAAATAGACCTTGATTACACTCTCGTGCCAATCGATTCCATTGGTGCGTGAATGAAAAGTTTCGATGCGCTCCACGTATGGGTCCATGGCGTCGGTTGGGTCAATTCCAAGGGCGGCGATTTTCTTCGAGATCGCACGGTACTTTTCGAAGCTCTTGGCCGCTGCTTCAGAAAGTTCGGCTTTGTACTGGGTGTTTGGTGAGTACTTAAGCTCGTTGGTGAGAATCTCAAACTGGCTTAGCTGCAGATAGGCAAGCTGTCCTAAAAATTCACGTGGTTCTGGCGTGTATGGCTTCAGATTGACGGCTTGAGTATTACGCGCAACGCGCTCCTCACGGGGCGGCAACGACAGCTTGCGGGCACCCGTCTTGAGTTTCTTGAACCAATCAAACACCCTTCTAGAATACCCACCTCCCTAGGGCTTAACACAAAGCGCGGGTAGACTGGTTCAGACTTAGGAGCACTATTGAATTTCGCCGAATTAGGCATCGATGAAGACATCGTTGAAGCCCTCGCCACTCGAGGCATCACCAGCCCATTTCCTATCCAGGAAGAGGCCATCCCGGTTGCACTAACCGGACAAGACGTTATTGGCCAGGCCAAAACCGGAACCGGTAAGACCCTTGGCTTTGGTTTGCCACTGCTGCAGAGCCTTGGAAAAAACCCGGAGAAGGGCGCTAAAGCCCTCGTTGTCGTGCCGACCCGCGAGCTAGCCATCCAGGTTGCTGACGACCTCAAAATTGCATCGTCAAACCGCTCAACCATGGTTGCCGCCATCTACGGCGGAAAGGCCTATGAAGAACAGGTTGCCGAAATCAACGCCGGCGCGCAGGTAATTGTTGGCACTCCTGGTCGACTTATCGACCTCTCCAAGCAAAAGCTGCTCGACCTCGGCAACATTCGCTTCATGGTTCTCGACGAAGCCGACGAAATGCTAGACCTGGGATTTTTGCCTGATGTTGAAAAGCTTTTCGCCTACACGCCAGATGGCCGCCAGACCATGCTGTTCTCGGCAACCATGCCGGGCACCATTGTGACGATGGCCCGCAAATACCAAAACCGTCCAGTGCACATTCGCACCAACGACCCAGACGAAGGTCAAACCAAAGCCGACATCAAGCAGTTCGTCTACCGCGCTCACGCGCTAGACAAGGATGAGGTCGTTGGCCGTATTCTTCAGGCCGAGGGCCGCGGCAAAACTGTGATTTTTACCAAAACCAAGCGCTCTGCTTCTAAGGTTTCTGAAGAGCTAGTCGACCGCGGCTTCAACGCCACTGCACTTCACGGTGACATGACCCAAGAGGCGCGCGAAAAGTCGATGGCGGCTTTCCGCTCGGGCAAGCGCGATATTTTGGTAGCCACCGAGGTCGCCGCTCGAGGTATCGACGTTGATGACGTGACCCACGTAATCAACTACACAATTCCCGAGGATGAAAAGGCCTACCTGCACCGCGTTGGCCGCACCGGCCGCGCAGGTCGCCTGGGTATTGCAGTGACCTTTGTTGACTGGGAAGACCTGACGCGCTGGGGACACATCAACACCGCGCTTGATTTTGGTCAGCCCGAACCGGTCGAAACCTATTCGAGCTCGAAGCACCTATTTGCCGACCTAAACATTGCCGAAGGCACCAAGGGTAGAATCGCCAAGACCAAGCGCCCAGATGGCTGGAAGCCTGGCGACGATGAGAAGCCTCGCGGTGGTCGCGATGGTGGCCGGGCTAACTCGGGTCGCGCAGGGAATCTTCGCAACAGCGGAGATTCTAGAAACGGTGGCCACAAGGATGGCGCTGGTCGCGGAGACAAGGATCGTCGGGTCGGCGGAGATCGCCCACACAAGGCTGCACCCGCTGCCGATGGAGCAGCCAAGACCGAGACTCACGGTGGTGGCGAGCACCCGAGACCGGCCCGAAACCGCACCAGAAACCGCACCCGCGGTGGTGCACCAACCGCTTAGTTCAATTGAAAAACCCCGGCCACTGGTCGGGGTTTTTTGATGTCTCGAGTTCTAGAGAAGAGCCGGCGTGCCACTGCCGAGTTCGATAATTCGCTCGAGCATTTCGGGGCTCGTGACGTTTTCACCCAGGCGATTCGGCTTGCCGTGCAGGCCGTGATAATCACTCGAGCCGGTAACAATGAGATCGTGCTTCTGCGCAAGCGACAGCAGCCACTCGCGGGCAACCTGGGGTACTTCTCGGTGATAAACCTCAAAGCCGGCAAGACCAGCTTCGATGAGTTGATCAAAGTGTTCGTGCGGCAGGTCGCCTCGATCAAGGTTGTCTCTAGCGCCGCCGAGTGGGTGGGCGATGATTGGCACTCCCCCGGCTTCGCGAATCAAATCGATGGCATCGAAAACATCGACCGTCTCGGTCGGAAGGTAATAACCGCCGTGCTTAGAAAGAATTGTTTCGAACGCCTCTGTGCGGTTTGAGACCACCCCCAACTGAACCAGGGCATCGGCGAGCGCCGGGCGACCTATGGTGGCGCCTTCGTCGAGTTGCTCTAGAACCAGTTCCCAGGTGATGTCGAAGTCTTTGGCTAGCAGTTCAACCATTGCCATGGCACGGGTCTCGCGGGTCGAAACCGAGTCGCCCAAAATCTGAGCCAGCGCCGCGTGATTTGGGTCTGGAAGGTAGGCAAGCATGTGCACGCTGATGAAATGGCTGCGCTGGTTGCGGGTAACTTTGGCACGCGTGGTGACCTCGATTCCAGGCACAAAACCCAGACCTAATCGACTTGCCGCAACGGCCGCCTCTGCCCATCCAGAGGTGGTGTCGTGGTCGGTCAAAGCCAGAACATTCACGCCGGCAGCGGCAGCGTGCTCGAAAACTTCGGTGGGCGATTCTTTGCCGTCTGACCGAGTTGAGTGGCTGTGAAGATCGATGCGCATATGTGTCTAAGGGTAATGGCAGAATGAAGACCATGAGCAACGACGCCAAGCCTGAACAAAAACTCGAGAACCGCGGCACCAACCGCTCTCGAACGCCAAACAGCCCAGAATTTTTGGCATACATTGGCTCAAATTGGGCCGAGCCAAATGCTGCGTTGCCGGCTTTGCACCCCGCTGCCCCGTATGCCGCGCAGCGCCGAAAGACTGTGGCCGAGGCATTCGCCGATCGCCTGATTCTGATTGCCGCCGGACCATCCC
>JBEGSA010000001.1:0-85678 GCA_041180145.1 Actinomycetota bacterium | reverse complement strand
CCGGTGATCTTTTTCTTCGGTGCCATTTGATATTCCTTTTGTGTTGGTTTTGGAAAACTAAAAAACTTGGATGTTAGTTGAGTGGGCCGACCTGGTCGAAGCCAAGCTCAACCGGGGTCTCACGCTCAAACAGCGAAACAAGCACGATGAGCTTGCCGCTCTCTGGCTTGATTTCTGAGATGGTTCCTGGAAGGCCAGCGAACGAGCCATCCTTGATCATGATGCTCTCGCCAACGTTGAGGTTGATGTTGACCGGAATCGACTTGGCCTTGCCCTTGACGGCAACGCTGCCCTTTGCAGCAAGCTTTGCCTCTGCCTCTTCTGGCAGAACGTAAAGAGTCTTCAGCATGTTGAATGCTTCTTCTGGGCGAAGTGGGGTTGGGTTCTGTGAGTTTCCAACGAAGCCCGTAACAGCTGGGGTGTGGCGAACAAGCGACCAAGACTCTTCGTTCATATCCATGCGGATCAAAACGTAACCAGGGATGCGAACCTTTGTAACCAACTTGCGCTGGCCGTTCTTGATTTCGATTGACTCTTCCATCGGGACTTCGATCTGGAAGATGTCGTCGCCGCCCTCTAGAGCAAGCATGCGGTTCTCGATGTTTTGCTTCACACGCTTCTCGTAGCCAGCGTATGAGTGAATGACGTACCACTTGCCAGGCTGGCGACGAAGCTCTGCCTTGAACTCGCGGTATGGGTCTTCTTCGACAGGAGCACCCTCAGAAATCTCGTCGGCTACTGCACTCTCAACTGCGGCAACTTCGGCAATGGCGTCTTCAAGCTCAAGGTCTTGCTCAAGCTCGGCAGCAGCGTCAAGCGCCAAGTCTGCGAAGTCTGCGTCGGCCTCTGCAATTACCTGGTCAGCAGCAACGTCCGCAACATCGGCAAGCGCCTCTAGTTCGGTGCGTTCTGAATCAGTCACTTGGTGTGTCCTTACTTATTAAGCGGTTGGGGTGAAAGCGAAAACAACACCCTGATAGAAGAGCCAGTCGAGAGCCGAGATGATGATCATGACTACGGTGACGAATGCCAGCACAACGCCGGTGTAGTTGCGAAGCTCTGCCCAGGTCGGCTTGGTGACCTTGTTGAGCTCGCCCACAACCTGCTTAAAGAACAAAGCGGTGCGACCGATGATGTTGCGCTTCGAGGCCTTGTCAGCCTTCGCCTGCTCAACTAGGTCTTCGGAGACCTGCTCTAGCTCTTCTGCCATGAGACATTCCTTCTTCTTGAAACAAATAACTTGCAGGGCGGACAGGACTCGAACCTGCAACCCTCGGTTTTGGAGACCGATGCTCTACCAATTGAGCCACCACCCTTTACGGGCTAGTTCTTCAACTCATGGAACCCGACAAAAGACACACTTCTAGATTGAATCTAAAAAATGATTTATTTGCCAGATTAGGCTCCGGAAGTTGTCAAACTACCTCTTACGAGTGTAAAGCCTTGGGGCGGGAAATGCAAAGAGAAACTAGACTTGATGCCGTGACTGACTTCCCAAGAATCTCAAAGCGTATTGGTTCAATTGCCGAATCGGCGACCCTCAAGGTCGATGCAAAGGCAAAATCACTTCAGGCTCAGGGCCTTCCGGTGATTTCTTATGCCGCTGGCGAGCCAGATTTTGCAACCCCGGCACACATCGTTGAAGCCGCGGCTATCGCGGTTCGCGACCCTAAGAGCCACCGTTATACGCCGGCAATCGGCCTACCAGAGCTGCGCGAAGCCATCTCTCAAAAGACCAAAATCGACTCTGGAACCGACATTCCGGCTTCACAGATTGTTGTCACCAATGGCGGCAAGCAGGCCGTCTACCAAGCGTTTGCAACCATTGTTGACCCGGGCGACGAAGTGCTCATGCCAACCCCCTACTGGACAACCTACCCAGAGGCAATTCGCCTTGCCGGCGGATCACCCGTAGAGGTTTTCGCTGGCGCCGACCAGAACTACAAGGTCACCGTGGCGCAGCTTGAGGCCGCGCGCACCCCAAAGTCAAAGGTGCTGCTTTTCGTTTCACCGTCAAACCCCACCGGTTCTGTTTACAGCCGCGAAGAGACCGAGGCTATCGGCCGCTGGGCATACGACAACGGGCTCTGGGTAATCACCGACGAGATCTACCAGAACTTGGTTTACGACGGCATCAAGGCAGTTTCGATTACCGAGGCTGTTCCCGAGCTTGTCGACCGCACCATCCTGGTTAATGGCGTAGCGAAAACTTATGCAATGACCGGATGGCGTTTGGGCTGGATGGCCGGCCCAGCCGATGCAATGAAGGCTGCGGGAAACCTGCAGTCTCACCTTTCATCAAACGTTTCGAACATTTCGCAGAAGGCTGCGCTTGCTGCGCTAACCGGCCCGCAAGACGAAGTGGTAGCCATGCGCGAGGCTTTTGATCGTCGCCGCAAGTTGGCAGTTGCCGAGCTAAACAAGATCGATGGCTGGGTAGCCCCAATGCCTCAGGGTGCGTTCTATGTTTACTCAGATGTGACCGGTCTGCTAGGCCGCGAATGGGGCGGCAAGATGATCAACACCTCGCTCGAACTTTGCGACTACATCTTGGATGAAGCCCAGGTTGCCTTGGTGCCTGGTGAGGCATTCGGCCCATCGGGCTATGTTCGCTTGTCTTATGCGCTAGGCGATGGCCCCTTGCTAGAAGGCATTCAGCGCCTTCAAAAGCTTTTTGCATAAACCATTGCTGCAGTGAAAAAGGGTTCTTCTGTCGAAGGGCCTTTTTTTGTTACGGGATCTAGCGTTAATCGAAGCCGATCAGGTTCGGCTCGGGCACTAGGTTGATGCCAAACCGATTGGAAACCTGCAGTTGAACATAGCTAGCCAACTGCAACACATCATTGGCCGTTGCACCGCCCCGGTTCACGATCGCAAGCGTATGTTTTGACGAGATGGCAGCGCCTGAGCCCGGCAGTGAAAAACCCTTTCCGATGCCGGCAGCCTCAATCAGCCAGGCCGCCGAAAGTTTGACGGTCAACCCCTCGTCGTCTTCGTCTTCCCAACGGGGTGCATCAGAAGGCAGAGTGCGGGCAACCTTGTCGCTAACGATCGGGTTCGTAAAAAAAGAGCCGCAACTGACCGAATCAGGGTCATTTTTGCTCAACACCATACCCTTGCTAGCTCGCAGCTTCAGAACACTCTTACGCACATCGGCGAGCGGCACTTGGTCGCCCATTTCAACCCCGAGATCCGCGGCAATTTGGGTCGAGTACAGCGGGCGGCTGAGACCATCAAGCTTTTGTAATTCGAGTTCAACCCAGGTAATCACTCCGGGGCGCCCACGTTTAATGACGCTGGTGCGATAACCAAAACCCAGATCTTTGGCCTCGATAACTGCCACCTCGTGGGTTTCGTAATCCAAGAATTCGAGCCGCAACAGCACATCGCTGAGCTCTTGACCATAGGCACCGATGTTTTGAACCGGGCCCGCGCCAACCGTTCCGGGTATGCCGCTCATGGCTTCGATTCCGGCAAGCCCCTGTTCGACCGTATAGGCCACGAATTCATCCCAGTCTTCGCCCGCTTGCACGCGAAGGGTGACTTTTGAGTCGTCTTTGCCCCGGATGTTTTCGATGCCGCGATTTTCAACTTTGACGACCCTCAGGTCGCTGCAGTCATCGGCCACAACCATGTTCGAGCCGCCGCCGAGAACTAGCCAATCATCGCCCGACCGCCAAAGTTCTAGGGTGTGCTCGACAAGATCATCACGTGTTTTTGCAACGTAAATTTCGGCAGGACTACCACCTATTTGAATGCTAGTCAGTTCGCTCAGTGCGGCTGTTTGAGACATTACAGGCGAACCACGGCCTGGGCCTTGCCAAGCACCGCGGTCTCGTTGAACACTGCCTGCAGGTCAACTCGAACCGTGCCGGCTTCGGTATCGATTGCGCCAATCTTGCCGGTAACTACCAACACAGCGCCATCAATCGGGTCGACCACAACCGGCTTGGTGAAACGAACCTGATAGTCGACAACACGACCGGCATCGCCAACCCAGTCGACTGCAACCTGAACCGCAGCGCCCATGGTAAGCATGCCGTGAGCCAATACTCCAGGGAGCCCAACGGCCAGAGCAACATCATCGCGGTAATGAATTTGGTTGAAGTCTCCCGAGGCCCCCGCATAGCGCACTAGCGAGTCGCGGGTAAGCAAAAATTCGGTGATGCCAATCACTTGGCCCACTTCGAGTGAAGCAATGTTGATGTGAGTCATTACTCGTCACCTCGAACCACGAGAGTTGAAATTGCCGTGCAGACCAGCTCTTTGTTGACATCGAAAATCTTGGTCTCGAAGGTAACCATCGAGTGAGCCCCGAGCGACTTTACGCTGGCAACTTCAAGCTCGCTGGTGAGTTCGTCGCCCGCAACAATTGGGCGAGCGTGAATGAAGCGCTGGTCACCGTGAACCACGCGGCTAAAGTCGATGTCGGCCTCTGGATCAGCAAGAACTGTTGCCAGGCTGCGCTCTTGAATCACCACGGCAAATGTTGGCGGCGCGATGACGTCGTCATAGCCGGCTGCCTGGGCAGCAAAAAGGTCAAGGTTTGAAGCGTTTGTCGACTTAACCGCGTGGGCGAACTCGCGGATTTTCTCGCGGCCAACCAGGTATGGGTTGGTTGCCGGATACTTCTTGCCCTGCACATTTGGATTTACCACCCCTCTAGTTTGCCTGAGGTTTTACACATCGACCCTCATTTGGGCTTTATCAACAAATTGGGTTTCGGCAAACGGTCGAGCATGAGCGCGGCCATAGTTTCATGAGCATGAAAACCAATAAAACACTAGGCATTTTGGCAGCATCGCTATTAGTCGTTGGCGGGTTCGCGCTGACTCTAACCTCGCCCGCTGTGGCAACCGATAAGAGCAAAATTCAGATCAAGGATGAACGCAACTGTTCTAAACCGAAACCGGGGCAAGTGGCCTGCCTGTCGGTAAAGCGAACGCTTTCGATGGGCAGCGTTCGAGCGGCGGTTCGCCCTCTTGCCTTCGTGCAACCGATGGGCGGGGTCGCCTACGGTGCTAACCAACTTCGTTATGCCTATTCAATCACCGAAACCGGCGCTCGATTCAAGGTGATTGCTGTTGTCAGCGCCTACCATTCCGAGTCTGCCTATCAAGACATCAAGGACTACCGGGCCATGTACAACCTTGGCCCGATGGATCACTGCACCGACCCGAAAACTCCCGGCATGGTTGGCACGGTATTAGCCCAAGTTCCCAGTGGCAAAAATCCGTGTTTTATGCAGGTCGACCAGAAAGGAGCTGCCGTTGGATTTCACGAAACCGATGACCCAGGCTGGGCACAAGAAACCGCACTCGACATTGAGATGGCGACTGCAATCTGCCCGCACTGCAGCATTCTTTTGGTCGAAGCCAAGAATGCCAGCCTAGATAACCTAAACCTTGCCGTCGGTGCTGCCTCGAGATTTAAAAATGTGAAGTCGATTTCGAACAGCTACGGCGGCGTTGATACCCCCGAGTTCAAATATCCGGCGTACGCATCGGCAACAGCCAAAGGCATAGCAGTGGTGGCTTCAAGTGGCGACTCAGGTTACGGGGTTTTGGCCCCGGCAAGTTTTGCCAGCGTGATTGCTATTGGTGGCACGACGCTCAAGGTAGATCAACGCGGACGATGGGCAAGTGAGAGCGCCTGGAGCAAGGCGGGTAGCGGTTGTTCTGACTACAATCGCGCGGCAGCTTGGCAACCGATATTTATGACCGGTTGCGCAAACAAAATGACCGCCGATTTTGCTGCCGTCGCCGACCCGGCCACTGGTGTTGCGGTTGCCTTTGAGGGCGGTTGGTTTACGTTCGGAGGAACGAGCGTTTCGGCACCGATTATTGCTGGGATGTATGCAATCGGCCCTAAAACTGGCGGAGCGCCGGCAGCGTTCACTGTGGCCAACAAAAACCAACTTCACGATATTGTCGAGGGCTCTAACGGCAGATGCACGGTCTTGTATTGGTGCAATGCACGCGAGGGTTGGGATGGGCCAACCGGTCTGGGCTCACCCAACGGGGCCGGAGGTTTCTAGAGCCTGGCACTTAACCGGCGAGCGGGGGCTTAAACGAAAAAAGACCCGAAGGTCTTGGTCGTTTTTGTAGCGAGGGCGGGACTTGAACCCGCGACACCACGATTATGAGTCGTGTGCTCTAACCACCTGAGCTACCCCGCCGCTTGCCATTACCAAAAGTTATTGGACTGGCGGATGAAAAACCTTTCGGCATTTTCGAGCCCCGAGCCAGGATTGAACTGGCGACCCCTTCCTTACCATGGAAGTGCTCTACCACTGAGCTATCGGGGCGTTGTGCAAAGGCTTCTAGCGCCAGGCACCAGAAGACTTTATCACTTTTATTTGTTGGCTGGCAAACGCCAAACGTTAAAACTCAATTTTTCGCCGGCAAATTTGGCGTTTTTCTTGCCCAATTCAATCGATGAGCCACCGTAAATGTTTACCGCGTCGGCAATGCCAAAAACGGCGTCTTTGGCGATCTTGATTTCTTTATCGCGACCACGGGTTGCTAACACCAAGACAGATTGCTTTTTGTGCTCCCGAACGAAGAGCACAGCCTCAGCCGAAGCATAAAGAAAGCGCATTGAACCGCTCACCAAAGCGGGGTTTGCCTTTCGAAGCGCAGCCAGCTCGGCATACATGTCAATCAAACTAGGGTCGTTAGGGCGTTCGTTGTTCCAAGGCAGCGGGGTGCGCGAGTTTTCGCCGTTCCAACCATCTAGGCCGAACTCGTCGCCAGCCCAGATAACTGGGATACCAGGGAAAGTGAACTGCATTCCGGCAGCCACACGTTGAGCACCCTTGATTGCAAAGGTCTTGAAACGTGGGATGTCGTGGGTATCGAGTGGATTCATGTTGTGAAGTCGCACATGCCACGGGAATCCGTTGATGAACTGTCGGTAGCTAGTTACAAGGTCAACACCGTCGGCCTTGTATGTTCCGTCCCATTCCATGTAACCGGGCTTGCCCTTGGACTTGGTGTTGTAGAACCAACGCCAAACCGGCTTGGTGAAGTTACTGTAGGTCATAGCCCCCTGCCAGCCGTCGCCTTGAACGTGATAGGCGGCATCACTGGTGTATTCGCCGAGCATTATTGTGTCTGGGTTCACCGAAACCATGGTGTTACGAATGGTCTTGGCAACTTCGTCGTAAAGGTCTTCGTCGCGAATGCGGCCAGTCATGTTTGCCACATCGATGCGCCAACCATCGAAACCGTAGGGAGCTTTCAGCCACTTGGCAACCACTGATGTCTTGCCTTCGATGAATCGCTTGCGCAACTCTGCCGACTTCCAGTTGAACTTGGGCAGGCTGGCTACGCCAAACCACGAGTCATACTTGGTGTTCTTTTCGGTGAAATAGTAGAAGTCGCTTTCTGGCGCACTCGGGTTTTTGTAAGCAGCCTTGAACCATTCGTGCGCATCGCCCGAGTGGTTGCTGGTTAGGTCACCGATGATTTTGAAGCCCATTTTGTGAGCCTCTTCGATTAGCGCTTGAAGGGCCTTGTTGCCGCCAAGAACCGGGTCGACCTGGCTAAACGAACTGGCGTCGTAGCGGTGGTTTGAGCGGCCCGGAAAAATCGGGGTCAAGTAGAGCATTGTCACGCCGAGTTTCTTGAGGTGATCTAGATGCTCGATTACGCCCCAGAGGTCGCCGCCAAAGAATTGTTCGCCGGTGCCCGGACCCGAGCCGATGACAGCGTCGCCCCATTCGGCTGGTTGAGCCCAATCAGGCGCTTTGTGCTTATCGGCCTGGGCTGAGCGGGCAAATCGATCTGGAAAGATCTGGTACATGATGGTGCCAGCTCCCCATGCAGGTGCCGACGAGAAGGTGTTGATTCGGTAGTCGTTGATGTCTGCTGGGTTCAAGTGCCAAAGCCCGAGACCATTCAGCCAAAGCACCTCGCCCGACACGAGTGTAATCATGAAGCGATAGTGCATCTTGGGGTTGTGCATCACGAAAGACGCCTCAAACCAAGACCACTCGCCCTCGCGCTTGATTAACTTAGCTGGCGGCGAAGGAAACGCCTCACCGCTTTCGCTGTATCGAACGCGAACTTCTTTTACTTCACCGAGCGCGCTGTGAATGCGCACACGAACCTTGACGGTGTCGAGCAAAGCAGGCTTTTGGTTCAATACATAAAGGTCAGAGCCGTCGTGAAACGGTTGCAGCGCAACAGGCAAGTTCTTCATGTGCCAAACCTAACGGTTAGAAGTTTCGGATTGATTAACCCTTTACTGCGCCACCAACGAGACCAGAAATAATGAATCGCTGAAGACCAATAAACAAAGCAACGATCGGTGCTGCTGAAAGCACGGCGCCGGCCGAGAACATCGCCCAGTTCTTTGAGTGTGGGTCATCGATTAGGGTTCCAAGACCAACAGCCAGTGTGTATTGCTCAGACTTGTTGAACACGATCGAAGCAAGGATGAAGTCGCTCGAGGTGCCGATAAATGAGAGCAGGGCCATGACCGCAAGAATTGGTGCTACCAGGCGAAGAATGATGGTGAAGAAGATCTGGGTGTGAGTAGCACCATCGATCTTTGCCGCCTCGTCAATCTCTTTCGGAACAGTGTTGAAGAAGCCGTACATCAGGTAGGTTCCGCCGCCGAGCGAGCCACCGAGGTAAACCAGAATTAGACCCCACTGAGTGCCAAGACCAATCGCCGGAATGTAGTCGGTTAGCGCGCTCAAAATGCCAAAGATTGCTACCAGACCAAGGATCGAAGGAAACATCTGAATCAGGATCAGCGAGAGCAGACCCGCGCGACGACCCTGAAAACGCAGGCGTGAAAATGCGTATGCCGCACACGCACTCAAGAAAACGCTTCCGATTGACGTGACAGACGCAATGAAAATGGTGTTTCCGGCCCAACGCAAGAACTCGTTGTTCGGGTCAACCAACTCTTGATAGTTCACGAAGGTGATTTGACCGAATAGGGTTCCGTTCGAGATGCCGCCCATGTCGGTTAGCGAAGTCGAGATGATGTAGAGAATCGGGAACAGTGAGTACACGACGACGATTAGACCGACAATGTGCTTCCAGCCCAGCTGCTTGAACCAGCGGCCAAAGCTCTGCTTGCGACGTTCAGGAATGATGAGTTCTGACATTTAAACCAAGTCCTCCAGTGCACGGGTACGGCGGAAGGTGACGTACGAAATCGAACCGACGATCAAGAAGATCAGGATTGAGAATGCGCTGGCTAGACCGTAGTCGGCACCAACACCGCCACCGAAGGCGAGCTTGTAGACGAAGGTGATCAGGATGTCGGTTCCACCAGCATCGAGCCTCAACGTTGGGTCACCACCGGGCCCACCACCGGTGAGCAGATAGATGATGGTGAAGTTGTTGAAATTGAACGCGAACGATGAAATCAGAAGTGGCGCCAACGAAACCAAAAGCAGTGGCAACTTAATCATGCGGAATTGCTGCCAAGCGGTTGCTCCGTCGATGGTGGCCGACTCGGTCAACTCACCTGGAATTGCCTGAAGTGCTCCGGTTGTGATCAGGAACATATATGGGAAGCCAAGCCAAAGGTTGACCAAGAGAACCGCCCAACGAGCCGGCCCCACTTCTTCTAGCCAAGGAATTCCGTTTTCGGAGCTCAAGCCAAGAATCGTTTGGTTGATAAAGCCATGCTCCTTTTGGAACATACCCTTCCAAACATATGCCGAAAGGAAGGCCGGGAAGGCGTAAGGCAAAATCATGATTGCGCGATAAATCTTTTTGCCGCGCAGGCGCTCGTCATTGAATAGAAGAGCAAGGGCGAGACCCACAATGAATGTGCTAACCACCGAGCCGATGGCGAACATGAAAGTCCAGAGCAGGATGCCAAGCAATGGGCCACGAAGCTCTTCGTCGCCAAAGATCTTGGCGAAGTTATTGAAACCGACCATCACCTGCCAACCGATGTCAAATCGCTCGCCGGTTTCGGCAGATTCGAAGAATCCGGTTGACTGGTTGGCCTTGAAAACCACACCATCGCTGAGTCGAGTGATTGAGTCGGTTGCCTTGTCGTAAACGGCGTCAAACTTGTTCAGTTCGGCTGTCATGCCATCGGGGGTTAGAAGGAACCCATCGGTATTTATATCGGCGCCAACCGGAACTTTCATGGCCGAAATTTCTTCACCCTTGTCCGAGATTTCTTCATCGGATAGACGGGTGTAGCCCTGGAGCTCGGCCGCCATACCATCGTCGCCGATGGTCAAACCTGGGTCGTTAGTGACTTCACGGAACGGATCGGTCTTGAAGTCGGTGCCACCAACATAAACCTCTGCGGTGTCAAAGTTGGTTACCAAGAATTCGACTGTGCCGTTGGTGTCTTTAACAACCTTTAGGTCATAAGTGGAGGCGCCTTCAACGGGAACGACAGCACTTTGGGTGATTGCGTCAAGGGCGGACTCTTGGCTGCCGTTGTGCAATGAGCCGTAGTTGGTGAACGCGATGAAACCGCTGAAGAAAACTACGTAAACCTGGAAAGCCAGCAAGAACAGAACGCCTGGCGCTAGATATTTGGCGGGCAAACCGCCCGGACGAAGGTAGATGTAGTTGATGATTAGAGTGACCGCAACCACAAGAGCGGTGAATCCCCACTCTTCTTTCATGATGAGCATCATGGCGAGGAAGAGTGCGCCAGCATCGAGAAGACCAAGCATCGCGATTTTGATCAGAGTGCCCTTAAGGCTAGGTGAGCCGCCCTCTTGAAGCTTCTTTTGCGCCTTGGCGCGAGCCTTTAGGGCTTTCTGGTCTGTCATCGGGTCGACGGTGGTCATGCTATTTCCTTTGGCCGCGTGGGTGGTCGGGCTTGTTGCTTATAAAGACTGGGTCGGAGCACCAGTTAGATACTCCGACCCAGCCATTTTGTAACTAAGGGGTTACTTGCTCTCGTTCACTACTGACTGAGCAGTACCAATTGCCTTCTTGAAGAAGGTAGCTGCGTCACCGGTGTACTTGCCCGATAGAACTGCAGCCTCTGCACGGCCAACCTTGTCCCATACGGTGTCCATGAACACGAATGATGGCATTGGGTAGGCGTTCTGACCAGCTACACCGAAGCCCTTTAGGCCAGCGTCGGTAACCTTCGCAAGTGCATCGGTGTTAGCAGGAATGGTGTTTGCCTTCTTGTAGAAAGCAAGCTGAGCTTCGCCGGTTGCGATGTAAGCAAGAACCTTACCTACTGCAAGAGCGTTAGCCTGCTTGGCAACCTTTACAGACTTCCAAACACCGTATACACCTGAGAACTGGTGGACAGTCTGGCCACCGGCTGATGGGATAACGGTTACACCGATCTCTGCCTTGGTTAGAGGCTTAGCTGAACAACCTGAGATGGTGTCCTGGCCGTGGTTGTACATCCAAGGGCCTGAGATGACGTAGTCACCCTTCTGAAGTGCACAAGCCTTCTGGTCCCAACCGTCGGTTGGGCGCTTGATCTTCTTGCCTGAGGTGGTTAGCCACTTGGTGTAAGCGCCAGCCTGTGCTGAGTCGTAGCCAAGGTCCTTGGTCCATGAGCCGTTGTTGCGCTCGAACAAGGTTAGGCCGAATGACGAAGCGATTGATGAGAAGTGGTAAGGGTCACCCTTGACGGTGTCGTGGGTGATGCTTAGGCCAGCGTCAAGAAGCTGCTCGAAGGTCATGCCCTTCGGGTCTTTGCTGTCGCGCTTGTTCCATAGAAGAGCAATGTTCTCTGTCCAGGTTGGAACACCGTATAGCTTGCCGTTTACCTGGAAACCAGACTGAACTGCGGTTGAGAACTTCTTTGCTGAGGCACCGAGTGAAACAGGAGCAACAACACCAGCGCCTACTAGCTGACCGGTCCAGTCGTGAGCGCCAATCATTAGGTCTGGGCCCTTGCCGGTTGGAACAGCTGAGATGAAGTTGTCACGAAGGTTGGTTGGCTTGGCGACAACGTTAACGGTCAGACCGTTCTTCTTGCCGAAAGCAACCAAAGCTGCGGTGATTGGGTTTTCTGCAGCGGTTTTTGAACCGGTCCAGATGGTGACGGTCTTTGCAGTTACTGCTGACGCTGGTGCAATGCCGGTGGTCAGCAATGCTGCTCCGGTTGCAACCGCGATTGCAGCTGCAATGCTGCTCTTGCGAATCTTCATTTGTAACCTTTCTAGCTACCTAGTAGAGAAGGACTTGCAATCAAGTCCTACCCATCACACAACTTGTAAGCGCTTACAGACAAACTCAATCTGCGCTATTTTGGTAACGAATTTATCACGGTTTGGTAACACCCTTCCATGCAACCGCTTACATCAAAATTTGAACCGATTCAATGTGGAATTTGCCTCAAATTCACCTAAGTTATAGACATGTCAAAAAACGAATTCTTGTACGAAACCATTCCAAATGCGGAGTGGTGGAGATCGTCTGTCATCTATCAGATTTACCCTCGAAGCTTCGCCGATGGCAATGGTGACGGGATGGGTGACCTAAAAGGCATCACCGAGAAGCTCCCCTACCTGGCGGACCTGGGGGTCGATGCAATCTGGTGCTCACCCTTCTTCAAGTCACCTCAAAAGGATGCCGGCTACGATGTGTCCGACTACAAGGACATCGACCCCATTTTCGGAGATTTACAGGATTTTGACGCTCTTGTAAGCGCTTCCAAAAAACTTGGAATTAAGGTCATCGTTGACCTCGTTCCGAACCACTCTTCTGATCAGCACGAGCTTTTCCAGGCTGCGTTGGCTGCACCCGAGGGCTCACCAGAGCGTGGAATTTACATCTTCAGAGACGGCAAGGGCCAGAACGGTGAACTGCCACCAAACAACTGGCCATCCGTGTTCGGCGGCAACGCTTGGACCAGAACCACCAACGCCGATGGAACCCCAGGGCAGTGGTATCTGCACATCTTTGACTCGAGCCAGCCCGACTTTGACTGGACCAACCCCGCTGTTCTGGACATGTTCGATGATGTTTTGCGCTTTTGGCTTGACCGAGGAGCCGCAGGTTTCAGAATCGACGTTGCCCACGGCATGATCAAGCGTGCGGGGCTGCCCGACATCGAAGTAATTGACACCACCATGGGTGGCGCCAAGGCCAAGGATGAAAAAGACATGACCTTCGCCGAGATCGAGGCCTTCAACCCATACTGGGGTCAGCCTGAGGTTCACCCGATCATTCGTCGCTGGCGCAAGGTGCTCGATGAATACGACGACCGACTAATGGCGGCCGAAGCATGGCTTGGGCCACTAGACCGCATGGCGCACTGGGTTCGACCAGACGAATATCACCAGGCCTTCAACTTTGGTTACCTAGCCTGCCCTTGGGATAAAGCGGAAATGACCGAAGTCATCAACGAATCTCTTCGTGCTTTTGGCAAGGTCGGCGCGCCGAGCACCTGGGTGCTTTCAAACCACGATGTGATTCGCCACGCCACTCGCTTCGCCTACGAACCAGACATGCTGCCGCCGCAGGGTGACGGCATCGGCCCAGATTTTCCGCAGCCAGATGAGGCCAAGGGCCTTCGTCGAGCACGAGCGGCGAGCGCCTTCATGCTCGGCTTGCCGGGCGGCGCTTACATCTATCAAGGTGAAGAGCTTGGCCTTCCTGAGCACACCACCTTGGGCGGCGCCTATCGCCAAGACCCAACCTTCGCCCGCACGCAGGGCAAGCGCGTGGGGCGCGATGGCTGTCGTGTTCCGCTGCCTTGGGTCTCAAAGGCCAACGAATCAAACGGTTTCTCGTCTACCGGTGAATCTTGGTTGCCACAGCCGTCAAGCTACGCTCGTTACGCGCGCGACTTGCAAGATGGAGTGGCGGGTTCCACCCTCGAGGTATACAAGCGAGTGCTCAAGGTGCGCAAGCAATTCAACCTAGGTGCTGGCAACTTTAAGTGGGCGCCCGAATTCATGGATGAAACCACCCTTGCCTACATCAACAACGGCGTGCTTGTGCTCTCGAACTTAGCTGGCGACCCGGTGGTGATTCCGGCCGGTGAAATTCTTGCGACCACGCAGGCCGATCTAACCATCGAAGGCGAGCTAGAACACGACCAGACGGTTTGGATCAAGCTCTAAAATTTGAGCATGAGTTTCGACCTTTCGACCGCGTCCCGTCACCTGCCTAGCGAAAGCAAGGAATGGTGGCGGTCTGCCGTCATCTATCAGGTTTACCCGCGTTCGTTTAGCGACTCGAATGGCGATGGCATTGGTGACCTACCGGGCATCACTGCGAGACTCGAATCGCTAGCCGCCCTGGGCATCGACGCTGTCTGGCTGTCACCTTTCATGCGCTCTCCGCAAAAAGATGCTGGCTACGACGTGAGTGACTACAAGGATGTCGACCCGCTGTTTGGGACACTGGCCGACTTCGACAATATGGTTAGCCGCGCACATGAGCTTGGCCTTCGAATTCTGGTTGACCTAGTGCCCAACCACACGAGCGATCAGCACCAGTGGTTCAAAGGTGCCCTCAGTGAAATCGAAGGCTCTGCCGAACGTGATTTCTACCACTTCAAGGATGGTCGCGGCGAGAACGGCGAGCTGCCTCCCAACAACTGGCTCAGCCTCTTTGGCGGCCCGGCATGGACTCGAATCACCAACCCCGACGGCACCGCCGGTCAGTGGTATTTGCACCTGTTTGACTCAAGCCAACCAGACCTAAACTGGGCAAACCCCAAGGTTCAAGAAGCTTTCGAAGACATCCTGCGTTTCTGGCTTGACCGAGGCGTAGATGGTTTTCGCGTTGACCAACCGCATGCCATGGCCAAGGCTGCAGGTTTGCCCGACCACCCCGATCTTGAGCGAGCCGGGGCCGGATTCATCGAGGGCGAACCCAGCCCACCGATGTGGTTCCAAGAAGAGGTTCACCCGATCTTCCGCAAGTGGCGAAAAATTCTCGACAGCTACCCGGGCAACCGCGCGATGTGCGGCGAGGCATACGTGTTGCCGCTTTCATTCATGGCCAAATGGGTTCGACACGACGAGTTCAACCAGACCTTCAACTTCAGGTTCTTGAACAGCGACTGGAATGCCAAAACTCTGTTCGAAAACATCAATGAGAGCTTTGAGGCCTTCGACGGTGTGGGTGCACCGAGCACCTGGGTGCTGAACAATCATGATGTCTTGCGCCACGCAAGCCGCTTTGGTGGGCTCAAAATCAAGCCAACCGACAGCGATGGCGTTGGGCCAAAAGACCCCCAACCAGATCGCGAACTTGGCCTTCGCCGTGCTCGCGGTGCAACCCTGATGATGCTTGCGCTGCCGGGCTCCTCATACCTTTATCAAGGCGAAGAACTTGGTTTGCCTGAGCACACAACACTTGCACCAGAGTTTCGTCAAGACCCAACCTTTGCACGCACCAAGGGAGCTCGCGTCGGTCGCGACGGCTGCCGCGTTCCGTTGCCCTGGGAAGCCGGGGTTGGAGCCGCAAATGGGTTCAACCAAACCGGAAAATCTTGGTTGCCGCAACCTGAAATTTATGCCGAGTATTCACGAGACCAGCAAGAGGGTGTTGAGGGATCAACTCTCGAGCTTTACAAACATGCGCTAAGACTGCGCAAGCAACTGGCTTTGGGTGAGGGAGGCTTCGAGTGGGTAGCAGAGTTCGTCGGAGAGAACTCACTCGGTTTCCGCAACGGCGACATCCTTGTGGTTCACAATTTTGGACACACGCCAATTGCTCTGCCGGCCGGTGAAATTATCGCCTCGAGCCTGCACGGAATGCGCGAGGGCCATGCCCTGGTTGCCGACCAAACGGTTTGGATTCGCACCAAGTAATTAGCCAAAACGAAACCCCTCTCGAACTAATCGGGAGGGGTTTCGTTTTCGGGGTTTGTTTATGGTTTGTAGTTGCGCGAAGGCAACCAAAACTTGTTGCCGGTCATGAAGGCGAGTGCCGGAACGATCACTGTGCGAACCAACAACGTGTCGAGCAACACACCGATGCAAACGATCACACCGATTTGAGCCAACGCCACAAGAGGCAGCACACCTAGAACTGCGAACACCGCGGCAAGCAAAATACCTGCGCTGGTGATTACGCCACCGGTCGAGCTGAGCGCCTTGATCATGCCCTGCTTGGTGCCAAGATGTGCTGCTTCTTCTTTTGCTCTGGTGACCAAGAAGATGTTGTAGTCGACACCCAGTGCTACCAGGAACAAGAAGCTGTAGAGGAACACGCTTAGGTCGAGGGCTGGGAAGCCGAAGACATTAACGAACAGATACCAGCCGGCACCCATCGAGGCAAAGAATGATGCAACCACGGTGACCAAAAGCAATACCGGTGCAACCAGCGAGCGAAGCAACAGCACGAGCACCAGGAAGACCAGGATGAGGATCAGCGGAATGACGATCATCTGGTCGTGGGCATATGCGTCTTTGACGTCTAGCGCCTGGGCGTCTTGGCCACCGACCATTGCGTCGGAACCTTCGACTTCGTGCACTGCGGTGCGAAGAAGTTTGATGGTTGCGTAGGCTTCGTCGGACTGGCTTTCGGCATCTAGAACTACCTCAATCTTTGAGATTGAATCGTTGTTCGAGGCGACCTTGGCTGAGTCGACTCCCTCGACCGCGGTAGCCGCGGCAACAACATCTTGAGCCTTCGAATTGTTAGCAATAACGATTGTTGGGGTGGTGCTGCCGGCGGCGAATGCATCTGCCAACACCTGCTGACCAGTAACGGCCTCTGGTGTCTTCAAGAATCGGTCGGTTGATGAAAGACCAACCTGGATGCCGCTTGCGCCGGTAGCCAAAGCAGCCAGGATTACGAATCCGGCGATTGAGACGGGGATTGGGTTTTTGCTAACTCCCTTTCCAAGCTTGGCCCAAAGACCACTGTCGCTCTTGTTGCGACCACCTAACTTTGGTGTGATTGGCCAGAATACCCAGCGAGGGAAAACCACAAGGGCCGCGGGCAAAACAACCAGTGCCGCAACCATTGCAATGACGATGCCGGTGGCACAGACGATTCCAAGTGAGCGGTTTCCCTCAAGAGCAGCGAAGCCCAAGGTTAGAAGGGCCAAGGTAACTGTTGAACCCGAGGCAATGATCGCCGGACCCGCACCTCGCAGCGCCTTGCGCATGGCCTCGTTGCGGCTTTCGACAGCCAGCAGTTCTTCGCGATAGCGAGCAATCAGCAACAGCGCATAGTTCGTGCCGGCACCAAAGACCAGCACCGAAAGAATTCCGGTAACCGATGCATCGGGGGTGATGTCAAACCAGCCTGCAACATTTGGAGCCAACTTTGCGGCCATCTGGTCGGCAACACCGACCACGGCAAGTGGCACGATCCAAAGAATCGGGCTGCGATAGGTGATTAGCAGCAGAACAATAACTACCGAACCGGTTGCCGCTAGCAGCAGACCGTCGGCTCCGGCGAAAACGCCAGCAATGTCGGCTTGGAATCCTTCAGGGCCAGTCACGTAGGCAGTCAGACCGGCAGGCATGCCCTCTTTAGCAAGCGCGCGAAGATCTTTCACACGCTCGGTGATGACTTCGGTTTCATCAGACTTCTCAAGGGGCACCGTGATGACAGCGGTTGCTTCATCGTTGCTTAGCTGAGCAGGCGGAACAAACTTTTTGCCTTGAACCTCGAGGTTGGTGAACTCAACGAATTTGGCGTTCGCGCCGCCGGTGAACATCTGTGATTGCTGGTCAAATGTGCCCTGCACCCAAAGCTTTTGCTCGGCGGTCATGGCCTTTTCGGCCGCATAAACGATTACCGCTGCAGTCGAGTCGGCACCCGGAAGATCGGCCAGCTTCTCGTTAACGATTACCGACTCGGTGGTGTCTGGCAGCCCAATGCCCGGGTTGGTTTCGCTGCTCTTGGCTGCGAGCGGGCCGAAGGCCAAAGCGGCGAACACCAGCCCGATTAGCAGTGTTACCCAAGCGCTCTTGCGACCGGTGATGAAATTGATGATTGCGTTCACAGCTTTACCCCTTTGTAGCGAAACCTGAATAATAGAAGCGTTTCGTTTTCGACTCTATTCCTGAGTCTAGTTAGTGAGGCTATAGAACGGCCGAGCTAGCCTTTGGTGCTTGGATCAAGGCCGAAATTGGCAGGCCGGCGGCACCCTTAATGATTTGGGTTGACCCCAACTCTGCTCGCAGGATCTTGAGGTTTTCTGCTGGAGCTCCAAGGATGCGCTCGAGGGCAAAGCCGGTGACCATTTCTTCGGCTTGATCAAAAATGCTGCCTAAGAAACCGCCGAGCAAAATGATCTCGGGATTGAAGATGTTGGCAAAGCTGCTGATGGCTGCTGCCAAAAGGCGGCACTGATTTTCGAGTGCTTCGGTCGAGCCTTTAGTTGAGCCATCGACATCGCTTCGATCAAGGGCGGCCTCAAGCGTGCCGTGGAATCCCGAATAGTCTTCACGGCTCGAGTCTGAGAGCACAACGTGGCCAAGTTCACCTGCATACCCGGCTGCACCGCGAAGCAACTCACCTCGCACAATCACACCACCACCAATTCCGCTGGTGCCGCCATAGAGATACACGACTTCTTCATAGCCCTTAGCCGCCCCAAAAGCGTGCTCGGCGGTCGCACCCAAGCTGGCGTTGTTGCCCAGAAAAACCGGTAGCTCAGTGGCCGCCTCAAGCATGCTGGCGAAAGGAACCTCAACCCACTGAAGGTGCGGGGCCAATCGAACCTGTCCGTCGGCAACTCTAACCTGGCCGGGCACTGCGACACCGATGCCCGCGATGCGAAGCGTGGAAGATTGTGCAGACATAAGGCCCGAGATCGCATTTTTTATCTGCTCGATTATGCCCTCTGGAGCGGGTAATTCTGGAGTTGTAATTCGATGGCTTGCAATTATTTCTCCTCGCAACGAGACCAGACAAACATCGGTAAAGCTCGACTCGATATTTACGCCAAAGACTGCCACCTCGTTCGAAAGCGACGCCACAAAAGACGGTCGACCCTTATTGGGGGTTTCATCCGGTGAAGTTTCGCTAACCAACCCGAGAGCCTGCAGTTCGGTCATTAGCACCGAAATGGTCGAACGATTGAGCCCGCTAAGTTCGACCAGCTCAGATCTAGTCAGGCTTTTGCTTTGGCTGAGTAGCCTCAAAATGGCGGCCAAATTGTGCTCGCGAACCTGATCGTTGTTTCGACCCAGGGTTTGCGAGGTCACCGAAACCTTAGGCGCGCTCGTTTTCATGTTGACAGAATACCGCAGTTGCCCTATTTTGTTCTTGACCAGAACAAAATCAAACTAAGGATGAATTCCATGTCGAACTTGACCCCTACCCGCGCCGATAAATTCTCATTCGGGCTTTGGACCATCGGCTGGGCGGCTCAGGATCAGTTCGGCGGACCAACGCGACGCAACCTAGATGTTGTTGAAGCGGTCGAGAAGCTTTCAGAGCTTGGTGCTTACGGCTTGACCTTTCACGATGACGACCTATTTGCATTTGGCAGCAGCGACTCTGAGCGACAGACCCAGATTGAGCGCCTAAAGCAGGCCCTTGCCGACACCGGCCTGATCATTCCGATGATCACCACCAACCTGTTCAGTCATCCGGTCTTTAAAGACGGCGGATTCACCAGCAATGACCGTGGTGTTCGCCGCTTTGCTTTGCGCAAGGCGCTGCGCAACCTTGATCTTGCCGCCGAGATGGGCGCTAAGACCTTCGTTATGTGGGGTGGCCGCGAAGGCGCCGAATACGACTCGGCAAAAGACATCGGTGGTGCTCTGCAGCGTTACCGCGAGGGCGTAAACCTGATGACCTCGTATGTGAAAGACAAGGGCTACGACATTCGTTTTGCAATTGAGCCAAAGCCAAACGAGCCACGCGGTGACATCTTGCTGCCAACCGTGGGCCACGCCATGGCATTCATCAACACGCTTGAGCACCCTGAGCTAGTTGGCCTTAACCCAGAGACCGGCCACGAGCAAATGGCCGGCCTGAACTTTACCGCCGGTATCGCTCAGGCGATCGAACACGGCAAGCTTTATCACATCGACCTAAATGGCCAGAAGGGCATCAAGTTCGACCAAGACCTAGTCTTTGGGCACGGCGACATTTTGAACGCCTTCTCACTGGTTGACCTGCTCGAGTTTGGTGGCCCGAATGGCGGCCGCGCATATGATGGCCCACGTCACTTTGACTACAAACCAAGTCGCACCGAAGATTTCAACGGCGTATGGGAATCAGCTGCCGCAAACATGCGCATGTACCTGCTGCTAAAGCAGCGTGCCGCGGCCTTCCGAGCCGATCCAGAGGTCAAGGCTGCACTCGAGGCATCACGTGTTGCCGAGATTCACACCACAACTTTGGCGGCCGGCGAAACTTACAACGACCTGCTCGCCGACAAGGCGTCGTATGAAGACTTCGACGCAGACTCATACTTTGATGGTCGCGGTTTTGGTTTTGTAAAGCTCAACCAGTTGGCCATCGAGCACCTTATGGGCGCTCGCTAAAACCATGACGCTGGTTGCCGGAGTCGACTCATCGACTCAAAGCTGCAAGGTTGTTATTCGCAACGCCGAAACCGGTGAACTGGTTCGTGAAGGTCGCGCTAGCCACCCGAATGGCACCGAGGTTGATCCGGCACACTGGTGGTCGGCGCTAAACGAGGCAATCGCTGCCGCTGGCGGGCTTGACGACGTTGCGGCGATTTCGATTGGTGGCCAACAACACGGCATGGTTGTGCTCGATGTCGACGGCAATGTGATTCGACCTGCTTTGCTTTGGAACGACACTCGCAGTGCGGCCGAGGCCGAAGAGTTGGTTTCGCACTTTGGCGCGGAATACCTAGTTGAAAACACCGGCTCATTGCCAGTTGCTGCATTCACCTCGACCAAGCTGCTGTGGCTAAAGAACAACGAACCTCAGAATGCTGCAAATGTCGCTGCCGTTGCCTTGCCGCACGATTGGCTAACTTGGCGTTTGGCCGGTTATGGGCCAAACGGTGCAAGCGAAAAGGGTGCCGATTTTGGTGTATTGGTGACCGACCGATCAGATGCCAGCGGAACCGGCTATTTCAATTCGCAAACCAACAGCTACAGCGAAGCCATCTTGGAATATGCGCTCGGTAAAGTTGCGGCTTTGCCTCGAATTGTGGCGCCCGGCGAGGTTGCCTTACAAACTACTGATGGAATCAAGATTGCCTGCGGGGCCGGCGACAACGCAGCGGCGGCATTTGGCCTTGGCGCAACCGCCGGCGACGTGATTGTTTCGCTTGGCACCAGCGGAACGGTCTTCGCGGTCTCGGCAACAAGCACCCGCGATGCATCGGGAACTATCGCTGGTTTTGCCAGTGCCTCAAATGACTTTTTACCACTGGTCTGCACCTTGAACGCGGCTCGCGTTCTCGACTCGATCAGCGACCTGCTCGGGGTGTCTCACTCGGAGCTCAGTGAGCTTGCTTTGACCGCCGAACCCGGCGCAGGCGGAGTCATTTTAGTGCCTTACTTCGAGGGCGAGCGCACTCCAAACCTGCCTGAAGCAAGGGCCTCGATAAGCGGTCTCACACTGACCAATAACACCCGCGAAAACCTCGCTCGGGCAGCTATCGAAGGCATGTTGTGCGGCCTGAATGCTGGCCTCGACGCCCTGCTCGAAGCAGGCGTTGAGTGCAAGAGAATTATTTTGGTCGGCGGGGCTGCCGCTAGCCCGGCAGTTCAACAAATCGCCGGTCAAATTTTTGGTGTGCCGGTTCTAATTCCCACCCCTGGCGAATACGTTGCCAATGGCGCAGCCCGTCAGGCAGCATCGGTTGCTCTGGGCCGAAAGGCTAGTTGGCCGGTGGCCATGATCAACGAAATTACGGTCGCGAAAGTTGCCCTAATTTCTGAGCAATACGCGGCGGCTTCGGCTAAATACTAACTAACCGGACCTTGCGTAACTGGGTAGGCGACGTAGGCAAACTTATTGAAGTTCGGCGACCAGCTGTTCACATTGATGGTGCCTTGACCGCCAAAAAGTTGAACCACGGTTTCGGCGTTCATCCAATCGTCGTTGCGCACCAGCTTAAGTTCAACCGGCAGATCGGCCGGATGACCGATTGTGCCAGTTGGATAACTGAGATACACCCAAAACTTACCGTCTAAAGATTGGTGCGGAAACCAATTAACTCGACCATCGAAAGTGAGCTGCTCAAAACCGCTTCCATTGCGGCGAGCGCGAGCAATCTGGGCGTGACCCGGCTTACTAGAGAAATTCTCGGTGCTGAAATAGATCCACAGATCGTCGATCGAATACTCGCTGCCATCTTCAGGCCCGTCACCGTTCACCAAAACCCGGTCTTCACCGGTGGCCAAATTCAAAACATGGATGCGGCCAGAGTTGAAAACGTCTTCGGCATCCAAGCGAAGTTGCACATAAGCCAACTCGGTTTCATCGAAGCTAACCCCGTGCAAAAAGTGAAGTTGGTTGGCGACATCTTTGGTGATTCTGACGGCCTGACCGCCCGAGGCAGGCGCTTTGTAAATGTGCCAGTCGTCGTTTGCCGAGACATAGATGATTTTATGATCAGGCGACAAAACGTGGTCGTTATTCAGGTTTGGAACACCAGAAATCTCAATCGGCTCGATGTGCGAACCGGGCTCAGGACGCAGCGCCCAAAGGGTGCCGTTGCCGTTCAAGATTAAGTGGCCGTCTCGATGCCAATTTGGTGCCTCGAGAAGAATCTGAGTGGTCGAAAAGACCAGCTCATCAATGCCTGTTTCAACGTCGAAAACGTGAACCTCGCACCGTTGAGTTTTGCCGCCTTCGCTGACTAGCTCTCGAAGAGGAACACTGAGCGACAATTTGGTACTCGGTTAGAGCGCCGCGAGAGCAGCGTTCAAGGTAGCCGAAGGTCGCATGACCTTGTCGACCAGCTCGACGTTTGGGCGATAGTAACCGCCGATTTCGACTGGCTTACCCTGAACTGAAACCAACTCGTCAACAATCTTTGTCTCGGCGCCGGTTAGGGTCTCAGCAAGGCTCTTGAACGAGGCGGCAAGCTCGAGATCGACCGTTTGCTGTGCCAACTCTTGCGCCCAGTAAAGGCCAAGGTAAAAGTGGCTGCCGCGGTTATCGATGGTGCCAATCTTGCGCCCCGGTGAGCGGTCTTGCTCAAGGAAGGTTCCGGTTGCACGGTCAAGCGTGTCTGCAAGAACCTGCGCCTTGGCGTTGCCGGTCGTGGTTGCAAGGTGCTCTAGCGATGCGGCCAGAGCGAAGAACTCGCCAAGTGAATCCCAACGAAGGTAGTTGTCTTCGAGAAACTGCTGAACGTGCTTTGGCGCAGAACCACCGGCACCGGTTTCGAATAGGCCACCGCCGTTTAGCAGAGGAACAATTGAGAGCATCTTGGCGCTGGTTCCGACCTCAAGAATTGGGAAAAGGTCGGTGTTGTAGTCGCGCAAAACGTTGCCGGTCACCGAAATGGTGTCAAGACCCTCACGAATTCGACCGAGCGAGTACTTGGTTGCGTCTGCCGGAGCCATGATCTCGATGGTCAGCCCGGTTGTGTCGTGCTCTCCCAAGTATTCGTTGACCTTAGCGATGATGGCGGCGTCGTGTGAGCGAGCCTCGTCAAGCCAGAAAATCGCAGGAACATGCGTAGCGCGAGCACGGGTTACGGCCAGCTTTACCCAGTCGCGAACGGCGACATCCTTGGTTTGGGTGGCACGCCAAATGTCGCCCTTGCCAACCTGGTGCGAGATCAAAACCTGACCCGCTGCGTTCACAACTTCAACGCGGCCATCGGCCTTGATTTCGAAAGTCTTGTCGTGACTGCCATATTCCTCGGCGGCCTGGGCCATCAGACCAACGTTTGGAACCGAACCGATAGTTGCGGGGTTAAGCGGCCCGTTAGCAATCACGTCGTCGATGGTTGCTTGGTAGATGCCGGCGTACGAAGAGTCTGGAATCACGGCGATGGTGTCGTGCTCGGCACCGGTTCCATCCCAGAGCTTGCCACCGTTGCGAATCAGGGCAGGCATCGAGGCATCAACGATTACATCTGATGGCACGTGCAAGTTGGTGATGCCCTTGTCGCTGTTTACATAGCTTAGGCTTGGGCCATCAGCGAGGTTCTTCTTGAAGTCGTCGATTATTTGCTGGCCGCCTTCGATGTTTGCTAGGCCATCAAGAATTGCACCCAGGCCATCGTTTGCGCTTAGGCCAGCAGCTTCAATTGCTGCACCGTGTTTTGCGAACGTGTCTGCAAAGAAAACCTTGACTGCGTGGCCGAAGAGAATTGGGTCGCTGACCTTCATCATGGTGGCCTTTAGGTGAAGCGAATAAAGCACGTTTTCGGCCTTGGCCTGGTCTACCGTCTTAGCCAAGAATGCATCGAGTGCACTGGCGCTCATGAAAGTAGCATCAACGATTTCGCTGGCAAGAACTTTCAAGCCGGTCTTCAGTGCGGTTTCGGTGCCATCTTTTGAAATGTGACGAATAGTCAAAACATCGTCGGCCGGCAATAGGGTCGACTTCTCGTTTGAGAAGAAGTCGTCTTTCCCCATGGTCGCAACGCGAGTCTTCGAACCGACAGGGAAAGCCTTGTTTACGTGAGGGTGCTTTCGGGCATATGCCTTTACTGAGAGCGGCGCACGGCGGTCGCTGTTTCCCTCACGAAGCACTGGGTTAACTGCGCTTCCCTTTACCTTGTCATAACGGGCCCGCGCGTCACGCTGGGCATCGGTCGACGCTTCATCTGGGTAGTCAGGCAAATCGAAACCAAGTGCCTGCAGCTCGGCAATCGCTGCCTTGAGCTGAGGAATAGAGGCTGAGATGTTCGGCAACTTGATGATGTTTGCCTCTGGAGTTGTGGCTAGCTTGCCAAGTTCGCCAAGCGCATCTGCAACCTGCTGCGAAGAGCCTAGTTTGTCTGCGAAAACAGCGAGGATGCGGCCGGCCAATGAGATGTCGCGAGTCTCAATATTTACGCCTGCCTTGGCTGCGTATGCCTGCACAATCGGCAACAGCGAAGCGGTAGCCAGAGCTGGTGCTTCATCGGTGTAGGTGTAGTAAATAGTTGATTCGTTCACGATGCGCGGCGCTCCAGTTCTAAGAGATAGCAACTTACCGTTCAAGACTACTCGCTTGAAATAATCCGTAACCAACTAACGCAAAAAGTAACATTTCTCCCCCGAAATTCAGATTGTGGTTCTATCGGTGAAAGCAATTTTTCTCATCGGGGGTTTCTCATGAACTGGAACAACTTCGCCACCTTGGCGTTGGTTGCCGCAGGCTTCGTCGGCCTGTTCTGGTTTCGCCGACTTCGCCTGAACTTCAGCTTGATCACCTTGATTGCGCTCATCGCGGGAATTCCAATTGGGTTCCTCGCGCAAGGCAGCATCGAATACATCGAACCAATCGGCCGAATCTACATCAATGTTCTTTTAGCTTCGGTTGCGCCACTTGTTGTGCTTTCGATCATTTCAAGCATTGCCTCGCTTGGCAGCATTGCCCAACTGCGTTCAATCGGCGTTCGTTCGATTTTTTGGCTGCTGGTTAGCAACGCCCTAGCCGTCGTTTTGGCTCTAGGTCTGGGCTTATTCTTCGAAATCGGCACCGGCGTTGGCGAAACTTTGGGCGGAGAAGAACTTTCAGTTCTGCAGAACTCGGTGCAGAACTTTGGTGATGTAGTGGTGAACCTATTCCCAACCAACATCGTCAGCGATGTCGCGGGCAACCACATCATTCCGCTGATCGTGATCGCGGTGACTATTGCGATCGCTTATCTTTCACTTGCCGAACGCCGCGGCAAAGAGGTGAAGAATTTCCGCGACAACGTCGATTCATTCAAGTTAGTTGTTTTCAAAGCGGTCTCGTATGTGATCAGACTCACGCCATATGCGGTTTTGAGCCTGACTGTCGAGGTGGTGGCTAAAGCGAACAACCTTGGCCCCAAGTTCTTCTCACTAATCGGGCTCCTTGGCATCACCTGGTTGGCCTGCGCAATCCACGCATTTGGCATCAACAGCGTGATTCTGCGCGTTTTTGCAAACGTTTCGCCACTGAGTTTCTTCAAAAAGATTTTTCCGGCCCAGCTAACTGCTTTCACAACTCAAAGCAGCATCGGCACACTGCCTGTGACCATTGCCTCGTTGACTCGCAAAGTTGGCGTGCACCCCGAAATCGCAAACTTCACCGCCCCGCTTGGCACCGCAGTTGGCATGCCCGGGTGTTCAGGTATCTGGCCAATGTTGATTTCTGTCTGGGGCATCAACGCCTATGGGCTTGAGTACTCACTTGCCTCATACGCGGTTCTTGCAGTAATTGGCACATTGGTTTCGATCGGCACCGCCGGGGTGCCGGGTGCGGCAACTGTATCTTCGGCAACCGTGCTTGCTGCTGCCGGGCTGCCCCTCGAATTCATCGCTGTAACACTGCCGATCAGCATCATCGCCGACATGGCGCGCACGGCAACTAACGTGACGGCTGCCGCGGTTTCATCAACCGTTGTCGCACGTCAAGTTGGCCTGCTAGACGAAACCGTTTTCAACTCAGATGAATCACAAGAAGAGGTTCAACTTGTCAAGTAGAAAATTTTCGAATGGCGCTGCCGGCGTTGCTTTGGCGACCGCTTTGGTAGTTATTCCCGCTTGGTCGGCCTCTGCGGTTACCAACCCGGCATCAAATCCATACCCAATTACCGTGACTGGCGACGACGGAAACGTTTATCACGATGGGCTAGACACTCTTCCTGGTTACGACGACGAAGAGTGCACCTACATTCCAGGCGCTTACTTCGACTTCGCCAAGAACCTGGTTCACTACGCTGACGGCAAGTCGATTCCCTGGACCGAATGGGATCGAGCCAGCGGCTACAAAGTTTGGCTGACTGGCCAAAAGGGCTCCTCTTCGAAGCCAACAGCAACTGCAAGTCCAGTTGCCAAATCGAACAAGGTCTCGAACGTGGCCAAGACAGAGACAGTTGAAACAGAAGTTTCAACACCCGCGTCATCTGCTGCTGAAGTTGAAGTGATTTCCGCCAGCGAGACCCCGGTTGCTGTAACGGCGAGCGCTCCTGCTGCTTCAAACCCAGGTCACGAAACCGGTCTTTTAATTCTCGGTGCACTAGCTGCCTTTGGCGCTGTCACCGTTCTTGTGCAATCTGCGCGCCGGCGCATCGGCCGAGGAGGCAACCTCTAATGATGCTTCAGCGCTAGAGCAGCGCACCCCCAGCCTTAATAATTTTCAGCAACTAATCGAAAGAAAAACATGACCATCAAAATCACCACCCAGCGAGCGGCCACCGGCATTCTTGCTATCGCTCTAGCTGCATCAACTTTGGTTGGCGCTGGCTCAGCAAACGCAGCTGACATTGCGGCACGCACCGCTTCGGTTTCTGTAGACACCGGCTACCTGCAGAGCGTTAGCCCAAACCTGCCTGCCGACAATGTACTTGAGACCGTAACCTACGACCGTTTTCAATGGCTACTTGGCCAATCTGGACAGTTTGCATTTGTGATCGGGTCTGCCGCCGACGCCGGATTTGCAGCAAACCTAGTGAAGGTAAACGCGGCAGCCAAGGCAGCCGGTGCATTAAAGGTCTACTGGTTCGACCCGAACCTGTCTGGCCAGAGTGGCATCAAGAGCCTCGACATTCGAAACACCGGCAACATCAACCTTGCCGCTGCATCGCAGGGAATCTTCGGCAACATTTGGAAGAACGTACTTGGACAGTATCTAGGCAATGGAATCAAGTCGGTTGCCGCTGCAACTCGCACCTCGGTGACCGTTTCAAATGATGACACAGTGGTAAACGACTCGGTAAACCCAATCTGGGACTACCGTTCAACCGCCACTGCTGCGGTTTCTTCAAAGGCGACCGTGTTCTTCACCTACGACAAGAGCCGCGTTGCCGGAGCAGCAGCAGACAAGGTGGCTAGCTGGGTAGATCTTTCAAGTAGCACCACCGTTGACGCTTCACTAACCGCCGCTTTCACTGCTATCGGTGGATCTAACATCGACCAGCTAAGCCAGTTCGACTGGTGGAAGGACTCGGCCAACACCAAGCACGACTTGGCATACGCCGACGACGCCAAGTTTGGTGGCGACATTCTGACCAATGCCGACGATGACAACGGATGGGTTGTTAAGCAGATTACTTACCCAGAACTGCTTCGTATTCTTGACGACAGCACCGCCAACAAGAACTATGTGATTTTGTTTGGTGGAACCTGGTGCCACAACACCCGTGCGGTACTGAAGCAGGTCAACCAGAATGCACTTGAAAACGGTGTAACCACTGTTTACAACTTTGACCTAGTGCTTGACGGTGGAACCGTAAACGGAACTAACGGCGGAGCAAACCCGATCCACGTGCGTTCGGCCGCAAACGGTGGAACCCCTTCTGTGTTCAACTTCCGTCCGTCATGGGCCTACGGTGACGTAGTTCGCAAGTACTTCAAGAATCTAGTGACCGAGTATGACCCAAACACCGGCGCACACGTTAGCTTCTACCCGGGTGGCGACCTAAATGCCTTCCCAGATGTGGTTCGCCGCTTGCAGGTTCCATTCGTAATCAACTACCAGCGCGGCACCGGAGCAAGCCCAGACTCGACTTCGATCAAGCGCCAGTGGATTCAGCGCAACGTTGACTCGTCAACCGGATTGGCAACCTACCGCGAATACATGAGCGAACAGTGGTTCACTACTCCTTCGGCACAGCTCGGTTTGTCTTTCGCGCTTCCTGCAGACGCAAAGGCTGAAGCGGCCCTGACCGACGCTGAGAAGGCATTACTTGCCACAGCGAAGGCCAATGCGACCTTCGGTGCACAGGCAGTATCTGCTCTCAACGAGTTCTTTGACGGGCTTCCAGGTGCCGTAGTTGCGACCCGAACTGTCAAGTTCACTGCGAAGGGCTCAGCTCAGTTGACTCTGGGCGGTCTCTACGGACGCACTCCAGATGGTGTTGCGACTCTGACCATCGGTTCAAGCAAATACACCGCTAAGGTAACTGGTGGCGTCGCCACCTTCAAGACCAAGGCACTTACCGCAGGTACCGCCTACACCCTTACTTATGCAACTGACTCAACGATTGTCGGCTTCACCGACAAGGGAAAGATTGCATTCAAGTAAGTCAATCCAAAAAGAGTGGGACCGCCGCGAGGTGGCCCCACTCTTTTATTTAAGGTTTCAAGTGCTTGACTGACTGCAAACTGACAAACTTGATTGTGCGAATAGCGCATAATTGTTCTCTAATCGAACAATTTGGCTAAACTTGCACCATGACAAATTCTGCGTTTATCTACGATTACGTTCGCACCCCCTTCGGTCGTTATGGAAAGGGCCTTGCTGACCGCCGCCCCGACGACCTAGCTGCTCTAGTAATTAAAGAACTTGCCAACCGCAATTCCACACTCGATGTAACCCAGGTGGGCGACGTTATTTTAGGTGATGCAAACGGCGCCGGCGAAGACAACAGAAACGTCGCCCGAATGGCAGCACTATTGGCTGGCTTTCCCACGTCAGTTCCCGGCTCAACCGTCAACCGACTTTGCGGTTCAGGCCTTGAGGCAATCATCCAAGGCAGTCGCGCAATCGAGACTGGTGACGCAGATTTGATTATCGCCGGAGGTGTTGAATCTATGTCTCGAGCACCTTGGGTTCTGCAAAAACCCGAAACCGCCTATTCTGCTAAGCACGAGACCCTGCACTCGACAACCTTGGGCTGGCGCATGGTGAATAAAGCCATGGATGACCGTTGGACCATATCGCTTGGCGAAACCGCCGAAATTTTGGCCGATCAATTCGCCATTTCGCGTGATGAGCAGGATGAGTTTGCCGCGCGAAGCCACTCGCTGGCCTCGAATGCCTGGGCAAACGGCACCTTCGACAACCAGATTGTTACGCCTTTGGCAAGCACGTTGGTTCGAGACGAGAGCATTCGAGATGACACCACCGTGGCAACTCTGGCCAACTTGAAGCCGGCCTTTAGAGCAGATGGTTCGGTGACGGCGGGCAACTCGAGCCCACTCAGCGACGGTGCAGCAGCCCTGTTGATTGGCAACGAGAACGCTGGCCTAGGTGCACCAATTGCCAGAATTGTGTCGCGAGCGGTTGCTGCAAATGACCCTAACATCTTCGGTATTGCACCTGTCGAGGCCGCAAATCTAGCTTTGACCCGCGCAGGTCTCACCTGGGACGACATCGATTTTGTTGAAATAAACGAGGCATTCGCGTCGCAAGCTTTGGCCTGCATAAAGCTTTGGTCGGGTCTCGACCCAAACAAGGTGAATGTTGACGGCGGAGCGATCGCCATTGGCCACCCACTTGGTGCATCAGGCGCTCGTATTGTTGGCCAGCTGGCTCGTAAGTTGCAGGTCGAAAAGAAGCGCTACGCCTTGGCGGCGATTTGCATCGGTGTCGGTCAGGGCCTAGCCATTGTCATCGAGCGTGCCTAGTTCGGAATGCCAACTCAGTTGGAAAACGAAAAGTCAAACTTTCTAAATTCGCTTGCGAACGGTCTTGCGGTTCTAACGACCTTTGATGCCCAAAGCCCGTCACTGACAATTAGTGAGGTTGCCAGCCGAACTAACCTGACTCGCGCGTCTGCTCGGCGAATTCTGCTTACGCTCGCTGACTTGGGTTTTGTGTCTCAGAGAGGCAGCTCATACAGCCTTACCCCTCGAGCGCTGTCGATTGGGCACTCCTACCTCAATGCCTCAGGCATCGAAGATGCGGTTGCACACCACGTTGCTGCACTATCTCGCGAACTTCAAGAGTCTGTTTCGGTTGCCGTTCTCGACGGCGATGAAATCGTCTATGTTGCAAGGTCCGCGGCCAAAAAGATCATGCAAGTTCGCATTTCAATAGGTACCAGATTTGCAGCAGCAAGCACCTCGATGGGTCGAGTCATGTTGGCCGCAAAAAGCGATGCGGAGATCGAGAGCATTTTGAGCAATAGACCTCTCGAGCGACTGACTCAAAACACCTTGACCGATAAGGCCGAAGTTCTCGCAGAAATTCAGCGAGTGCGCGGCCAAGGCTATGCCGTCGTGAACCAAGAGCTAGAAGTTGGGCTGAAATCGATCGCCGTTCCGATTCGAAACGCAAACGGCGTGGTAATCGCGGCGCTCAACGTTGCCGGAGTTGCAACTGAAAACTCTCAGCGAGTCGATCTGAGGATTCTTGAAGCGTTGAAAGACTGCGCTTTAAAAATCACAACCGAACTCGGCATGCGACCTGGGTTATAGGTTTCGGCCGCCCGAAATTTCAAGCACGGTTCCGGTCATGTATCGAGACATGTCGCTGGCCAAGAACACCACAACATCTGCCACCTCGGTTGGTTCGCCAAATCGTCCCAGCGGAATCTCTGACAAACGTGACTCTTGAACCTTCTCTGGCATGGCATCAAGCATCGGTGAGTTTATTAACCCTGGCTGAATGGCGTTGACGCGCACACCGGCGAAGCCGACCTCTTTTGCTGCAGCTTTAGTCAAGCCAACCATTCCGGCCTTAGCAGCGCTGTAATTGGTTTGCCCCGGGTTTCCAACCTTGCCCGAAATCGACGAAACGTTGATGATCGAGCCTCCGCCGTTGTCTCTCATCCAGTCTGCAGCCGCACGGGTTCCCAACCAGGCGCCCTTTAGGTGCACGTCAATGACCAGGTCAAAGTCGTCTACTGTCATTTTGCGCATGGTTGCGTCGCGGGCTAAACCGGCGTTGTTAATCCAAACGTCGATAGTCGAAAATGCGGCTGTCGCTTCGGTCACAATTTTGTTGGTGTCAGTCTCGTTGGTCGCATCGGCAACAACAGCAATGGCCCGCGCACCCACGTTGAGCTCTTGCAACATTGCCTCTAGTCGAGGCTGACTAACATCGGTCAAAACCAACTTGGCACCCTCTTCAAGAAATCGAATCGCCATAGCTGCACCCAAGGCACCGCCTGCACCTGTAATTACGGCAACTTTTCCATCTAGCAACATAATTTCTCCTTGTGACTTATCCGAAATAGCTGCCGCCGTTGGCGTGCAGGGTTTGGCCGTTTAGCGCCGAGGATTCAGAGCCAATTAGATAGTCGATTACGCTAACGACCTCTTCGCTTTCAAGAAAACGGTTTCCAAGCGTTTGGGCCAAAATCTTGGTGCGGGCCTCAGCGCTCAAACTCTCGGTCATGGGGGTTTCAGTGGCACCCGGCGCAACCGTGTTGATTCGAATATTGTGAGGCGCGAGCTCACGGGCATACGAACGAACCAGACCAAGAAGCGCAGCCTTTGACGCTGAGTAGGCCCCGCGCCCCATGAAGCCGCCGCCATTGAAGGCCGCGATGCTCGCTAGCACGACCATGCTGCCGGCTACCGAGTTGGCAACCATGTTTCGGGCAATCGGCGCCATAACGTTCTGAACGCCGACAACGTTGACCGCTAGGACCTTGGTAAAGTCGGCTGCCGAGATCTCGAGTAGCGGGGTTTGAGAAATGATGCCAGCAGAAACAACTAGGCCGGTAATTGGCGAGAGCTCAGCAATTTTGGCGATCTCAGCCTCGACTTGCGCCGAGTCGGTGACATCGACTCTGGCTGCGGTGTGCCCGTTACCCGGTAACGCATCTAGCGCCTCGCCTAGATTCGGGTTCATATCAAGAAGGTGAACGGTTGCGCCCTCTGAAGCAAACTTGTGGGCGCAGGCTAATCCAATACCTGACGCACCACCTGAAATTACGATGCTGCTTGTTGAGTTCGACATTGGTCTCCTAGATGATGGCAAGTGCGTTGGCTGGACTGCCCACACCACCTGGCATGTTGATTGGCTCGGCGGTTAGCAAAAAGGTGTGTGATCCTCGTGCCTGGCAGGCCTCGGCAAGCTCATCGAGATCCCACAACTCACCGATGGTCAAACCTAGAAGTGGAATCAGAACACGGTGCAGCATGCCAGTGTGGTTAGAGCGCTCTAGTGAACCGTTCTCTTCGGCAGCTGTGCGGATGTTTTCGCGGTTTGCCGGCCAGGCCTCGAGAGCAACGTTGTCTGCTGCTGCCAAAGCGACCTGATTGTTCCAGAGCCACTCGGCAATTGATTCACTTTGAGCAAGACCCGGCGAAACAACGGGCGAAGTAATTTTGGCTTCGCCGCTTCTTACTGCAGCCAACCAACCGGTGCGAAACAACAAGATGTCGCCGGGCTGAATTTCGCTGCCTTGCAAAGCTAGAGCGCCATCGATGTCTTCCACCGAGATTTGCTCGTTGGATGACTGATCGATCGGTTTGCCGATGCTCTTGCGATATCGATCAATATCGATCAAAAGCCCCCGGCCTGAGATTCCTCGCTCTGCAACCCTTTGAATACCAAGATCTGGCTTGCCTGCGACCAGATCGTCTCCCGAGAAGCCGTTATAAAAACCCTTATCCGGGTTGGCAAAGTGCCGCAGGCCATCGATCTGGGTACCCGCCTGAGGAAAAAAGTTGTCGATTCGGTCATCGCGGTGAAATTCATTGAGCCCGAAAACCTCGTGGCTTGGAATCCCGCGGTGTGCAATAAGTGGCGGATTGAAGAAATCCAAGGGCAAGTTGAGGTTGATCACTTGCCCGGTCTTCACGCTTTCAAGCGCCGCCAAAACCCTCGCCGGGGTGAGCTGGTTCAGAGTTCCGAGTTGGTCGTCTTTTCCGAACACACCCCAAGCGTTGGGATAAATGTCGTCTTTGTCGCGTGGCAAATCCCGATACAGCGGAATTGAGCCCTGCTTCATTGGTTTATTTGTCGCCCGAGGCGTCTTCCATGACCTGGTGAATCTCGATCATGTTGCCTGCTGGGTCGGTCAAGAAGATCTGGTACCAACCCTTGACTGACCAGATGCCCCAGTCGTCATAAGGAATCTTGTTTGCGTCTAGCTGTTCCATGACTTCTTTGATGTTGTCGGTGCGGAACGCGTAGTGACCGCCAATTAGAGGGTTCACTGAGTGACCTTCTAGAAGCGCCAAGTATGGCTGACGCTGAGTGACGTGAATTTGAAGGTTCTCTGGGTCGCCAGCTTCGAAGAACTTCGCAGCGTCGTCCCACTCTGCATCGCCATCGGTCGAACCGCTTGACTCGGTGGCAATCATCTGCGGGCTAGGAATCATCGAAAGGCCAAGAGCATCCTGGTAGAAGCTAACTAGTGAGGCCATGTGGTCTGAAGTTACGTTTACGTGGTGAAGTCTTAGGGTTGCCATTGAGTGTTTCCTTTCGCTTATAGGGAGTTTTTCACAGTATTTACAATCTGTCCAATACCTAATACATAAGGCATTATGTAAGTTTTGCTCATTAATCAATCAGCATTTTGTCTTGTTCTTCGATCACGCGGTTTGGCTTTGGAAATATCGCGTCGGCAACAGACACAACAGCGGCCAGAGCCTGGGAGCCGCTAGCGGCATCCCATGCTATTGCCGATTGCAAGGTGGGCAGCTCACCAATAATCGGCAAATAGGTGACCCCGGGTTGATTGATATTCAAGGTCGAAGAGAACGCGAGAGACACACCTTGGCCAGCGGCAACCATGGCGTGAATCGTGTAAGAGTCCGGTGCCTCTTGAACCACTCGAGGCGTGAATCCTTGATCCCAGCAAACTTTGTTTGTGATTGACCTGAGCGTTGAGCCACTATCGCGGGGAAAAGTGACAAATGGTTGGTCGATTAGATCCGAAATCTTCACAGACTTTTTAGCCGCCAATTCATGCTCGACAGGCAACACACAAACCAAGGTTTCATCTTCGATTGCTCGGTATGAAAGCCCCGGAAGATTGAACGGTAAGCGCACAAACCCAAGATCGATGTCGCCTCGAGCGATGGCCTCTTGAGCCGCGTTGGCGTAAAGGTTTCCCCGCAGAACTAGCTCGATATTTGGATATCTAGCCTTGACCTCACGTGCCAGCTGCGGAAGAAGGTGTCGGGTGGCTGCGCCCGCAAACCCAATTCGCACCCTGCCATACATACCCGAACCACTCGCCTTGGCCGCCATTTCGGCATCTTGCATGGCCTCAAGCACCAGTCGCGAGTGGCTCAGGAGCGCCTCGCCGGCTGAGGTTAGTTCGACCGATCTGGTGGTTCGAGCAAAGAGGCTCACCCCAAGTTCTTTTTCAAGGAGCTTGATTTGTTGGCTTAGAGGCGGTTGCGCCATGTGCAATCGGTCTGCAGCGCGCCCGAAGTGAAGTTCTTCGGCTACGGCCATGAATAGTCTGAGTTGACGAATTTCCATGACTAAAATCTATCCATAATTTCGTCATAATGCGCAATCAATTAGGTATTGGACATGGCTCAATTTCACAGGAATACTTAGAAACCAGTTAGGCGCAAACGAGTGGAGCAAATTTTGGTCAACCCAAATCTTCGCAAGTCCAAGGTAATGGGCTTGAAAGAAGCAATCTCAAAGTACGTATTCGACGGAGCAACCGTTTCTATTGAGGGGTTCACTCACGCTATTCCGACGGCCGCCGGCCACGAAATAATCCGCCAGGGATTCAAGGACCTCACTCTGGTTCGAATGACAGCCGACATCATTGTTGACCAAATGCTTGCAGCCAACTGCATCTCGACTTTGGTCTCGTCTTTCGTTGGAAACTCATCGGCCGGTTCTTTGGGTGAAATTCGGCGCCGCATCGAAGATTCAAACCCGACGCACCTTGAGTTCAAAGAATATAGCCACTATGGCATGGTCTGTCGCTACCTTGCTGGCGCGCAAAAACTTCCGTTTTATCCACTCAAGTCATACTTTGGCAGTGACCTGCCAACCATCAACGACGAAATTCGCAAGGTCACCTCGCCTTACCCAAACGAAGACGGCACTTTCGACGAAATCTATGTCGTGCCACCGGTTAACCCAGATGTGACCATCGTGCATGCGCAGCGAGCCGACCAGTGGGGCAACATTCAGATGTGGGGTCTCACTGGCCTTCAGGCCGAGGCAGTTTTTGCCGCCGAGCATTCAATCGTCACGGTTGAAGAAATCGTGAGCGATGACCTGGTTCGGTCAGACCCGAACCGCACAATCATCCCTTCACACGCGGTCTCAGCAGTGGTCGAGGTTCCTTTTGGAGCTCACCCATCTTTCACTCAGGGCTACTACGATCGCGACAATGACTTCTATCGCGACTGGTCTGCAATCAGCGGCGATAAAGAGCTGCTTGAAAAATGGCTTGCAAAGTGGATTTATGAGACCACCGACCACAGCCAATATGTCGAGATGATGGGCGAGGCAACTCGTGACCGGCTGAAGGTCGGCGATGCTTTTAGCACTCCAATTAATTACGGTTCAAGAATTCAATAGGAGAAACCATGGAAACCCTAGCTTTTTCAGTTGATGAGTTACTGACTGTCACCGCCGCCCGTGAATTGGCCGGAAAGAATGTTGTGTTTGCGGGAATCGGTCTGCCAACCCTTGCTGTTTCTTTGGCGCAAGAGACAACTGCACCCAACATCGAAGTTATTTATGAATCGGGAGTCTGCGGCGCCCACCCTTCAGCGCTGCCAGCAACAATCGCCGATTCAGTGTTGATCACCGACTCTGAGGCTGTGCTTAACCTCGCATCACTATTCGGATACGTTCTTCAAGGCGGTCGAATTGACGTTGGATTTTTGGGCGCAGCTCAAATCGACAAGTTTGGCAATTTGAACTCCTCGGTAATTGGCGAATGGGGAACCCCGAGCAAGCGACTTCCTGGCTCTGGCGGAGCCCACGAAGTGCTGGCAAATGCAAAAGAAACATTCGTCATCATGCGCCGCCACTCAGAGCGTTCTTTTGTAGAAAAGGTCGACTTTGTCACCTCGGCAGCACCCGACATGGCAAGAGCAGCGGGCAGCCGCTCAAAGGCAAAGGGCGTTACTCGCGTCTTCACCCAATTCGGTGTTCTAGCGCGTGAAGATGTTGGCCAAGAGTTGCAGTTGACCGGCATTCACGCTGGCATCGACGTTGACACTGTGATCAAATCCACTGGCTGGAATCTCAAGGTGCACCCAGACCTTGAAGTGATTGCCAACCCATCGGCAGAAGAGCTGGAACTACTCAGAACCGAAATCGACCCAACCGGCATGTACCTGCGTTCATAAGGGGCTCAAATGATCATTCAGTCAATCGAAACTATCCCGTATGCCATTGCTTATAAGAAACCGCTGAAGTTCGCGAGCGGCATGGTCAATGTTGCCGACCACGTTCTGGTCAAGGTGACAACAGCAGATGGCGTGGTAGGCTTCGCTGACGCACCTCCCCGTCCATACACCTATGGCGAGACACAAGAGTCAATCGTTGCCGTGATTGAGAAACTTTTCGCGCCTGGAGTTGTGGGCCTAAAACTCACCGACTCAGCGCGCATCCGTGAAATTTTGAATCGCACGATTGGCAACGATGCCGCGAAGGGCGCACTCGACATTGCGATTTGGGATGCCCTCGGAAAAACCCTAGGCCTGCCGGTGCATGAGCTTCTTGGTGGCTACACAAAGGCGCTGAAAGTTTCGCACATGCTCGGTTTTGACGACCCTGGCGTGGTACTTGACGAAGCACTGGAAATGCGTGAAACCTATGGAATCAACGCATTCAAGGTAAAGGTCGGTCGCTCACCGATTGGTCTGGATCTAGAGATCTGTAAGGTTTTGCGCGATGGTCTCGGCCCTGAAGCCGACATCTATGTTGATGCGAATCGCGGTTGGACGTCTACCCAGGCTCTCGCTGCGCTGCCGATTCTTTTAGACGCCGGCGTTTCGACCCTCGAAGAACCCTGCGATGCAAAGGACGCTCTCGGTCGTCGAGAAATCGTAAAGAAATCGATGATTCCAGTGGTCGGCGACGAGAGTGTTCCGACAATGGGCGATGTGTCACGAGAGTTGCTCTCGGGAGGCTGCACGGCGATCAGCATAAAAACCGCGCGCGGAGGATTTTCGAACGCGACCCGAATTTTGAACCTCTGCGAGGGCATGGGCGTTGAAGTGATGATTGGCAACCAAATTGACACCCAGCTTGGAACCGCGGCATCGCTTGCCTTTGGAGCAGCCAACAAGGCGACCACTAAAAAAGCCGCTGAGCTTTCAAACTATCTAGACATGGCAGATGACTTGGTAGTTAACCCGCTCAAGATTTCAAACGGCGAAATGAGCGTTTCGCCCTTGCCAGGAGTCGGCATTGAATTAGACGAAGAGAAACTTGCCCACTACAGAGTTTGAGACTTGACTCGTCGCAGCATCAAAAGCGACGTGGCGGCTAGCAAATAACTTGCGGCAATAAACAAGGCTAGGTTGGTCGAACTGGTGCCCACCACGAGAGTGATGGTCAAGATTGCCACAGCTCCGCAGGCCGACGAAACCAAGCCTTGAAGGCCAGCCGAGGTTCCGGCGTTCTTCGCCTGATTCTGCATCGCAAGTGCCATGCTGTTTGGTGTGACCAAACCAACCGTTGCAAAAGTTAGCAACAGGCCAATTTCTAGAACAACAAAGTTGCCGGGCAACGCCACCGACGAAAGCATTGCAACCGCAGCTGAGATTGCCAACCACATTCCAACCTTGAACGCTCTCACCGTCTTGTACTTTTTTAGAAGTGGCGTATTTAGAGCGCTCGACGCCAATAACCCAAGCCCGTTGAATACCAGCAACGCACTAAAGACCTGAGCGCTCATTTCATAATCTTGTTGAACGGCAAAAGACCCGGTCGAAAGATAGGCAAAAAGCCCGGCGGTGGTAAATCCGTTGGCAACCAACGAAATTCGAAAGTATCTGTCAGAAAGCGCGCTTCCCCAACCTCTCGCAACGGCAAAAGGGGTGAATGTAACTCGGTTTTCTGGCGAGTGAGTCTCTTTGAGGCTCAGAAAGGCCCAGAACAAAATTACCAAAGCGACCGCCGCGAGAAAGATGAAAATGCCTCGCCAGTCAGTGAAAAGCAAAATTAGACCTCCGATAGCCGGGGCAATAATCGGAGCAATGCTTTTCACCACCATCATCGACGAATATATTTTGGCCGATTGCTCACCTTTTGTTGTGTCTCGAACCACCGCCATGGCAACTGTCATGGCAGCTGCGCCGGCGAAACCCTGCACAAATCGGAATGCAATCACGGTGTTTAGGTCTGACGCAACTGAAATAATGAGCGAAGCAAAGAAATAACTAAAAACGGCACCAAGAATAGGCTTACGGCGGCCAACTGAATCACTCAGGGAACCGGCTAGAAACATTCCTGTTGCCATGCCAATCAGATTGACCAAAATAGTCATCTGAATTCCGGCGGCCGAACTCGAGAGATCTTTTGCCATTGCCGGCATTGCCGCTATGTACGTGTCAAATGTGAACGGCCCAAGCATCTGCAGGCCACCCAGCAGAAGAACCAGAGATTTTTTCAATCGCCGATGTCCGCTAGTGCAGCCTTGACAATCTCAAAAACCTCATCCGGAGCGGTGTTTAGCAAGTCGTGCCCGACGGGCAACGAATAAGTCTTCCAACCCGCGTCTTGGCTTAGGCGGTTGTAAATAACCTCGAAGGGGCTGATCATTCCGGGAACACCAAAATACTCTTCGGCATAAACATAAACCTTGGTCGGAACATCGAAAATATCCAGCGAGTAGTTCATCGGTTGCAACTTAGTGGCCAACGGGTGCGGTCGCACATTTGGGCGCATCGCCAAAAATGCCTCGTCTGGGTACACATTCAAACCATCTGTCGCCGAGGCTAGAAAACTCTTGTGCATGTCGGCATCGATGAGATCCCAGAGTCGCTGCCCGGGCTGCGGCAGTGCCGCGTCAAGATAGACCAAACCCGTAACCTTGGCACTGGTGCGGTCTGCAGCGCCAGTTATAACCATGCCGCCATAGCTGTGCCCAACTAGAACGACTTCTTCTAGTTGGTTTTGTTCAATCACATCGAGAACATCTTGCACATGGGTGTCTAAGTTGACGACCTTGCGCTCGTTAGACGCAGGATCCAAACCCGAAAGATGTGGAGCAAATACAGTGTGGCCAAGGGCGCGCAACTTTGCAGCGATGTCGTCGAAATACCAACCACCGTGGCCGGTGCCGCCGATGAAGATTAGATTTGCCATGGCTAAGTCGCCCTTATCTCGTTGGTGAATGCTCTACTCGAAATACTATGGCCGCGACACCAGGCTAATCCATCAAAATTGATACTCATTAGCGGGTGCATTAATTACGAAGTTATTCATAATAAAACGCGTCGATCTAAATCAAAGACCTCAATCTTGACAAAGCTTCTCCTACCAGGGCTTTGGGCATTTGGTCCCCAAATTTGCCAAGGAAGATTCGAATGTTTCGAAAATCATCTCTCGCCTCGTCGGCAGACCATTTCAGAAGAAGTCCCTTGTCTGCCTTGGAAATCTTGAGTTCATCTAACTTCAAATCTGAAGCCTTTGGAAGAAGACCTATCGGGGTCTCTACAGCGTCGACTTGATTCTCAAGTCTCTGTACGATCCACCGAAGAACTCGAGCATTTTCCGAAAAGCCAGGCCAGATGAATTCTCCCGAGTCATTTTTCAGGAACCAATTCACGCGAAAAATGCTAGGCAATGTCAGCTGCTTATCTTGAAACGATAGCCAGTGCGCGAAGTAACTCCCCATGTTGTACCCGGCAAAGGGAAGCATCGCAAACGGGTCCCGTCGCACCTTTCCGACTGGCCCTTCTGCTGCCGCTGTCTGCTCCGATGCCATTGTTGCGCCGAGGAAAACTCCATGCTGCCAACTACTGGCTTGGGTCACCAAAGGAACCCCCTTCGCACGTCTGCCGCCAAAAATGATCGCATCAATCTCAACGCCGGCGGGGTCCTGCCAATCTTCGCTGATTGTTGAGCAGTTTGCGGCTGGCGAGGTAAACCTGCCGTTTGGATGGGCGGCAGGCTTGCCTGTTCCCTGAGTCCAAGGAAGCCCTCGCCAGTCCAACAGGCCCTCGGGGGCCTCTTTGGTCATGCCCTCCCACCAAATATCGCCTTCGGGGGTCAGTGCAACATTTGTAAAAATGGTCTGTTTTGAGATTAATTCCATTGCCACTGGATTAGTTTTGTCACTCGTCCCAGGAGCTACGCCGAAAAATCCGTTTTCAGGGTTGATGGCACTTAGTTTTCCGTTTTTACCTGCACCAATCCAAGCAATGTCATCGCCAAAGGTCTCTACTTTCCAGCCTGGCAGGGAAGGCTGCAACATCGCCAGGTTCGTCTTTCCGCAGGCCGATGGGAATGCTGCCGTGAAGTGATATTTTTTACCCTGCGGTGAAATCAATCGCATAATCAGCATATGCTCTGCAAGCCAACCTTCGTCTCTTGCCATCACTGAGCCAATCCGAAGTGACATGCACTTTTTACCCAGCAGAGCGTTGCCGCCGTAACCAGAGCCGAAAGACCAAACTTCCAAAGTGTCTGGGAAGTGGGAAATGTATTTTTCTGTGTTGCATGGCCAACTGCTTTTGTCATTTGGAGCCCCAACTGAGTGCAAAGTGGCAACCCAATTTTCTCCAGACTCAATTCGAGAGATAACTTCACTCGAAACTCTTGTCATGATGTGCATGTTTGCCACAACGTATGGCGAGTCTGTGATTTCTATTCCGAACCGAGCTAGTGGGCTATCGATAGGGCCCATTGAAAAAGGAATCACGAACATTGTGTGACCCCGCATCGATCCTTTCAGCATCCCGGCAAGCTTGATTTTCATCTCTCCGGGGGCCATCCAGTTATTCGTCGGCCCTGCGTTGATAGGTTCGTTGGAACAAATGAAGGTTCTGTCTTCCACACGAGCCACATCTTCGGGGTGTGTTCTAGCCAGAAATGAATCTGGCCTCAATTTAGGGTTCAGTGGTATCAGAGTTCCCTGCTTGACCATAGTTTCAATGCAGGCTTCGTACTCATTTTTAGATCCATCGCACCAGACAATCTTGTCTGGCTGAGTGTGTTCAGAAACTAATTTAACCCATTGCTTCAAGCCGAGCTCTTGCGGTTGGATTTGGGTTATGTCTAATGAATTCATTTTTTACGCCTAAGTATTTGGGGTTGCCAATTGGCATCAATCAAGGATTTGGGCTAGGGCGCTGGGTCGCTGGGCTGACTGAATCAACCAAACAGCGACCTAAATATATGGGTAAAAAATGACAAAAACCGCACAGGTTAAAGCAACACTGCTTGAAGCAATGTGCAATACCTCTGCGGTCATTTTGGGCTCCTTTGCCTTGACACCATGATAGAAAAAGAGGCGGCACAAGAGCTACTTCAGACAGCAATACCAACCATTGGCGAGCCTCAGTTCCATCTTGAAGCCAGATAATCCGCGATTACCCGTCGTACCGTTCCTGATTGGGAACGCAGGATCACGCTCTCCGTTCGGATATATTTACCCCTTCGCTCAACTCCTTTGAGCAACATTCCATCGGTCACGCCAGTAGCGACGAAGTAGGTGTTCTCACTGGACACCAAGTCATCTTGATCGAAAATTCGACTAAGGTCGTGGCCGGCGGCGCGAACTCTTTCCAATTCATTCTCGGACTGTGGATTGATTCTCACCTGCATGTGGCCGTCTAGTGCCTTCACGGCACATGCTGTTATGACTCCCTCTGGAGCGCCTCCCGTTCCGTAGAGCATGTCGATGTTGCCCTCGCCAGTCAAGGCATGAATGCTTGCGGCGACGTCCCCGTCCAAGAACAACCTGGTTCTAGCTCCTGCGGACCGAACATCTTCTATGAGTTCCTGGTGTCGTGCTCGGTCCAAAATTGCAACTGTGAGTTCGCTAATCGGCTTGTTTAAGCGACAGGAAAGTTCGAAAAGGTTTTCTTTCGGCGACAATTCCAAACTGACAACGCCAGCGCCAGCTGAATTTGTGACCAACTTCTCCATGTAAAACACGTCAACAGGGTTAAACATGGATCCGCTATCGGCTACTGCAATTACTGAAATTGCATGTGATCGGCCTGCCGCCGTGAGACTAGTGCCATCCAGCGGATCCACTGCCACATCACAAGCAGGGCCCTCGCCGGAACCGACTACCTCGCCGTTGAAAAGCATTGGAGCTGAATCTTTCTCGCCTTCGCCGATGATTACCGTGCCTGCGAAGTCGACTGTTGATAGAAAGCCCCTCATGGCGTCAACGGCCGCACGGTCAGCAGCATTTTTGTCTCCCCTTCCGATGAAATCCGAAGAGGAGATTGCGGCAGCTTCAGTTGCTCGCACCAACTCCATTGCCAAATTGCGATCCGGTTTTGTCTTCATGACTAAATCTTGCCGAAGTTTTATCGCACGAGTCATAGGTGCAACACAATGCTCATAGCGACTTCAGGTATGGCTGTAATCAGTCGCTGTATTTGCGCCTCAAAAGCTGAATTGTTTCAACACTCAGGCCTGCCGTTTGCAAGATGCCGGTGATGGACTGGTGCGACGAATTCAAGATGTCGAAAAATCTCTGCGCCGACTCTGGCTGAGCCGTTAGCATTGCACCCGCCTTGGCAAAATCTTCCCTGGAATAGTCGGATTGTGAAAATTCCATTCGCTTTAGAATCGAGGGCATCACCTGCTGAGTAAGCATGTAATCGTTGATGCTTTCTTGCTGTGACGCTCCAAGAATATCGAGGATAACCATCGCTAAAAGACCCGTCCTATCTTTACCCGCGACGCAGTGAAACACGACCGGCTTTTCAGCGCTTGCAATGTGCTCGAGGGCATGCACTAAGGTTCCTGAAGCAGTTTCAAGGAGCGCGTGGTACCAGTAGCCCATTTGCTCGCAAGAAATTCCACCTTCAGTCTTGTGCTCGAAAAGCTTGTGCGGTGCCGCAGCCTCACTCATCAGGGGAATGTTTAGGTAATCAATTTCGAAGTCGCCCAGGGGTCCACGACCGCTCGCGGCCGCCTCGCTCGCTGACCTCAGATCGATAATCAGACCAACCCCGTAGGCGGCAACCCTTTGAGCTTCGTCAAGGTCTATGTTTGCAAGGTCGTCTGACCTAAACAGTTTTCCCCTCTTGATCTTCCCTTCGGCGAGTCGAGTTGCGCCGAGATCACGAAAGTTTGCCAACTTTTCGGGGTTGTGAAAGTCGTTGATCATCCCTTGGCCAGTCGGTAGCTAGCCGGAGATCCTCAGATTTGAAAAGTACGCCTCGCTGCCAATATCTACTCGCAGGCCCACTCGACCTTGTTGCGTCTTACAAAGCGAGCCATGAACCTCGAGGGCCTTCACCCCGTTCACGAAAGCGACAACTCCCGCCTCTGAAACTTCAAGCCGGAGAGTAACCCATTCATTCAGGCCCAGATTGGCAGGCGCCTCATAGACTTCAGGAAAGTTTTCTCGTAAGTAATCAAATTTGGCGTCTGGAAAAGCAAAATACTGAATTCCTCGAGAGTTTCGAGGCGCCGGAGGGTTTTCTTTTAGACCGTTTAATCCTCGAATGTAAACCGACTCAAAGTTCTTCACCTCATCGTCGATGTGATACGCCAATCCTGAAAAACCTCTGTCTTCTGGAGCCGCGTCAGCAGCGAGAATCGTGTAAACATCTACCTCAAGAATGCCGGTCGAAAAATTCACCGGCAAAATGACAAAATTTTCGGTGTCGATGTAATCAACATCTGGAAGACCAGTCGTTCTGATGTCACTCGGCAAGGCCACCCACAAGCACTCTCTGCCGTCAAACTGCCTAGATTCGGCCACGACTTTGCTCAAAATCGCTCCGGATGGCAACTCGTTGAGTTTAAAAATGGTCAAGGTGTCTCAATTCTTGAAATTTGAAAGGGCCAAAATGTGTCTCTACACGGTAGCGGATTTGTTTGCCGAAGTGCAAAATCTGTAGGCAAGGTGGGTCAATAGATGGATTCATAGAAATTGACAACCACTTGTGTGACTTTAGATGGAAAGACCAAAACCAAATCTAAACAAAGGATCCTCGGTGTCGAAGGGCACATCTTCGCGACTGTCAAGAACTGCCTTCATCGATCGCGGCAGATCGAAAGGCAGCTTGCCCTCAGGCTTAGCTTCGCCAAAGATGACTTTCATGACCGAAGCATCTGAAGCCCCATAGTCTGCAAGTATCGCTGACATGCCCTCGACAAACGGTGTCAAAATGGCTGGGCGGTCTAGGTAAATGTTGAAAACAGTCGGAACGGATCTCGATATTCGGTTGAAGTGCTCTGAAGACTCCAAGGGAAAATCTAGCGAGCCGGCATGAAAGAAAGATTCAAAGCCAGTGCCACGCATTTCGTATGGGGCATTTGTTCGGAGTATCGCAAAGTCTGCGTCCTCGGGTTCGGCCACGACTTCAGCGTACCCCGCCAAAGATTCCGGATTGACTCCCTCCACGTAAACTTTCGCCCCACGAGGCAGGGGAAGTAGCTCATTCTTGAGGAGTGTCAGTGAACGACGTTGCGCATCCAATCCGGCTTCCCTAAATTCAGCTTTTCCGGCAAGGTTGTTGGCGATTGCTGCGTCTACTATCGCATTCTCATACAAGCCAATTGCGAGCTTTTGCGCGACCAGTCGAATTACGGATTCGTCTATCCGCTCTTCGCTAACTAATCCCTCTGAAACTGCTTCGAGCAGAATTTCGGTGCAATACTCGCCTCCGAATTGATCAACGCCGGCGTCAATTGCTTTGACAATACGTTCCTTTGGGGTGAGGTGCTCAACGCCCCAGGCCCGGGCTGGCCACATTTGACCAAGAATCGCTGCATCGGTCAAAATGCCCCAGTCGGTGCAGACCACTCCGTCAAAACCAAGTTCACCTCGAAGCAGGCCCCTAATTATTTGTTTATTAAACCCGAAGGCAACTTCTTCATAGTTGGTTCCAATGGGCATTCCGTAATAGGGCATCATCTGAGCTACACCCGCAGCTACAGCAACCTTGAAGGGCTTCAGGTGGTGGTCAAACATTCCGCCCGGGTAGACCTGTTCCCGTCCATAGGCAAAATGTGGGTCCTCTCCATCCTTTTGAGGACCTCCTCCGGGAAAATGTTTTGCCATACAAGACACTGAATCTGCATCTAACGCGTCACCCTGAAACCCTTTTAGGTAGGGGACAAGCATTTCAATTGTTAACTCGGCACTTTCACCAAAAGTGCCAGCTCCACGAGCCCAACGAGGTTCTGTTGCGAGGTCAATTTGCGGGTGGAGTGCAGTTCGAAATCCGACAGCCAAATACTCTTTTCGAGCAGTGTCTGCAAATTGAAACATCAGATGCGGGTCACCGATAGCAGCCAAGCCCAAAGTTTCTGGCCATTGAGAAAACGCCTCGGCACGAGAGGAAGTACCTGGGTTGTTTGAGAAATGATTTCTCGGATCCGAACTTATGGTGATCGGCACTTTGAAATCAGCATCTTTGGCAATTTCTTGTAAACGGTTCTGCCACTCGGCTAATTCCCGTGGCGTTGGCGCTCCGCCAACGGCGTTAAAGTGGCTAATTCTTTTCACGCGTATTTGGAACTCAACAGTGGGACTGTCCAAAAATCCGTTTTTGCCGGTTGGGTCGCCAACCGCCGCCATCGAGTGGAACATCTGGCCGACTTTGTCCTCGATTGACATAGAGGCTACGATTTCGGCAGCTCGCTGGTTCATGTGAGCAAAGGGCGATGTCATATCAACCAATCGTAGTTTTATTCCAGACGCCCAAAGCTCACTTTGCCAGATGTTTCAAGGCCATGATTTACTCGAAATTTGAAGGAGCGGCGCCAATCCCAGACTCGATCTAAAAACCCAAAGTTGCAAACAAAAGCACCCAACCAGATTTCTATGCTTGGGTCACATCTTTTATAGCCACAAACGCAGAAAACGCCCCGTTGGGGGCGTTTTCTGTTTGTGGCTAGTGAGGGATTCGAACCCCCGAAGGCTGAGCCGGCTGATTTACAGTCAGATCCCTTTGGCCGCTTGGGTAACTAGCCAGATGCACTTTCGGTCGCCTGTATTCAGCCGATCGAAGGTGCTTTAGAAGTTTAGCCCATCTTTCAGTGTTTAAAAAACCGCGCAAGCGGTTACAGAAGATTCCACTACGATGATTTGCAGAGGATTTTACAAAAAATCCCCCGAATTTACAGGAATTTCATGGCTGGCATTGAAGATGTTGCAAAACTTGCAGGCGTATCGACCGCGACGGTTTCTAGGGCACTGAGCGGCAAAGATCACGTTTCAGATCGCGCACGCGCCAAGGTTGAAGCCGCGGCCGCAGAACTCGGCTATGTTGCATCTCATTCGGCTTACACTTTGGCCACCGGCCGCAACCGCAACATCGGTGTTGTTTTGCCATACATTGACCGCTGGTTCTTTTCGGCGATGCTCGAAGCCATTGAAAACACACTGATCGAACACGGCTATGACCTCACGCTTTATAACCTGAGCGGTGGCGAGGAACAACGAGCCAAGATTTTCAACGACTTTTTGCTGCGCAAGCGAGTGGATGCGGTTCTAACAATCGCGGTTCGCCCTAGCCCTGCCGAACTGGCTAGCCTAACCGCCATGAAAAAGCCTGTGCTTGGCGTGGGCGGTGTTATCGCCGGTGGGCGCAGCTTGGTGATGGATGACTTTAAGGCCGGCATGTTGGCCACTCAACATTTGATTTCGCTTGGCCACACTCGCATCGCCCATGTCAGCGGAAAACCTGGCGGCGACAAAGAATTCAACCAAGAATCCCTTCGCCACCAGGGCTACTTGCATGCCATGAAAGAAGCCGGACTTGACCCATATCCGGCTTGGCAGGGCGAGGCCGATTACACGATTCAGAGCGCTTATCACGTGACCAAGCAGATTTTGGGAAACCCCTTGGATGCACCTAGCGCGATTCTCTGCAACTCTGATGAGATGGGCTTCGGCACCATCATCGCCGTTAAGGACCTCGGACTTCGCGTGCCACAGGACATCTCGGTGATTGGAATCGATAATCACGATATGGCTGAATTTTTTGGCCTAACCACAATTAACCAGCGAGTGCGCGAACAGGGACAGACCGCGACCAACATGCTTCTGGATCTAATCGACGACCCAGACTACGAGAGCAAGCTGGGAGTTGAAGAATCGACCGAGTGGCCGGTGGAACTTTTGATTCGTTCAAGCACCGCCCGCCCAGCAAAACTTTCACAAAAGTAATTCGAACCCGAAGGTAAACTGGACCCATGGCAGATTCAACATTCGACATCGTAAGCAAAGTAGACAAGCAAGAGGCGAACAACGCCCTTATGCAGGCTCAAAAAGAGATTGAATCTCGCTATGACTTCAAGGGCGTAGGCGCTGAAATCGACTGGAGCGGCGAGAAGATTTTGATGAAGGCTGCGAGCGAAGACCGAGTAAAGGCCGTGCTGGATGTTTTCCAATCCAAGCTGGTGAAGCGCGGCATTTCGCTGAAAAGCTTTGTCGACGGCAAACCGTACCCATCGGGCAAGGAATACCGCATCGAAGGCGAGCTAAAGAACGGCATCGACCAAGAGCAGGCCAAGAAGATTTCGAAGATCATTCGCGAAGAAGGCCCGAAGAGCGTTAAGAGCCAGATTCAGGGTGACGAACTTCGTGTGCAGAGCAAGAGCCGCGACGACCTTCAAGAGACCATGAGCTTGTTGAAAAACAAGGACCTGGATATTGATATTCAGTTCACTAACTTTAGATAGTTAGCAGATTTTCAGAGACTCCCCGCCTCGGCGGGGTTTTTCTATTCCTGAACGATTGAGATTGGCCCGGTTGGCGGGAAAGCGTTGGCCACCGCCTCAGCGCGCTTTGCTCTCTTCGCAACCACGTGGGCGATGAAACCCGCGATGAACATCATCACCGTTGGAAAAATGAATGCGACCTGAACGTCGACACCCTGGGCGATCCCGCCCATAACGATCTTGGCGCCCATCATGACAATTGAGTTGACGAGAGTCATGCGGGCAAGCGCCTGAGCGGTTTGCAGGCCTTTGACGTAACCGGCGCCGCTGAAGAACGAGGGCACCATTGGGGCCATGCCAAGACCGCTAATCGACCAAAGCGCAACTAGAACAACAAGGCCCAGAATTTGGTCTGAAGCGGCAAGGGTTGGGCCCAACCAAACGCCAAGACCAAGGGCAACCGAACCAAAGATGCCGCCCCATTTTGAAAGCTCGCTGATGTGAAAACGCTTGGTGAGTCGGCCAATCGAAAGGCGCCCGACGATCATTGCAATTCCAAAGACCGTGTAAGGCATAGCGCCGAGCGAAGCGTTTACGCCAATTTCAGTCTTGGCAAAAACCGCACTCCAGTCCATGAGGCAAACCTCAGGAAACATGCCCGCAAAAAGGCCTGCGGTAAGCAGCCATACCTGTTTTGGCGTCTTGAAAAACGACACTTTCTTGCCAAATTTGCGGTCGTCAGATTTGCCCACTTCTTCGGGGGTCAGCATGTAGTGAGTAGTTATGAATAAGGCCACGATGCAAATGCTGCCAAGAATCAAGAAGTGCATGGCTAGTGACAAAACCAATGCGAGCGAACCGCTGAATGCAACCGACAGAGCTGCACCGATACTCCACGAACCATGAAATTTGCCGATGACCACTCGATTCAACAACTTTTGAAGGGCTACGGCCTGGGCATTGATAGCAACACCAACGCAGGCACTTACAAATGCCAAACCAAGCTGGGCCGCAAAGAATAGCCAGGCATCGTGAACGAACGGCAGGGTCATCATGAAACCGGCTGAGACAATTGCTCCCCAGCGAACCACAAGGCGAGTGCCAAATCGGCTAATTAGTTTGGCCGACACAGTTAGACCAAGAAGCGAGCCGAGGCCGGCAAGGCCGATGATCAAACCCCAGGTGGTGAACTCGACGCCGATTTGGTCAATTAGCTCTGGCACACGCGGAATCATCAGGGTGTTCGAGATTCCTTGAACGAAGAACGCGCCTGCCATGCCAATTTCGGCACTGCGGCCTCTTGCTGAACTCAAACCCATAAGGGTTCAAGTGTATGTTGCGTTTTAGACGCGAGTTACCTCAATCAACATGGCCTGCTCTGGTCGAAGCACTGGGGCGCGCATACCCACTGAGGCCAACAGAGCGCCGGGAATGCGCACTCCGTCGTACCACTTTGGTGGCAACGCCTGCATAGCAACGGCAGCACCGGCTGGCTCAACTACCTTCACCAAGTAAGTGGCTTCGGCATCGAGCCCGGTGAGGCGAATGTTCGCAGGGCGACTGTAATCAGAGGTAGTGAGCTGGGCATACATGTAAAGCGCCTCACTCTTGTCTTGGGAAACGACACCGTGCACTTGGTTAGTGGTCTCAGGCCCGTCAGCACGTACGGTGCGGCCCGAGTGCAGCAGAGCACGCTTGGCTTTGTAGAAGTCGGTCCAACTCTTCAGCATGGCCCTATCTTCGGCAGAAGCCTCAGTCAGATCCCACTCGAGACCGGCGTGACCCCATAGGGCGGTAACCGCTCTGAAGGCGTGACTGTGGGTGCGACCCGTCGAATGCGCCTTGGTTGGGCCAATGTGGGTGCCCAGAAGTTCTGGTGGAATCACGATCGAGGTGTATCGGTTGATCGACTGACGCTCGAGAGCATCATTGTTGTCTGAGGTCCAGAAGCGATCGGCGTGATCAATCATGCCAAGGTCGATTCGCCCGCCACCCGAAGAGCAACTTTCGATTTCTAGCCCCGGATGAGCAGCCTTCAGCTCATCAAACAGGCGATAAATCGCCTCGACCTGCTTGCGTACGGCAGCCTTGCCATAGTGGGCAGCCTCGGTCAGAACACGGTTGTGATCCCACTTGATGTAAGCAATATCGAGTTCGTTCAAAATTGCGTTCGTCTGGTTAAAGACATGCTGGTAGGCACCTTCGTGCGCTAGGTCGAGAACCTGCTGGGTGCGAAACTCTGGTGGAACCCTTCCACCCGCTTGAAGAATCCATTCTGGATGCTCGCGATAGAGGTCGCTGTCTTGGTTGACCATCTCGCCTTCGAACCAGAGCCCAAACTCGAGACCAACCGACTTGACCTTGTCGACCAATTTGCCAAGGCCCTCCGGCCAAACATCCTTGCTAACCACCCAGTCGCCAAGCCCTGCGCGGTCGTGGCGGCGAGCGCCGAACCAACCGTCGTCAAGCACAAATCGTTCAACACCGATTTCTGCAGCGGCATCGGCTAGCGCTGCCAACTTGTCATAGTCGTGGTCGAAATAAACGGCTTCCCAAACATTCAAGGTGACCGGTCGAGGCCTGATGTTGGTTGGGTGTGTTGGGCGAGCACGCAGCATGCTGTGCAGGCGGTGACTTGCCCCATCGATACCGTCGTTGGCATAAACCGCAACCACGGTCGGCGCCTGGTATGACTCGTTGCTGGCCAAAACCATCTCGTCTGGCAAAAGCAGTTCGCCGGCGCCAAGGTTGGTTCTACCAATCGCAGTGCGCTCCACCACGTGGCGATTATTTCCAGACCAAGCCAGGCTTAGACCCCAGGCCTCGCCGTGCTCAAAAGTAGTGCCCTCGGCGAGCGCAAACTGAATCAGCGTGTAGTCGTGACCGGTGCGACCCTCGCGACCCTCGCGAACCCAGTTTCCGACCCGAATTGCCTGGCGCTGCGGCTGACGCTCGCGCATCCAGCGACCGTGAAAATCGAGCACATCCTTGGTGTAATCGGGTACCGGCAAATAGCTGGTTAGCGACTCAACCGTGAATTCGCTCAACCCGAGGTTGGTGACCTTTTGGCTGAGCTTCAGCACGCCCTGCTCGGTCAACTCAAAGCGCGCTTCAACCTCTAGCTCGGCTTCGGCATCGACAGACACGTATGTGGCGGTGTTGCCTTCTTGTTGGGTGCTGCGAACGGTGAAGTGGTGGCTCCAGTCGCGCCCAGGTCGTGAACCTTTGATGGTTGGCTCGCCAATAAATCCGCGGGCATTTTCACGCCAGATTCCGATGGTCTGCGGTTCGTCAAAGTCACAGTGCGGAGTTGGCTCGATTTGGGTTAGCACTAGAGCTTCGGCATCAAAGCCTGGCTGAATTGCTCTACCCCAGTGCAATACCGCAGGAGTGCCCGAAGTGGTGTCGATGATGACAGAAACACCGGCGTTGGTTAGGTGAGTGAGATTGCTCATTGAGACCTACCTGATCAGAAATTCGGAAGTTCTCAGTTTATTGCCGAAAGAGTGAGGCTGAAAGCGCTTACTGCTGGCGATCTACTACAGCCTGAGCGAATGTCGCCAAGGCGTTCTTTATCGGGCCATCTGGCAACACCTGAATGTCTGCAACCGCTTCGTCAGCCCAGCGCTTTGCCTCTTGGTAGGCTGCCTCGGCAACCGGATGATTGCGCAGGCGAACGAGAGCCTCATTGAGCTTGTGGTCTTCTTCGAGGCCGCCATCGATGATTTCAAGAAGATCGATAGCACCCTGATCGCCAGTTGCTGCCGCCTCTCGAAGCAACAGCACCGGCAGGGTTGGAACACCAGCGCGTAGGTCGGTGCCCGGGGTCTTGCCCGATGGGCCAGCCTCTGAAATGTCAATCACATCATCGATCAGCTGAAAAGCCACACCGATTTTTTCACCATACAAACGCATCGGTTCTTCATATTCTGCAGGCGCGCCACTCAAAATAATGCCCAGTCGAGCAGACGCAGAAATCAGTGAGCCGGTCTTGTCGGCCATAACCTGAATGTAGTGAGCGATCGGGTCTTCGCCCTCGGTAGTTCCAATGGTTTCGTGCAATTGCCCCAAGCAAAGGCGCTCAAAGGTTTCAGCCTGCAGCTCGAGAGATGCCTGGCCTAGGTGTGCGCCAACCTTAGAGGCACGCGCAAAGAGCAAGTCTCCGGTAAGAATTGCTACCGAGTTTCCCCACACCATTTGAGCCGTTGGCACACCGCGACGGGTAGGCGCTTCGTCCATTACGTCATCGTGATAGAGAGTGGCAAGGTGGGTTAGCTCGACCACCACCGCGGCATCGATGACCTGCTGCCTGGTTGGGTCGCCAAGCTGGGCGGCCAATAAGACCAGGGTTGGTCTCACTCGCTTGCCACCAGCGTCAACCAGGTGGCGCGATGAAGCGTGGATGATTTTTTCGGCGTGGCTGGTCGACTCTTTGAGCTTGGTCTCGATTATTTCGAGGCCGCTCTCAAGCGACTTTAGTAGCGCGCGGTCAGCAACTTTTCTAAGCTGCCTTGGCAGCGAAATCGGGCTCACTTTGCGCTCTTTTTTGCTGCCGACTTTGCGGCTGGCTTAGTAGCTGCAGTCCTAGCAGCAGGCTTCTTCGGCGCGACTTTAAGGCCTCTGTGCACTGCAACCACACCGAAGGTTAGGTTGCGAAACTGAACATCTCGGTAACCGGCCTTAGTAATTTTTTGGCCCAGTTCGTATTGGTCTGGCCAAGCCAAAATCGACTCGGACAGGTAGCCGTAGGCCTCGGGGGTTTTGCTGCCAATTGAAGAAAGCGTTGGCAGAATGCGCTTTAGATAGAAGTTGTAGAGCGGGCGAAGCGCAGAGTTCGAGACCGTCGAGAATTCGCAGATCACAATTCGGCCGCCCGGTTTGGTGACTCGGTGCATTTCAGAAAGCGCCTTGTTAACATCAACCACGTTTCGCAAACCAAACGAAATTGTTACCGCGTCGAACTCGTTGTCTTTGAAAGGCAACTTGGTGGCGTCGGCAAAGACAAATTCGATTTCAGGGTGACGCTTGCGACCAACTGCAAGCATGCCCTCTGAAAAATCGCCCGCGATCACCTTCACGCCAGGTTTAGCAAAGGCAACCGAAGATGCTCCGGTGCCGGCAGCTAGATCAAGGATTTTTTGGCCACTCTGAGGGTCAACCGCGTCGCGAACAATGCCTCGCCAACGGCGGTCTTGACCAAACGACAACAGCGTGTTGGTTAGGTCGTAGGTTGCGGCCACATCGTCAAACATGGCGGCAACCTCGGCTGGCTTTTTAGCCAAATCAGCTTTGCTCACGCCTCAAGTCTACTTGCGACGAATTGCCCTGGTTCCGGCTATCGCCCCAAGCGAAATTGCCCCAATGCCCATTGCGATTAGACCAACGGTTGCGCTTTCGATGAAGATGTCTGCGGGGGTCTTGCTGCCAGCCCTTGAGATGCCGATTTCGACCGGCAGATTTTGCTCGGGGTCGAACGAAGTTAGGGTTTCATTGGCCAATTGACCCATGTTTGGGCCAACAACCTGACCAATTGAGCCGCCGCTAGGTGTGGTTAGAACAAAACCTCTACCAATCGAAGCACCTTCGATGTTTACCGATTCGCCGATAGGAGCAATTGAATTTTGACCTGATGTGTTGCCGCGGCCGGTTGACGGAGCGACGATTGAGTGCTCTTCACCCTCTTTTTCGGGGCGAATGACAAGTGGCGGAACAATTAGGTGGCCGTCTTTGCCGTATCGCTCTTCAAGGTCTTTATGTTTGCGATCGGTTTCGTCGTGCTCGCGTTTGCCCGGCTCAATAACTGAGGCGTCACGATCGTCATCATCTTCGTCATCGGCATATGCAGCAGCCGGCACGAAAAACAATCCAAAAAGCACCAAGCCTGATGCAGCCAATGCGGTCAATTGTGACTTGCGCATCGGGCACCTCTTTCGCGGGCTTAGGATTTTTTTGGGTCACTTTCAAGGTTATCTATTGCACGGGTGCCACCCAAAGGCATATTCAAGGTTCACAGCGAACGCTCAGTTAGCGAAAGATGAGGCGAAACATGGTTTTTAGCCTCAACACAATCGAATTAGAGGCCGGCGCAGATTTCGACCTGTTGGCACATTTACCAGAGAATCCAACCTCATTCATTCGGGGCGGCCAGGGACTTGTTGGCTGGGGTGAAGCCCTGCGACTAACCGCTACCGGCCCAAACCGCATAGCTAATTTGGCAGCGCAATGGCGTGAACTGGTTGCCAAATTCGAAATCAAAGATGAACTTCAGCTGCCCGGCACCGGATTAATCGCGTTCGGCAGCATTGCCTTTGCAGATGAGAGTTCCGCCGAAAGCGTCTTGGTCGTGCCAAAACTGATTCTTGGCACTAGGGACGGACGAACCTGGCTGACTCGGGTTGACGTGGGTTTGCCTAACGATGGTGGTGCGCCGAACTTTTGGTCGACCGAGACAACCTATGACCGCAACCCCTCTGTCGAATTCAGAATCGGCGATCACACTCCGCAGGAATTCAAAGCGGCGGTCGGAGATGCTGTTGAAAACATAAGAGCTGGGAAGCTCGAAAAAGTTGTTTTGGCCCGCGACCTGGTGGCAGAGTTGGCGCCTTATTTTGACCTTCGCCCGGTTCTTGAGCGACTTGCCAAAAAATACCCAACCTGCTGGGTCTATTCGGTAGACGGTATGTTTGGCGCCTCGCCCGAGTTGCTGGTTAGGGTTTCGCACGGTCAGGTGTCGGCACGTGTTCTAGCCGGCACCGCCGGGCGCGGAACCGACCCAGGTGTTGACGCCGCGATCGCAACGGCTTTGGCTGCCTCGGCTAAGAACACCTTTGAACATGCCTTTGCCGTTGACTCACTTGTCAACGCTCTTGCGCCATTCTGCAGTCAAGTTGATGCAGATCCAAAACCCTTCAGCCTGGCTCTGCCAAACCTGTGGCACCTGGCCAGTGATGTTCACGGCGTGCTGCTCGAGAGCGCATCGGTGCTTGATCTGGCCGCGGCTTTGCACCCAACTGCCGCCGTAGCTGGCACGCCTAGGCTCGAGGCTCAAAAACTTTTGGCCGAGCTCGAAGACTTTGATCGAGGCCGTTATGCCGGGCCGGTTGGCTGGATTGGCGCTGATGGCGATGGTGAGTGGGCGATTGCTCTTCGTGGCGCACAAATCGAAGGCCGCACCGTTCGAGCTTTTGCCGGTTGCGGAATCGTTGAAGGTTCTGAGCCGGATGCCGAGCTTGCCGAGACCGAACTTAAGTTCGCACCAATGCGCGAAGCCCTAAGTTGATTTAGTCGAGTCGAACGTCGATCAAAATTCGACCGGCGGTCGAAAGAGCGGCCGAGAGTTCAGCCGGGGTCTCTACCCGAAGATATTGCCAGCCATAGGCCTGGGCAAGATGCCAAACATCAACGCTTTGCGGTGTCTTGAATAGGCGATCGAAGCTCTTCGAATCTAGGCTCTGAGCCATCTCGAGACCAGCAAAAATTGATCCACCGCCGTCGTTTCCGACGATGATTTGAATGTTGCGAGCAGGTTCAGTCGGGTCGATGGCAAGCGACGAGGCATCGTGCAAAAGCGTTAGGTCGCCCATCAGCGCTCGGGTAGTTCCGGTCTGCAATAGCGAGATTCCGGTGGCGGTCGCAACTGTGCCATCGATGCCAGCCAAACCGCGGTTTGAATAGACCCGCACCGCCTTTGCCGGAGCCCAAACTTCGGCCTCGCGAATCAATCTTGATGCTCCAAGAATCAGGTCATCCTGTGGTTCGGTTGCAGCCCATACGGCTTCGACCAAACTGCGACGATCGAGTTTGTTTGCACCCGCATGAGTAAGAGACTGGTCGGCTTTTCGCCAGGCTTCGAGCCACTCAAAATCTACCTCGTCGTCAACAGTGATTTCGTCGACAATGGCGGTTGCACGCTGAGACACATCAAAGAACCCCATCACGCGACTGCGAATGACCACAACCTCGACCTCGGGATTGAACAAAAGTTTGATGACCGCGCGGCCAAGAGTGGGTTTGCCAAAAACGATCACGCGGCCAATTTGACCGGCAAGCTCGGGCTGCTGTTCGAGGATTTTTCGATAGCCCAGAATGGCATTCGCGCCAACGCGTGCACCCGAAGATGGCTCCGCCAACAGGGGCCATCCAAATGCCTCGGCCAACTCGACTGCATCGCCGCCGGCTCCAGCGCCGGCCACCACAACCGTTGGAACGGCCGCGGTAAGCACGGCAAACTCGGGGTGCGGTTCAAAAATCTCTGGCAGCGCCAATGCTGGATCAAGGGTTGCCGCATTTGGCTCGATCGCCGAGAGTGGCTCTCTGAAAGCCAGATTCAACTGAACCGGCCCCGGCTGTTCGCCGTCGTAACCCATGCAAACGCCAATCGCATCGGTAGCCAATTTGGTGGCTTCAGCAATTTCGGTGGGTCGCCCACTCGGAGCTTGAACGTCAAAAACCTCGCGCACGGCATCAAAGAAAATGCCAATCTGATTGGTCGTTTGGTTAGCGCCAACACCCCGCAGTTCATCCGGGCGGTCTGCGGTCAAAAGAATTAGTGGCACACCCGAATGGTGGGCTTCGAGCACAGCCGGGTGCAGGTTAGCAACGGCTGTTCCCGACGTAGTGATGATCACCGATGGCTCACCACTGGCTAGCGCTGCGCCAAGCGCGTTGAAAGCCAGACTGCGCTCATCGAGGCGAACATGAAGATTGATTTTGCCGGCATCAGCCAATTGACCGGCAGCGATTGCCAGCGCCTGAGAACGAGCGCCAGGTGCCAAAAAGTAGTTTCGCACTCCGGCCTTGGCAAGGCTCGCTAGAAGGGTTGCCGCGTAAACCTGCGCCGGCGAACTATTGCTCATCGCCCGGTTCTTCTGGCTTTTGCTCGTTCTTCTTTTTCTCTTCTTCTTCTTCGGCTAAGCGCTTTGCCAGATCGCGCAAAAACTGCGGGTCGTCATCTGGGGCGGTGGTTTTAATTTTCGCCCTGCGGTTGCGCTCAACCAGGGCACTGATGCCATAGACAAGGCCAAAAATCACGGCGATGCCGATGACTACCCAAACGAAGATCAAGAGACGCATAGGTTAACTCTAACCAGCCGCAAACTTAGACTTATTCCATGAAGAATCCGTGGGTTAGATACATCGTCATTCGAGTAGGGCTTTTTGTGGGCCTGCTTGCCATCATGTTGGCGCTTCAATTCGACCCATTCTTTGCCGCATTGATTTCGGCGGTCGTTTCGCTAGCGATTTCGCTGCTCTTTTTTGAGAAACACCGCTCGGCCGTTTCAGAAGATATTTATCGCCGCATGCAAAAGCGCAACGATCGAGACACCGATGTTGAAGATGCTGCCGACGATGGCGCCAAGGGCGACTCAAAAGACGTTTAGTTGCGGGGTTTTTAGCCGAGCACGAAAACCACGGTTGCAAAACCCCAGCCCAAAAATAGGCCGTATGCCAGAGCCGCAAAACTCGTGAGTTTTAGAGCCAAGATAAGTTCTCTCGGCTGCTTTGCGGTGGCCACAATCAGTGTCGCCGGAATCACAAAGAACAAAGCCAACCAGGCAAAGAATGTCGCCGGAAAGACCATCGGCAACGGAGCCAAAATCGCAAACGGTGCCCACAACATCACAAAATAAACGGCCTTGGCCCAGCGTTTGCCGAGCTTAACCGCAAGCGTGCGTTTTCCAACGTGCTTGTCTAGATCAAGATCACGGATGTTGTTGACCATCAGAACCGCAGCGGCAAAAAGGCCTGCTGCGATTCCACCTAGCATCGCGAAATCGCTGTAACGACCGATTTGAATAAAAGCGGTGCCATAAACGGCGACCGGCCCAAAGAAGATGAAAACTGCTACTTCACCCAAACCCGCATAGCCGTATGGGTTCTTTCCGCCGGTGTAAAACCAAGCGGCCACAATCGCCAAAGCGCCGACCGCTAAGAACCACCAGTGCTGGGTTAGCAGCACAATAGCCAGGCCAGCAAATGCTGCCAGACCAAAGAACGCGAAGGCTGCGTATTTGACTGCCGCTGGTCTCACCGACTTTGAGCCGGTTAGGCGAAGAGGCCCAACGCGATTGGCGTCGGTGCCGCGAATGCCATCAGAGTAGTCGTTGGCGAAATTCACACCAATCTGAAGAAAAAGTGCGACCGAAAGAGCTAGCAGGCTGAGGGTTGCGTTGAACATTTGAAGTTCGGCTGCAACGCCAGCGCCAATGGCGACCGGTGCGATTGCCAAGGGCAAGGTGCGCAGTCTGGCCCCCTCTACCCAAAGTTTTATCGAGGCTTTCTTCTTTGATTTCTTGCTCAACGCTTCTCCTCAAATAACTTCTTGATTGCCTGCAAATCATTCTTTCCTGCCGGAAGCTTTGGAACGTTGTCGACTCGCAATATTCGCACCGGTTTGCCAGCCGGGCCCAGGTCACTTGCCAACGCAAGTGCCACCGTGTCGGCAACCTCTGGGCTGCCAACATAGGCAATTCCAACCCGCTGCCCCCACTCGCTGTCTTCGATGGCTACCGCTGCGATGTCTGCAACACCAACCACCGATGCGGCGAGGGCTTCAACGCGATCGAGCGAAACCTTGATTCCACCGGATGTAATCACTCGGTCTATTCGACCGTGAACGATAAGCCTTCCGGAATCATCGATTTCACCGGCGTCGTTGGTGACAAAATAGCCTCGTTCGTCGGTAGCCACGTTTGCCAGGGTTGCCCCCCTGATTGCCACTCGACCATCTGCAGCAATTCGCACCTCAACCTGGGCCAGCGGGTTGCCGTTATAAACGCAGCCGCCCGAAGTCTCGGTCATGCCATAGGTGACCACGACGTTAGCGCCCAATGCCTGAGCCCTTGCGACAAGTTCCTCTGGAACAGACTGACCTCCAACCAAAATCGCGTCAAACCTGGCCAACTGAGTGCGAATAAAGTCATCCGCCTCTGCTGCATCAATAACTCGTTTTAGCTGCGCCGGGACCAAAGACGTGTATCTGCGATCGGCTTTCAGGTGAGAGGCTGATCGAGCGAATGCCTCTGCGGTGAATGGCACCGACGTGTTCATCATGACGGGTTGATTGCCAGAGAGCACCGATCTAATCAGAACGTTTGCCCCGGCAATAAAGTTAATCGGCAAAGCCAAGAGCCACTGCGAACTTGCTTCAATAGAGCCAAGGGCTAGGGCAGATGCATTAGCCGAATTGAGCAGTGCCTCGCGCGAAATTTCGATTCGCTTCGGGGTTCCGGTTGAACCAGAGCTTTCTACGATCAAAGCAACGTCATCGGCCACCTCGGCTGGCAACCCGAAGGTCTCGGGCATCTTGCCATTCACCTCAGGCGGGGTGATAAACACTGCCAACTTGCCGTCGAGCACATCGGTGAATGCCAAGAGTGCACCAAAGGTGTCGTTGGCTGCGATCAGCTTGAGCGGTTTAGTCACTTTAATGAGCGATTAGAAGTGCCAAGGGTAAGGCGACCAGTCGGGCTCGCGCTTTTGCAAGAACGAATCGCGCCCCTCGACCGCTTCGTCGGTGCCATATGCCAGGCGGGTTGCCTCGCCGGCAAACAATTGCTGACCGGCAATGCCATCATCAACCGCGTTGAATGCAAACTTAAGCATACGAATTGACTGAGGCGACTTGCGCAGAATTTCGGTGGCCCACTCAACGCCCACTTTTTCAAGATCGGCGTGCGCCACAACCTTGTTTACGACACCCATCTCATAGGCGCGCTGGGCATCATATTCGGCACCCAGAAAGAAGATTTCGCGAGCGAATTTTTGGCCGGTCTGTCGAGCCAAATAGGCACTGCCATAACCCGCATCAAACGAGCCAACGTCGGCATCGGTTTGCTTAAAACGCGCGTGCTCAGCACTTGCAATTGAAAGGTCGGCAACCACGTTTAGCGAGTGGCCACCGCCGGCAGCCCAACCCGGAACCAAAGCGATTACGACCTTGGGCATGAAACGAATCAGTCGCTGAACTTCGAGAATGTGCAGTCGGCCAGAACGACCGGCATCGATGGTTTCGGCCGTCTCGCCCTCGGCATATTTGTAACCATCACGACCGCGCACGCGCTGATCGCCGCCCGAGCTAAAAGCCCAGCCGCCGTCTTTGGCCGATGGCCCGTTTCCCGTAAGCAGCACCACGCCAACACGAGAATCCATACGTGCGTGATCAAGTGTCTGGTGAAGTTCATCGACGGTCTTTGGCCTGAAGGCATTTCGAACCTCTGGGCGGTTGAAAGCAATGCGCACAATGCCTAGCGTCATGTGCTTGTGGTAGGTCACATCTTCGAGCTCGCCAAAGCCTGGCACCTCGTGCCAAATGCTGCCATCAAAAATCTCAGAAACCTGATTGGTCATGTTTCAAGCCTAACTCGCCGGGTGCAACAGCGAAAAGCTGCGGTCAAGGCGTTCTATCCACCAGTCAATGCGGTGATCTTCGGCTTCGAAAACATCGAGCTTCATGGGGTCAACTTCGACCCGACGAACGTCGATGAAGCCATCGACCGGCTTCAAGGGTTCGCGAGTAACATCGCCGGCCAGCAAGGCCGCCGTTCCCAGCCCGCAGTCAAAATCGAGTTCGGGCAGCGCCGCGGCGAGCGCAGCACCCATCGCTAAGCCCACCGAGGAATCGATGGCACTGCTAACCACAACCGGCAATCCTGCCTCGGTCGAAATTTCTAGGGCTCGCGCAACGCCGCCAAGCGGCTGTGCCTTTAGAACCAGGATGTCGGCTGCGCCGGCGCGTGCCACCTGGAGCGGATCGGTTTCTCGACGAACGGACTCGTCGGCCGCAATCTTTACCTCGAAACCCGCATCGGAAATCAAGCCTCGAAGCTTGACCAGCTCTTCAATCGATTTGCAGGGTTGCTCGAGATATTCGAGCTCAATGCCCTGCCCCTTCAGAGCCTTGATGAAGCTGAACGAAAGCTCAGGGCTCCAGCCACCGTTGGCATCTAAGCGAATTTTTGCATCTGGAAAGTTATTTTTGACAGCCACGATTCGGTCGACGTCTTGGCCAGGGGTTTGCCCCTTTTCAGCGACCTTGATTTTGACGGTTCTAAAGCTGCCGAACGGGGCGAGGGTAGCCAAGACCTGACTGGCATCAACAGCAGGAAGCGTGGCATTCACGGCGATTCGATCGCGCAACTGAACCGGCTGATCGCCAAAGGCATATTCGATTGCGCCGTTTAGCCAAACCGCCGCTTCTTCATCCGAGTATTCGACAAATGGCGACCATTCAGCCCAACCGTTTGGCCCCTCAAAGAGCATTACCTCACGGTCAACAACCCCGCGAAAACGAGTGCGCAGGGGCAGCGACACCACCCTCGCCGACGAGAGCAGATCTAGAAGTGCCGGTCTATTTGAGGCCACTGTAAACGTGCAATCCCTTGAAGAATAGGTTCACAATTGTGAAGTTAAACAGAATCGCGACGAATCCCACCAGCGCCAGCCAGGCCGAGCGTTTTCCCGTCCAGCCACGCGTTGCGTTTGCGTGCAAGTAACCGGCATAGATTGTCCAGATGATAAAAGTCCAGACTTCTTTGGTGTCCCAACCCCAATAACGATGCCAGGCGCGTTCGGCCCAAATGGCACCAGCAATCAGCGTGAAGCTCCACAGGATGAAACCGATGATGTTGAAGCGATAGGCCAGACGTTCCATTTTTTCAGGTGCCGGAAATAGAGCCAAGATTCGACGGAAAGTTGCGACCATCTTGAGCTTTGATTTTTCGACCCATTTTGCGGTCTTGAAAATGTATGCGATTGACAGGGCGGCGCCGATGTTAAAGAACGCGGTTGCTAGCACCGCCACCAATACGTGAATAACTAGCCAATAGCTCTGCAGAGCGGGCATCAACGATTTCACATTGACCCAAAATATGGTGTCGGCGGTTCCCAGGATCAACAGGTTGAAGCCTGCCACGAACGTGGCGATCAATCGAATATCTTTGATGGTCAGCGCCAGCAAGAAAATCGTGACTACAACAAAAGACCCTGTGATCGAGAATTCATACATGTTTGCCCATGGCACACGTGATGCCGAAATGCCGCGCAGAACCACGCCGGCGCCATGAATGGCAGCCGCGACAGACAGCAGGATGATGCCGGCGCGCTCAAGTCTTGATGCACCGGTGCGCACCTTCTTTTCGACGCTGGCCAATTTTGAAAGGTGAAAGGCGAAGGTCAAAAAGGCAGCCGTATAGACCAACATAGCCGCCTGGATCAGCAGACGAGAGATGCCAGCGAGCTCTGGGTTTAGCGCGATCGAAGTCATGCTTTGCTTTCTGTGCTTGGGGTGCTTGGTTTAAGTTCGGTTGCGAGTGCGTTCAAGACTTTGTCGAGTGTTGGGTCATCGCCGCGGGCCAGAGCCGCTAGCTCAAAGCCAGTTTCGGTTAGCTTGACCCACACCCGTCGGCGAGGCACCAAAAGTGAGGTTGTTACTCCGGCTAGCGCCAGCAGTGAAAAGACCAGAACCCAGAGCCCGCCGGGGTTATAGCTGACATCGAGTGAAGCGAATCGTTTGAGGCCGTCAAAGGTCACAGTGCCCAAATCGCCCGGCAGTTTTACGGTTTGGCCAACCTCGAGCTTTAGACCCTTAACGCCACTCTTGCCGCCGGCCACCTGCTTCATGTTTGAGGTATCGAGGGCATAGACATTCTTGGGTGCGCCACCATCTAGTCCGAGATCGCCAACATAGACATTCATGGTCAAGAGCGGGTCATAGGGAGCCGGATAAAGCGAGGTGAGTGCACCGGTTTCTAATTCGGCAACGGTGGGATAGAAGAACGCGATGATGCCAAATTGCTTTTGAGCATCTGGAACTTTGATCACACCCAGCGATGTGTATTTGGCCGACTGCGGCAGGAACGGTGTTGCACCTTGATAGGTGATGTTGCCATCGATGTCGCGGATGGTGAGCTGCGGGGCATAGCCGTTGCCGGTCAGATAAAGGTTTGAACCAGGAAGCTCGAGTGGTTCATTGACTCGAATTAGGCCGGTACGTGGCTGCGATTCGCCAACCACCTGACTGGTAACAAAAGCACGAAAGTCTAGCGGGGTGCCGATGTTGCTCTCGTTGAGAAGGTCAAAGTCGACCTCAAACTTGTCTAGCGAAACGCTGAATGGCACCAATTTGTCTTCGGTAAAGAATGTGCCAGGGGAGAACGAGTCGAAGCCGGCCAAGTTGTTCACGAATGATTCGCCCTCAACCAAAACGCGTTGACCACTGTAGCTGAGGCCTCCGCCAACACCCACCGCGACCAAAACGCCAATCAAAGAAAGGTGAAAAACCAAATTTCCGGTCTCTCGCATATAACCGCGTTCTGCACTGACCGAAGCCGGCTTTCCGTCTGCATCCGACTGAATCTGAACCCGATATCCCTGCTTCTTTAGCAAGGCTGCAGCCTGATCAAGCAGCGAACTGCGCAGTTTGGCACTCGCGGTCACCTTTAGGTGAGCCGGCATCCTTGAAAGCAAGCGTGGGGTTTCGACTGGTGCAGAGCGAAGTGCCTTGAAGTGCACGGCGGTGCGCGGCAAAACGCATCCGATTAGTGAAATGAAAAGCAGAATATAAATCGCCGAAAACCAAGCCGAGGTATAAACATCGAACAGTTGAACGGCATCGAGAATCGGCGCAAGAGCCGGGTTGTTGTCGAAGTAGGCGGTGACGCCATTGGGGTCTGCCGAACGCTGAGGAAAAATCGAACCTGGCACCGCCGCAACTGCGAGCAACAAAAGAAGTAGCAAGGCGGTCTTCATAGAGGTCAATTGACGCCAGACCCAGCGTGACCAACCGGCAAGACTCAACTGGGGTGATTTGATTTCATCGTTCGAATCAAAATCAGATTTAGAGGGCGAGCTTGAAATAGCCAAACACCTCCAACTGAATCCAGGCGGCAAAACCGTTCCAAATGCCGAGCACCAGCATCACACCGAGGGCAATCAAAAGAACGCCTCCGGCGATATTGAAGCCACGGATGTGCTTCTTGACGAAACCGACCGACTTAGTCGCCCAGCCAAATCCCGCGGCGATTGCAATGAACGGCAGGCCAATGCCGAGCGCATAAACGAACGCCAAAATTGCTCCTCGGGCCGGTGAAGCAGCATCTGCGGCAAGAGTTAGAACCGCGGCAAGCGTTGGGCCAATGCAGGGTGTCCAGCCAAGGCCGAAGGCCACACCCAAAAGCGGTGCCCCAATCAGGCCAAGCTTCGAAGAAACATTCATTTTGATGGTCTTCTGCATGAACGAAAACTGGCCAATCAAAACAAAGCCAAGCAAAATCACGAATACACCAAGCACTCGCTGCACCCAAGCCAGACCGTTGCCGTAAACCACAGCGCCGATGCCGCCAAAGAGCGCGCCAAATGAGACGAATACGACCGAGAAGCCCAACACAAATAGAACCGCACCCAAAATCATGCGTGAGCGCTGGTTAGACAAACCAGAGACGAAACCGAGGTATCCCGGCACGAGCGGCAGCACGCAGGGGCTGATGAACGAAACGATTCCGGCCAGCAAAGCCATAGGTATGGCCGCAAAAAGCGAGCCGCCAAGAATGATTTCGCCCGGGTTCAAGTTATTTCTCCTCGACCGCGGTTTTGATCAGAGTACTCAAAATTGACTTGTCGATGCGACCAAGGATTCTCGCCGAGACCTGGCCATCCCTGTCGATCACGAGTGTGGTTGGCACAGCCTGCGGAGTGACGATACCGGTGAAAGCCAAAACCACAGAACCGGTTTTGGCATCGATAATCGAAGGCCAGGTAATGCCAAAATTCTTGTCGAAAGCAATTGTTGTGGCTGCCGAGTCGCGAACGTTCACGCCGATGAACTGCACCTTCGGAAACTGCTTGGCAAGTGCAACAAGATCAGGCGCCTCGGCTCGGCATGGGGCACAGCCGGCGTACCAAAAGTTGACCACGTGAACAACACCCTTTAGCTGGGCGCTTGCGATTAACTCACCGCTCTCGGTCTCGCCTTGCCAAACCGCTGCTTTAGCTCGGTTGGCCTTCGCAAATTCGGTAACGGTGCCATCGCCCGCGATGTAGTTTTTGTTGTCGCCCGCTTTGAACTGCTGGGCCAGCGGGTCATTCGCGGCGCAGCCCGACAGTGTTCCAACCAACAGAGTTGCCAGCATAAAAATAACTAGACCAAGCGCAATGTGTTTTTGGTACTTTTTAATTTTCAAACTGCACCCCGGTCGATAGCGTGCAAGCCTTTGCTCGGCTCACGATAATCAACTTCAACAAATGTGCTTCCTTGGCGTTCAAATGTGGTGATGCTCGAAAGGCTGCAGCGGCGCTGCTTGGGGTTGTGCGGCAGTTTTTGGCCGCCCAGTGAAAGGCTTGCCATCACAATCGGCAGTTGGTGACTAACTAAAACAACATCGCCATCAAAAGTGTTATTCCAAGCGTCGAAAATCGCAGCCTGCATTCGCAGCGCGATTTCACGGTATGGCTCACCCCAGCTCGGTTTGTTTGGGTTGCGAAGGTGAAAAAGTTGCAGTGGTTGACGCAGCAAATATTTCGCAGAAAGTTGCTTGCCCTCGAAAACGTTGGTTGGTTCGATCAGCCGCTCATCGATTGTTGGGTTCACGCCAAAAATTGACTGCACGTGTTCGGCCGATTCTCGAGTTCGAAGCAATGGGCTTGAAACAATTGCGGTTACTCGGCGACCTTGAGAGCGCAAATCAGCTGCCGCTGCCTCGGCCATCTTGTGGCCAATGTCACTCAACCTAAAGTGCGGCAAACGCCCATACAAAACACCATCGGGGTTGTGCACTTCGCCGTGGCGAATGAGGTGAATGCGGTCGGCGGGCATACCTCAAGTCTACCCTCCGCTAAACTTGAGTTTTAGAGCCCTCAGCCTTCTCTCAGGCTGGTTTGGGCAACATCAGAAAGCAAGGATTCACATGCGTGACCGCTCCCTCATTTCTTCACTTCAGGCTCGTGAAGATGGCCCCGTTCTGCTTGGCGGATGGGTTGAAAAGCTTCGCGACCAGAAGCGAATTCAGTTCATCATCATTCGTGACGAATCTGGCTCGGCTCAGGTCACCTACCCGCGCCCAGTCATCGACGAACAACCCGACGAGAACGACGCGCTTGCTGCCAAAGTTTCAACCCTCACACACGGTTCATTCGTTTGGATCAAGGGACGTTTGGTTCACGACGAGCGCGTAAAACTTGGCGGTCTTGAAATTCAACTCGACGATGTTGAGATTGTTACCCTTGCAGACCCGGAGACCCCGATTGCCGATGACACCTCGATCGACAAGCGCATGGACTGGCGATTCCTCGACCTACGTCGCCCCGAGATGAACCTGGTCTTCCACATTCAGACCACCATCGAGGCAACCTGGCGCAAATACTGGGTCGAGAACGGCTTTGTTGAGCTTCACACTCCAAAGTTGATGGCATCGGCATCTGAGTCAAACGCTGAGCTTTTCAAGCTCGAATACTTCGAGGGTCACGCTTACCTCGCGCAGTCTCCACAGTTCTACAAGCAGATGGCAATGATGTCAGGCCTTGGCCGCATCTTCGAGATTGGTCCGGTTTTCCGTGCCGACCCATCGTTCACATCACGTCACGCAACCGAGTTTGTTTCGGTCGACATGGAGGTCTCGTGGATTGATTCGCACGAAGACATCATGGCGATTCAAGAAGAACTTATGCACCTTGCAATTGCCGCGGTAAAAGAAAAGCACGGCGCTGAAATTGAGAAGCTATTCGGCATTGAGATCAAGGTGCCATCGATTCCATTCCCGCGCGTGACTCTTGCCGATGCTGTTGAAATCATCAAGCAGCGCGGACACGTTGTTGAGCGCGGCGGCGACCTAGACCCAGAGGGCGAGCGTCAAATTGCTGCCTGGGCCGAAGAGACCCACGGTCACGAATTCGTTTTCGTCACCGACTACCCAGCAACCGTGCGCCCGTTCTACCACATGCGTCACGCCGACAACCCGTCACTAACCAACAGTTACGACCTAATCTGGCGCGGCACCGAGATTACCACTGGAGCCCAGCGTGAACACCGCCTCGATGTGCTCATCGAGCAGGTCAAGCAAAAGGGTCTAGAGCCAGAGGGCCTTCAGACCTACCTCGACTTCTTCAAGTTTGGAGCGCCTACTCACGGCGGTTTCGGCATGGGCTTGCTTCGAGTTTTGATGCTGCTTTTGCACCAGCCAAACATTCGCGAAGTCGGCTACCTATTCCGCGGACCGAACCGCCTAGAGCCTTAGAAGCATTTTTTATAGAAAAACCCCGGTCAATGGCCGGGGTTTTTCTTATTTGTTAGCGCGCAGTTCGCGCTTTTTGAAATCGAGAATCTGCCAGTCGGCGGCCTTGGCGTGAATACGCAAGATCGCATCCGGGTTTACACATACGGGGTTGCCAACGGCAGAAAGCATTGGCAGGTCGTTGTGGCTGTCGCTGTAGGCAAATGACTTCTTGAGGCTGATGCGGCGCTCTTTTGCAAGCTGCTTAACGGCCTTGCGCTTGGCCTTACCGTGCAGTGCTTCGCCAACCAACTGGCCAGTAAGAATGCCGTCTTTGCGCTCGACAATCGTGCCAAGGCCACCGGTTAGGCCCAGTCGCTTAGCCATGACTTCGGCGATTTCTTGCGGGGTGGCGGTGACCAACCACACCTCGCGGCCAGCGGCAATGTGCTCTTTTGCAAGTCGCACAGTTTCTGGCCAAAGTTTTGGGCAAATGTAGTCGTTGTAGACCGTCTCGGTTAGGGCAGCCAACTCTTCTGCTTTGTGACCGGCGATCAGACCTAGTGCTCGGTCTTTGATGCTGGTCAAAGTCTTCGCGCTCTCGCCACGCCAAATGAAACGGAATTGGTGCCAGGCGAAGTTCCAGAAGTCTTTGCGGCTGAAGAATTTGCGCTCAAAGGCGGCTTTTCCAAACAAGAAGCTGCTCGACCCGCGAATCAGAGTGTTGTCAACGTCAAAGAAAGCTGCGGCAATCTTTGGTTGCTTCTCTGGGGATGTCGGCACCCTAGAAGTTTACTCGCGCGCAAGGTTCGAGGCTGGCGATTTAGCCTCGCATGATTAGGGTTGAAGTGTGAACATCGAACTAACGTTGATTGGCAAGCCCGGCTGTCATCTGTGCGATGATGCCCGAGAGGTTGTTGATTCGGTCGTCACAGATTTCGCTGCCTCGTTCCCTGCCGCCAAAGTGCAACTGGTTGAGGAAAACATCTTGGATGATGACCTGCTTTCCGAACGTTATCGCGAAGAGATTCCGGTGCTTCTAATCAATGGCAAAGTGCACAACTACTGGCGAATCGATCCGATCAGATTTCGGGCAGCTCTCGATGCCTTTGTTTCCAAACCCGGCTACCTAAAAAATGAAAGGTGCGTCTAATGTTTAAACTCATCCGATGGATTTTGAAAAGATTCTGGTTTCCGATTTTGCTTATCGTTCTTGGCCGCTTGGCAAAGACCAAGCCTTGGGCGGCATCGATTCTCAAGACCCTCAGGAACCTTTAGCTCAAGACCCTCAGAAACCTTTAGCTCAAGACTCGATTTGAGAAACGGTTAAACAAGAAACCCGTCAAGCAAACTTGACGGGATTTTTGTTGAGTTAGCCGAATGAACGACTTACTTCTTATTGCGACGCTGGTGACGAGTCTTGCGAAGCAACTTGCGGTGCTTCTTCTTCGACATACGCTTGCGGCGCTTCTTAATTACTGAACCCATAGGGACCTCACAGATTTTGGATGCCCACCGACCAGATGGGCCAGAGGCAAAACGATTACTCCAGTCTACACTCAGAGCATGACCGAAAAACAGCAGTTTGCTATGGTTCAAGACTTCGGGGACTTCGAAGTTCGAAGGTATTCACCACACGTGCTGATGCAGGTTGAAGTTCAAGGCGATTTCATGAGTGCCGGCAATGCGGCGTTTGGCCCTTTGGTGAGCTACATCGGTGGGCGCAATGAATCGGGCAAAAAGTTCGCGATGACCGCGCCAGTAATTCAAGAACCCTCAGCAGCCAATCGGCATCTGGTCAGTTTTGTGCTTCCGGCAGGCACAAAAGCTCAGGATGCGCCCAAGCCTGCCAACGCCGCGGTTTCAACAATCGACGTTGACGAGAAGTTGGTAGCGGTTCGCAAATTTGGCGGTGGCTGGAATGAAAAACGATTCGAAGCAGAAGGCGCAAAATTATTGACCGCGCTTGCGCAAAAAGGTTTCAAAACCAACGGAAACTTGTATTGGGCAAGATTTGACCCGCCTTGGAAGCCCAGCTTCTTGAAGCACAATGAAGTTTTGATCGATCTAGAGGAAGACCAGAAATGAAAATCAACGCAACCCTAAAGAAGCTCATTGTCGAACTTCTTGGAGCCGTTCTATTTATGACCGCTTATGGCTCTGCAGTTGCAGGCGGCGAATCTGAACTAGCCAAAATCGGCATAGCAGCCACACTCGGGCTAGCAGTTCTAATCACCTCTTCGATCAGCGGGGGCCATTTGAACCCTATTGTTTCGATGGTTGCCTATGCGAAGAAAGAGCTCTCGCTCAGCGAGTTCTTTGGCTACTTGGCAGCTCAGATCGTTGGAGCGCTTATCGGTCTTTGGATAGGCGTCTCGATTCAAGGTCAAGCAGTGAGCCAAATCAGTAATTCTGGCTCGGCAACTTTGGGCGAACTGATTGGCGAATGGGTGTTCGCTGGAGGCCTGGTCTTCCTTTATGGGTACCTAAAAACAAACAAGATGGCGAATCTGATTCCTGCAGCAGTCGGATTGTGGATTCTGGCAGGACTCAGCCTCACCCCATCGGGCGGACAGGCTAACCCGGCCGTTTCGATTGCGCTTCTCTTATTCGGTCACCCAATTGGCGTGCAGGGTGGTTTGATTATCGCCCAGGTGGTTGGTGCTGCGACAGCGATCATCGGCCTAAATGTTTTCAACGCCAAGGCGGTCAAGGCTAAAAAGACCACCAAGTAAATCTGTTTCAACAAAGAGACGCATCGGCTCAGGCCGGTGCGTTTCTTTTTTTTGATGGGGTATTTGATAACGAAACGGCAGACATTGTCTAAAACCTTTGCTGATTTGGAAAAAATGGTTCAAACTTTCTAGAACAAACCAAGGAGCCGAGATGCCCAAACGCAAGGCAATACCGCAACCCAAACAAGAGCGAGCCAGAGACACAGTTGAGCTTGTTCTGCAAACCACGGATGCTGCGTTGCGAGCTGGCGGCGAGGCTTCGGTTCGAATTCAGGCCATATCGAACGAAACCGGAGTTTCTGTTGGTTCGATTTATCACCACTTCGGCGACCGCGATGGGCTCATCCGCGCAACCTACGTGCACAGGTTTGAAGCAAGCATCAAAGAGGACATTCGTCGAGCCAAGAATTTTATGGAACGCATGCACTCGGTCGAAGAAATTGGTGAGCACTACGACGAAATGATCGATTTTCTAAACAACCACTTCTTAATGTTCCCGGCTCGTGAGCAGGCAAACGTAATTGGAAACACGACCGGGCGACCACTGCTTCGCGAGGCGATCATCGAGGTTCAGCATGAACTGACCGATGGGTTCACCGAGGTTATGCAGTTGCTGCAGGATCGAAAAATGTTGAAGCCCCACCTAACCCCGCGAGCAGCGGCGGTAATGGCTCTGGGAATGCTGCACGGCAGAGTGATTGCCGAATTCGACCGCACACCGGTTAGCGATCAAGAATGGAATCAGGCGATGTTGAGTGCCTTTGGCGGCCTATTCATTCTTGACGACCAGTTGAACGTTTAGCGAACTTAGCCAGCCGCACGATGCCAAGCAATTTGGCTAGGCTTGGCCCTTGGCAAGTTCGCGCGAGCGCGCCAAAGCCGCTTCGGTTGCCTCGATAAACATTGCTTCAAGATCGGTCTGTGCCATGCGAGCAATTGCACGTTCTGTCGTGCCATTGGGGCTAGTCACTTGCTTGCGCAATTGCTCTGGGGTCTTATCGCTCGCCACTAATAATTCGGCGGCGCCCAAGAAAGTTTGGTTCACCAGCAGGGCGGCATCCTCGTCGTTAAAACCGTGGTGCTTGGCGGCCTTGGTGAGCTGTTCGATTAGATAAAACACGTATGCCGGGCCAGAGCCAGAGATTGTGCCGAGGGCATCAATTTGAGATTCGTCAAGAACCAAAACCTGGCCTACGGTTTCGAATAGCTGACTAGCGGTCTCGACCGCCCACTCGGTTGCGCGAGAACCTGCGGCAATGCCGGTGAGGGCGCGACCAACGATTGCCGGGGTGTTTGGCATTGCGCGAATAACGCCTACATCTTCGGGCAGCACGGCTTCCATCGCGGCGGTTGGCACACCGGCCGCAACGCTAACCACTAGCGCGTTGTCGTTGAGCGAATCGGCAACATCGGCAAGCACCTCGAGCACGTATGCAGGCTTCACGCCGATCAAAATAACCTGGGCGTTAGCGACCGCCATTTGGTTGGCGTCGTCGCCGTCTTCCATCGCAAACGAAAGCACACCGAGCTCGTCGGCAAGGCGTTCGGCGCTCTCGGTGGTTTTGGTGCTTACCGAGATGTTGTTTGGCGAAATGCCTGATTTTAGAAGGCCGGCCAAAATGGCCCCACCCATTGAGCCGGTGCCAAGAATGGCGATGCGTTCGATGTTCACAAGTTCAGTTTAGGTCAGGGTTTTGTCGTGGGCCCAAGGTAGTTTTGATTCATGGCAAACCCGAAAAGCACCTTTGTATGCACCGAGTGCGGCTGGAGCACCCCCAAGTGGGTCGGCCGCTGCGGCGAATGCCAAGCCTGGGACACAATGCAAGAGGGCGCAGCCGGTGGCGGCCGCGGCTTGGGCACGGTTCGAAACGTGCGTGCTGTTGCGATTGTTGGCTCTTCGGCAGCCAAACCGATTACCGATGTTTCAACCGAAAAGGTGTCGGCCTGGTCAACCCAGGTTGGCGAATTTGACCGCGTTTTAGGCGGCGGCCTAGTGCCCGGTGCAGTGGTGTTGCTCTCTGGCGAACCCGGGGTGGGCAAGTCAACTCTGCTGCTCGAGGTAGCAGCCAACACGGCTAAGTCGGGCAAGAAAGTCTTGTATGTCAGCGGCGAAGAGTCGGTTGGCCAAATTCGTTTGCGTGCTGAGCGCACCGGTGCCATGAGCGACAACCTTTACATAGCCTCAGAAACCGACCTTTCAACCGTGCTTGGCCAAATCGATGCCATCGCCCCCGAACTTTTGGTTGTCGATTCGGTGCAAACCATTGCAGCCGGCGAGATCGATGGCGCAGCTGGCATGCCATCACAGATTCGCGAGGTAGCCGCCAACCTGATTCGCGTAGCCAAAGAGCGCGCGCTGCCCATTATTTTGGTGGGTCACGTTACTAAAGATGGCAACATCGCTGGGCCTCGCGCACTCGAACACCTGGTCGATGTGGTTTGCCACTTCGAGGGCGATCGCCAAACCTCGTTGCGCTTTGTGCGGTCAATGAAAAACCGCTTTGGTCCAACTGATGAGGTTGGCTGTTTCGAAATGACCGGCGAGGGCATCAACGAGGTTGCCGACCCAAGTGGCATGTTCTTATCGCGAGGCGATGCCCCGGTTTCGGGCACCTGCGTGACCGTCACGGTTGAGGGCAAGCGCCCGCTCATTGCCGAGGTTCAGGCACTCGTGGTCAAATCATCTACACCTCAGCCTCGCCGGGTTACCAACGGTGTCGACTCAGCCCGAGTTGCCATGTTGCTTGCGGTTCTAGAACGCCGAGCCGGGCTTCGAGTTGGCGACAGCGATGTTTATGTTTCTACCGTTGGCGGCGTGCGCCTAACCGAGCCAGCCGCCGATTTGGCCATTGCCCTTGCCATCGCATCCGCGGTTCAAGACAAACCAATTGCACACAACCTGGTTGCCTTCGGTGAGATTTCACTTGCCGGCGAGGTGCGCAAAGTTTCAAACAGCAAGGTTCGCGCCAGCGAGGCACAAAGGCTTGGGTTTATTCGTTCGGTCGACTCTGAGGTTGGCGACTTGCGCGCAGCCCTAAGCCTCGGCCTCAACTGGTAGCTAGTTCAGCAAGAACTGAACGCTGTTTGTCGATATCACGCCGTTCACGCTTGCCGTTAGGTGATACGAAGCTCCACCTCCGGCAACGGCGGCTTGTTCCGCGCCACAGCCGGTTTCCGATGAATAAACGCGATACCAGTCGCTCAGCGCACTCGCTGTCGGCACTCCTGCCTTCAGCAACAGCGGCATGTTGGTTAGACCAGTGCGGTCACATTGCTTTGAATCCCAAATTGTTTGGTCGCCGCTGGTCACGCTAAAGAAGGTGACCGCACCGCCAACATCGAAGGTGCAATCGACCGAAGAATTATTAGTGATCTTGTAACCGAAATATGGGTTTACCCCGGTTGCAAAAGACGACTGAGGGCTGCCAGATGCGTTGGCTACGACAGCCTCGAGAGTCACGGTTCCGGGCGCACAGGCTGCACCGGCGGTTACCTGGGTGCCGGTTGAGGCAAGCGGGTCTGGGGTGTTTGCGCCAAAAATACCACCGATGAACCCGGCAATCGCAGCCACAATGTTCCACAAAATAACCACGATGATTGCCACGACGGCAAGTGCGATGATCCGTCGGCGCTTATAAACCGAAGGGTCTGGGCGGCGCGAAGGATTGTTACGTGGTGAGCGTGGAGAAGTCATGACTAAAGGTTAGCCAAACCGAAGGTTAGAGCAGCTTAAGCATCCTCGTGTTGCCCAAGGTGTTCTGTTTTACGCGGGCCAAATCCAAGAATTCGGCAACACCATCGTCGTTAGAGCGAACCATCTCGGCGTAGGTTTCGGCATCGACCGGAACATCGGAAATAATCTCGAAGCCGCTCTTTGCAAAGAATTCGACCTCGAAGGTAAGGCAGAATAGGCGCTTTATGCCAAGCCCGCGAGCCTTATCTACGAGCGCTTCAACGATTGCGCGACCAACACCTCGGCCTCGGGCACTGTCGCTCACCACTATCGAGCGCACTTCGGCGAGGTCTTCCCACATCACATGCAAGCCGCCTGCGCCCACAACAAAACCGTTTTCGTCGACCGCAACCAAGAACTCTGGAACCGATTCATAAAGGTCGACCAGTTCGCGACCCAGCAACACGGCACCGATGTGCGCCTGGCGAATGGCCTGGATGCTTTTCACATCGGCAGTCGTGGCCGGGCGAACGGTGATGGTCGGGTGAGTCATAGAGTCTAGGTTAGCGAAAAGCCCCCGCTCAGGTGAGCGGGGGCCAAACTTCGCCGATGCGGTTTAGAAACCCTGATCGTCGACCGGGTTGATTTGCTGTTCAGAAATCGGAGCCGAGACAGCAACTGCGCCAACGGTTTCACGCTGCTTGCTGACGAACACAAACTCGCCTGCGACAAAGTCGACAGTTACGTGCGATGCGTTCAACAGCTCGCCGTGAAGAATCTGCTCTGACAGCTTGTCTTCGACTTCGCGCTGAACTGCTCGACGCAATGGGCGAGCACCAAGTGCCGGGTCGAAACCGATTTCGATTAGGCGATCCTTGGCCGCCTGTGAAACGGTGATGGTCATGTCGCGGTCTTCTAGGCGAACCGAGAGGCGCTTGATGAACAGATCGACAATCTGAACTAGCTCTGGCTTGGTTAGCTGCGGGAACACGATGGTCTCATCGACACGGTTTAGGAACTCAGGCTTGAAGCTCTTCTTAAGTTCTTCGTTGACCTTGCCCTTCATGCGCTCGTAGTCGTTGGCGTTGTCGCCCTCGAGCGAGAAGCCCATGGTGCCTCGAGAAATGTCTCGGGTTCCTAGGTTGGTGGTCATGATGATGATGGTGTTCTTGAAGTCAACAACGCGACCCTGACCATCGGTCAAACGACCCTCTTCAAGAATCTGAAGAAGTGAGTTGAAGATGTCTGGGTGAGCCTTTTCGATTTCGTCGAATAGCACCACCGAGAACGGCTTGCGGCGAACCTTTTCGGTTAGCTGGCCACCCTCTTCGAAGCCCACAAAGCCCGGAGGCGCACCGAATAGGCGGCTGACGGTGTGCTTTTCGCCATATTCAGACATGTCAAGCGAAATTAGCGCGCCTTCATCGTCGAATAGGAACTCGGCCAACGCCTTGGCAAGCTCGGTCTTTCCAACACCGGTTGGGCCGGCGAAAATGAACGAACCAGATGGGCGGTTCGGGTCTTTTAGGCCCGCGCGCTGACGACGAATCGACTTCGAAATTGCGGCAATCGCGTCTTCTTGACCAATAACGCGCTTGTGCAGCTCGTCTTCCATGAAAATGAGCTTGGCGCTCTCTTCTTCGGTGAGCTTGAAAACCGGGATGCCGGTTGCCTGGGCCAAAACTTCGGCGATCAAGCCTTCGTCGACAAGCCCCTGAGCGGCAACGTTGCCCGCGCGATATTGCTTTTCCATCTTTACGCGCTCGGCGTTTAGCTTCTTTTCTTCGTCGCGCTTAGACGCAGCTAACTCGAACTCTTGGTTCTCGATTGCCTGCTCTTTAGCAACCTTGGCTGCCACAATGCGCTCTTCGATTTCACGAAGCTCAGGTGGTGAAGAAAGGATCGAAAGGCGAAGGCGTGCGCCGGCCTCGTCGATTAGGTCGATGGCCTTGTCTGGCAAGAAGCGATCGGTGATGTAGCGGTCAGAAAGCTGAGCCGCAGCCACGAGGGCGCCATCGGTGATGGAAACCTTGTGGTGCACCTCGTAGCGGTCGCGAAGACCCTTCAAGATGTTGATTGCCTGCGGCAAGCTTGGCTCATTGACCATGACCTGCTGGAATCGACGGGTTAGAGCCGCATCTTTTTCGAAGTGCTTGCGGTATTCGTCGAGGGTGGTTGCACCAATGGTCTGCAGCTCGCCGCGAGCAAGCAGTGGCTTCAAAATTGAGGCTGCATCGATTGCACCCTCAGCTGCGCCAGCGCCAACCAGTGTGTGAATTTCATCGATGAAGGTGATGATGTCGCCGCGGGTGCGAATCTCTTTAGTGACCTTCTTTAGACGCTCTTCGAAGTCACCGCGATAGCGCGACCCGGCGATTAGCGAGCCCATGTCTAGTGTGTAAAGCTGCTTGCCCTTTAGGGTTTCTGGCACATTGCCGTTCACTATTGCCTGGGCCAAGCCCTCAACAACCGCGGTCTTGCCAACACCTGGTTCGCCAATCAAAATTGGGTTGTTCTTAGAGCGACGAGAAAGAATCTGCATGACACGCTCGATTTCGCGTTCGCGACCGATAACCGGGTCAAGTTTGCCATCGGCAGCAGCCTGAGTCAGGTTGCGACCAAACTGGTCAAGAATCTGCGAACCCTTTTGCTTCTCGTTGTTGTCGCCACCAACGGCAACGGTCTCTTTGCCCTGAAAACCTGAAAGCAACTGAATGACCTGCTGGCGAACCTTGTTAGTGTCTGCGCCAAGCTTGGTTAGCACCTGGGCGGCAACGCCCTCGCCCTCGCGAATCAAACCCAAAAGCAAGTGCTCGGTGCCGATGTATGAGTGACCCAGCTGCAGAGCTTCGCGAAGCGAAAGCTCGAGTACCTTTTTGGCGCGCGGGGTGAAAGGAATGTGGCCCGAAGGTGCCTGCTGGCCCTGGCCGATGATCTCTTGAACCTGCTCGCGAACCGCGGCTAGGTCAATGCCAAGCGACTCGAGAGCCTTGGCTGCAACGCCCTCGCCCTCGTGAATTAGACCCAACAGAATGTGCTCGGTGCCAATGTAGTTGTGATTTAGAAGCTTTGCCTCTTCTTGAGCAAGCACAACAACTCGACGAGCCTTGTCGGTGAATTTCTCGAACATCTTTACTCCTTGTGCCGGCTAAAGGTATAGCCGTCTAATAAAGATGTTAGGTCGCTCAGAGAGCAGTTTGGGGCTTGTTCGCTTTGGGGTAAATCTGTGAGTTAAACGCCTAGTCAGAAAACTCAGATGACTTCTGAGTTTTTCTCTTTCTTCGCAAGGTCCTCGCGCATCTGCGCTTCCATCTCTGAATAAACGCGACGCTCGGTGGCGTCGGCCCGCAAAATTCCGCGCATGATCACATAGAACAAGAAACCTACGGCAAGCGGCGGAACCAGCGACAGAAGTGCATCCCAGAGAATTTGAAGATCCATGTTTCGAGCCTAACTTTGTTGGCTGAGAATTTGTTGGGTTATTTAACCAGTGGGAACATGATGGTCTCGCGAATACCAAGACCAGTCAAGCTCATGAGCAAGCGGTCAATGCCCATTCCCATGCCGCCAGAAGGTGGCATGCCAAACTCGAGAGCCTTCAAGAAGTCTTCATCAAGCTTCATTGCCTCTGGGTCGCCGGCCGCCGCCAAGGTGACCTGCTCAACAAAACGCTGACGCTGAATTACCGGGTCAACCAACTCTGAATAACCGGTCGCCTGCTCATAGCCGCGAATGTAGAGATCCCACTTCTCAACCACGCCAGGCTTTGAGCGGTGCTCGCGGGTTAGCGGTGAGGTGTCAACCGGAAAGTCGATAACAAAGGTCGGGTTGACCAGGTCACCCTTCACAAAGTGCTCCCAAAGCTCTTCGACATACTTGCCTGGCAGTGGGTGCTCGATCTCGATGTCAACCGACTTGGCCAGAGCCTTTAGCTCGGCCATCGGGGTCTCGGGCGTGATGGTCTTTCCGCATGCCTCAGAAAGCGATTCATACATCGAGATGCGCGGCCAGTTGCCGCCAAGGTCGTTGATGGTGCCATCTTCGAGAACAACCTGGTGGGTGCCGAAGACATCCATGGCTGCATTTTGAATCAGCTTTTGGGTTAGGTCGGCGATCGAGTTGTAGTCACCATAAGCCTGGTAAGACTCGAGCATCGCGAACTCAGGCGAGTGAGTGCGGTCGGCACCCTCGTTTCTGAAATTGCGGTTGATTTCGAACACACGGTCAATGCCGCCAACCACGGCACGCTTCAAGAACAGTTCAGGTGCGATGCGCAAGAACAGTTCGGTGTCGAAGGCGTTTGAGTGGGTCTTGAAAGGGCGAGCCGAAGCGCCACCGTGAATGGTCTGCAGCATCGGGGTCTCGACCTCGAGAAAGTTTTCGGCTTCGAAGGTGCGGCGCAGCGACTGCATTACCTTCGAGCGAATCTGAACCACTTCGCGCGCACGATCGCGCACGATTAGGTCGATGTAGCGGTGACGAACGCGATATTCCTCGCCGAGTTCGTTGTGCAGGTTTGGCAGCGGGCGAATGGTCTTGGCTGCCATTAGCCACTCGTCAACCAAAATCGAAAGCTCGCCGCGCTTAGATGTGATTACCTCACCCGAAACGAATAGGTGGTCGCCGAGGTCAACTAGCTCTTTATATTCTTCGAGGCGGGTTTCGCCAACCTTGTCGAGCGAGAGCATGGCCTGAATGCGCTGACCTGAACCAGCCTGCAGCGTGGCAAAGCAAAGTTTGCCGGTGTTGCGCTGAAACACAATGCGGCCAGCCAATGCGACCTTATCTCCGGTGGCAACATCGATTTCTAGGTCTGGGTATGCCGCGCGAACCTGGTCGATTGTGTGGGTGACCGGCACGCTAACCGGGTAGGCCCCGCCCATTTCGTTTAGGCGCTCGCGCTTGGCAAGGCGAACGGCGATCTGCTCAGGCAGGTCTTGCTCTAGCTCTTGCTCGGCAGTCAAGTTTTCGTCGCTCACGCGCACTCCTAAAAAACGATTTCGATGTTGTCGATAAGTCTGGTTTCGCCCACCCTGGCTGCGATGAGCATTAGCGCCCGGCCTTTAAAACCTTCACGGATGTCGGCAAAGGTGTCGGCATCGACCAGGGCAATGTAATCAAGTTTAGCCTCAGGCGTCTTGGCTATGGCGGTTCTTGCCGATTCGAGAGCGTGCTCTGGCGTAGTGGCGGTGGCCTTTGCGATGCGCAGCGCTGCCGATAACTGATCAGCCAACTCAAGTTGAGCCTCGCTCAGGTAGCGGTTGCGGCTCGACATGGCCAAACCACTTGGCTCGCGAACAGTTGGAGCTTCAAGAATTTCAAGAGTTGGGTAGTCGGCTTTTGCTAGGCGGCGAATCAAGAACAGTTGCTGGGCATCTTTGGCACCAAAAACGGCAATGTCGGGCTGAACCAGGTCGAACAATCGGGCCACCACGGTAAGCATGCCGTCAAAGTGACCGGGGCGAACCGCGCCCTCAAGAATTTCGCCAACTGCACCGGCGCTTTTGGTCGCTTTGGGCGCTTGACCTGGAGCGCTATCTGGGTAAATCACATCAACGGTTGGGGCAAACAGTAGGTCGGCGCCCGCCTCTGCCAAACGCTCTGAATCGGCATCAATGGTTCGCGGATATTTTTCGAAGTCTTCGCCAGCGCCAAATTGAAGTGGGTTTACAAAGATCGAAACCACTACAAAATCGGCTCTCTCTTGAGCCCTTGCGATAAGTGACAGGTGCCCCGCGTGAAGCGCACCCATGGTTGGCACAAAAGCAATTCTCTTGCCGGCAGCCTTGGCTTGATCGATGGCTGCTTTAAGCTCGCCGGCTAAAACAACGGTGCGCATTAGTCGAGCAGGTCTTCGGGCTCTAGAGGAACGTGGCCATCGGCAATGGCCTCTTCGACGGCACTTCGAATAACCGGGCCAAGCACACCTCGAGGGTTTTCTATGCCCACAGACTCGAGCAACCCAATTGATTGATTCACAATCATCTTTGAAAAATTGGTTGCAACCGAGATTGCCTCGAAATAAGCCGCTCGATCCTGTTCGCTAATCACCACTGGCTCGGCGCCCATTTCGATGACCAAGGCCTGTGCAATCGGCAGAGCAACTGTTGGGGCAGCCACAGCGAAGTAGCTTTCACGAATTCTGGCGAGGTCGATGCTGGTACCGGTGAAGGTCATAGCGGGGTGCAGGGCGAGCGGAATCACACCCTGCTGCATGGCCGAGTTGAGCACGCCGAAGCCGTGCTCGCCGGAGGTGTGAGCCACCAATTGACCGGCACGCCATAACTTTGCCTCGCTCAACCCGCCAATGGTGGGCGCCAACTGTGCCGAAGGAATAGCGAAAAGAACAAGGTCGGCTTTGTCAATAATGACCGGCACGGTGAGCAAAGGAACATCTGGAAGCATCGACTCGGCTCGTTCGATGCGTTCTGGATCGGTAGACGAATAGCCGATAACTTGGTGACCTGCCGAAGCCAACGCTTGGCCCAAAACCACACCCACCGGACCTGCGCCGATGATGCCAACCGAAAGCCTTCCGTCACTCATGGCTTAAGCCGGCGACGCTTCGGCTGAACCCTTGCGGGCGGCCGAGTCTTGGTCGGCGCCGGAATCTGGAATGCGACAAATTCGCTCAACAACCACTGCGGTCGCGGTCATGAAAAGCGCCCCTAGAGCTGCTGCCACGTTCGGCCAGATGGCATCGGTGATAACCGGTGCCATCGCCTGAAGCCAAACCACGCCAAGGTACCATCCGAAGAAAATTGCACCCGAAATGGCTATGGCCTTGGCCAGGGTGACCAACCGAACAGCATAAAAAGGGTTGATGCGTTTTGGCCTTGGGGCATTGGCCTGTTTTGCGACTCTGGCCAGGCCGGCACGATATCGAATCATCGGAATCGCGAAGGCAATCAACAGCGCACCAATTATTGGCAGCGTGAGAATGATGTTGATGCCTGCTTGAGGAGTTTGGCCCCCACCGGCAACGATGAACTTAGGCAGCAGGTAACCCGCTGTGACCGCCGAGACTGCCCAACCAAGCAAAGTTAAAACGCGCGTCTGTTTCATTTGCTCAACCAAACCTGGTCTTGCATGGGTGCTGCCAATTCTTTGACCGAACCATAGCCTGGCAAGATCGCATCGGGGTCGAGCATGGCCCAGGGCACCACCACGAATGCGCGCTCGTAGGCACGCGGGTGGGGAATGGTGAGCTCTTTGCCTGATTTGAGAACGTCACCGTAGGTAATGATGTCGATGTCGAGAGTGCGTGAACCCCAGCGCTCGAGGCGAATTCGGCCGTGCTCGGTTTCGATTCGACGAATTTCAGTTAGCAGTTCTTTTGGCTTGAGCGTGGTGTCGATTTGCACAACACCGTTCATGTAATTCGGCTTGGTTTCGTCGACACCTGCTTCTGTCACCGCTGCAGATTCGACCAGTGGCGAGCATCTGACTCCCTTGATGCCCGGGGTCGCTGCCAGGGCCTTGAGTGCCGAGCGAATGGTTTTGCGGCGCTTGCCTAGGTTTCCGCCAAGCGCCAGAATTGCGCGAACCGGTTCAGCCATGAACTTCTTTCTTGGCTTTAACGGTGACTGAAACATCTTCGAACTCATAAACGATGGGAGCGTTTGGCTTATGAACGGTAATTTCGGCCTCGATGATTGGGCTGGCAGGGCCACCAAAGTTGAGCACAAGATCAAGCAAGCGCTGAGCGAGGGTTTCGAGCAGGTCAACCGGCTGGGCCTTTACGTTGTCGACAATTGCCTTAGCTAGATCCCCGTAGTGAACGGTGGCATTCAGGTCGTCATTGAAGGCCGCTTTGTTGCCCGAGATCCATACGGTGGCATCGATGTAGAAGTCTTGGCCGTTTTGGCGCTCAAAGTCAAAAACCCCGTGGTGCGCATAAACCCGCAAACCGGTGAGCTTGATTTTGTGAGTTTGAGGTTTGTGAGGCATGGCTTAACTCTATTGTTTGCCCTCGGCATCGCGCAGCGCGGCGACGATTGCGATGGCGTCGGATGTTGCGATCACGTTGTGCACTCGAACGCCCCAAAGCTTGCGTTGCAGCAAAAGAGCGGTGAGCACGGCCGTGGCCAAATCTCGGCGACTGTTGCTTATGCCATTGGAGGGCGAGTTGACGGTAGCTGTATCGCCTGAGAGCAAACCGGATTCACCTGCAGCAAGATCTTCGTCAAGCGCACCGGCTATGAATCGCTTGCGGCTAGCGCCAACCAAGATGGGCAGTTCGAGCTTTTCAAGCTCATCAAGCCTTGCTACGAGCTTCCAGTTTTGATCCTGGTCTTTGGCGAAACCTAGACCCGGGTCGACAACAATTTTGGCGCGTTTCACTCCACCCGCGATTGCCGCATCGACCCGAAGCTGAAGCTCGTGGGCCACATCGGCGGCAACGTCAAGATAGTTGTTTAGTTGGTCCATATCTGTGCTGAAGCCACGCCAATGTGAAATGACAAAAGTTGCACCGGTGGTTGCCGCCACGGCGATCATTTTTGGGTCGGCAAGCCCGCCCGAAACATCGTTGATGATGGTTGCGCCGGCAGCGACCGCTGCCAGAGCGGTGGTCGCATTCATGGTGTCGATGCTGATTTTCACATCGCTGTTGCCACTTGCAAGCAGGTCGTCGTGAATCGCTTCGATTACCGGCACGACTCGAGCCAATTCTTCTTCGACGGCAATTCTTTCGGCTCCTGGCCGGGTTGATTCGCCACCAACATCGATGATGTTTGCGCCGCCCATAACCAGCAGGCGAGCATGATCTAGCGCTGCCTCAACCGAAGAGTATTTGCCGCCGTCGCTGAATGAGTCGGGGGTAACATTCAGCACGCCCATAACCAGCGGTCGGTGAAAACTCATTTTGATATCAAGCCCATAACTTCGGCACGCGCCGCTGGCTCTGAATAGCAACCACGCGATGCCATGGTTATTGTGTTTGCCTCGGGTTGACGAGCGCCTCGCGAAATCACACAGTGGTGGCGAGCCTGAACGACAACCACAACTCCTTTGGTGCCGAGGCCATCCTCGAGCGCGTCGGCAATTTGAGCCGTTAGATTTTCTTGCAATTGAGGACGAGCCGCAATGATCTCAACCAACTTTGGAAGTCGACCTAGGCCAACGACTCGATCGCTTGGCAAATACGCAATGTGTGCAATGCCGGTGAAAGGCAGCAGGTGGTGTTCACACATTGACACAAAGTCGATGTCTTTCAGAATTACAACGTCGTTGTGCTCGGCTTCGAAGGTGTCGGCTAGCGCCGATTTTTCGTCGATGTCGATGCCTTTGAAAAACTCGGCATATGCCTCGGCAACCTTTTGCGGGGTTGCCAACAATTCGGCGCGGGTTGGGTCTTCACCGATGGCAGCAATAAGCTCTACCACCGCTGCCTTAACGCGCGCTGAATCAAACACGATTTACTCGGTTGGCTTCTTTGGTGCCGGTTTCTTGACCGCTGGCTTTGATGTGGTCTTGGCAACTAGAGACTTGGCCGCAGGCTTGCGCTTGACTTCCGGCTTAGCAGCCTTCGCTTCAGCGGCCGCAGCCTTCTTTGCCTTCGCTGCCGACGAGCCCTTCACCGGAATAGCAATCGGACCCTGCTTTGAAACCGGACGGGTCTTTTTGCTCAACCACTGTGCGCGCGGAGCGATCTTCTTAACGTTTTTGAAGATTGCCGCGATATCTTCTTGGTTCAGAGTTTCGCGCTCCATGAGCTCTTTGGCCAAGGCGTCAAGAATCGCGCGGTTCTGGTTTAGAGCTTTGTAGGCCTCATCATGAGCGGCGTCAAGGATTGCACGAATTTCTGCATCGATTTGCTGAGCGGTGGCCTCAGAATATTCGCGTGCCTGAGCCATGTCGCGCCCGATGAAGACCTCGCCTCCGCCGCCGAAGCTAACTGCTCCGATGGTTGAGCTAAAGCCATACTGGGTGACCATCTGGCGCGCAATCGAGGTTGCCTTTTCGAAGTCATTCGAAGCACCGGTGGTTGGGTCGTGGAAAACAATTTCTTCAGCAACGCGACCGCCCATGGCATAGGCAATCTGGTCAAGCAGCTGGTTGCGTGAAACCGAGTAGCGGTCTTCGAGTGGCAAGACCATGGTGTAACCCAAAGCGCGACCGCGAGGCAAGATGGTTACCTTGGTCACCGGGTCACTGTTGTTCATCGAAGCGGCAACCAAAGCGTGGCCAGCCTCGTGATAGGCGGTGTTCAGACGCTCTTGGTCTTGCATCAGACGAGTCTTCTTCTGAGGCCCGCCAATGACTCGATCGATTGCCTCATCCAGGGTTGCCGCGGTAATCTTGCTCTCATTTTGACGAGCGGTCAAAAGTGCGGCTTCGTTCAAAACGTTGGCCAAGTCGGCACCCGTGAAACCAGGGGTGCGTCGGGCAACAACTGCCAAATCAACGTCGTTGGCCATTGGCTTGTTCTTGGCGTGAACCTTCAAAATTTGTTCGCGACCAATTAGGTCCGGAGCACCCACTCCGATCTGACGGTCAAATCGACCAGGGCGCAGAAGTGCCGGGTCAAGAATGTCGGGGCGGTTGGTTGCCGCAATCAAAATCACGTTGGTCTTTGAGTCAAAGCCGTCCATCTCAACCAAAAGCTGATTCAGTGTCTGCTCGCGCTCGTCGTTGCCGCCGCCAATTCCGGCGCCGCGGTGGCGACCAACTGCATCGATTTCATCAACAAAGATAATTGCCGGGGCAGCCTGCTTTGCCTGCTCGAACAGGTCGCGAACGCGCGAAGCACCCACACCAACAAACATCTCAACGAAGTCAGAACCTGAAATTGAGAAGAATGGAACGCCCGCTTCGCCGGCTACAGCCTTGGCGACCAGGGTCTTTCCGGTTCCGGGAGGGCCATACAAAAGCACACCGCGAGGAATCTTTGCACCGAGCTTCTGGAACTTCTCAGGTTCCTTCAGGAACTCCTTGATTTCTTGCAGCTCTTCTAGGGCCTCATCGGCACCAGCGACGTCGGCAAACGTGACTGTGGACTGCTCTTTATTCACGAGCTTCGCGCGCGACTTGCCAAAGTTCATGACTTTGCTGTTGCCGCCCTGCATGCCAGACATCAAGAACCAGAAGATTGCGCCGATGATGATGAACGGAAGCAGTGAACCCAGAAGCGCAAGGTACCAAGGGGTGCCCTGAACGTCATCGTTGTAGCCCTTTGTGATTTGGGCGTTGGCGATTGCTTCGGTGACCTGTGCGCCACGTGGCTGAACGTAGTAGAACTGCACGTTCTTGCCGTACTTGGCATCTTCGTTGGTCAGCACAACGTCTACGCGCTGGTCGTTGCCAAGAATTTTGACCGATTCGGCCTTGCCGTTTTCGATGAGGCTTAGGCCGTAGGCGGTGTCGACCTTTTTGAATGTGTTGCCGTTCACCATCGACGAGCCGATGAGCAAAACCAAAACGGCGGCAAATATCCACACAAATGGGCCGCTGAGAATCTTCTTGAAGTTCATGCTTGAGGCGTTTGCCTCATTCCTTTCTAGGCGTAAACCGAAGGCGCCAAGATTGCTACGCCCTTTAGGGTGCGATAACGCTCGGCATAGTCGAGGCCGTAGCCAACGACGAATTCGTTAGGAATATCAAAACCAACAAGTGCGACATTTACTTCCACCTTTGCGGCAGTTGGTTTGCGCAGCAATGCAACAACCTCTACCGAGG